>NZ_JBEWTB010000002.1:2880000-3037500 GCF_040549045.1 Endozoicomonas sp. NE40 | reverse complement strand
ACCCCATCTTTTTACGATACCTCAATGAAGGGGATGCCACTCCATAGTTTTCTGGCTGTCCCAATGGCTACGGAGTCCGGCGTAGCCTTATTCCACGATGCAGTGTTCAATCAACAATTGAAGAAAGTGTTAAATGCCTGGAATGCCTACCTTAAAAGCAGCGAGTCACTTGATAAGTTAGACATATACAACCCTGAAAAAGAGGGTTCCTGGATTTCCAGGGCAGCCTGGAAAGCTGGCGTTTGGGATCAAATGGAACATGACAAGACCAGACAAGGGTACGGCTATGACTCATGGAACTCATTTTTTACACGCAAATTTGTAACCGGTGCGCGTCCATTTATGGGTAATCCGGCTATTGATATCAACATCGGTTGTGAAACAGTGCCATGGCGGTACCAGGACAATCTGGCACTCGAAACCAAATTCTGGATTAAGGATGCAGACTATTCCCTGCTTGATCTCTTCGGAGGTCAAAAACAGTGGGCTGAGCTGTTTGAAGGTGGGCAACTTTATCAAGGTTTCTTATCTGCCAAACACTACCACCGCTGGAATGCACCACTTGATGGAGAGCTTGTACGGTCATGGGTGCAACCCGGAACATACTACGCTCAACGGATCAAACAAAAACAAGGACCTGCTACCTGGAACAGCATAGGGGCACAGCCCTATCTTGGACACGTTGCTGCCCGTGCCATTTTTATATTCAAACACAAAACGGCTGGTTACATTGCTCTCATTCCTATTGGAATGGTCGAAGTATCAACGACTGTTATTGAACCTGACATGGTCGTCGATGAAGGCTCCAGGCCAGTCAACATTTCGCGCGGTACTGACATTGGACACTTCGAACTTGGAGGATCAACGTACATAATGGTCTTTCAGCGAGACAAAGTTAAGCTTGCGGAGTGGGCGGTCAATGCAGCAAAACACCGGAATGATCCCAAACCTACACCACTAGGTAGCGTCATTGGGACTGTGACAGCGCATGAGAACCATTAAATCCGATTAGCTTTTGGAAGCTGGTGCAAAACTCATCCTGAACAGCCTGGTTATTTAGTGCAAACCATTCGTTGGCTGAACAGGATGAATTTTGCTGCTCAATGGTATGAGTCAGGAACGTATTCGCTTCCAGGGTATGCGAAAACACAGCAAAACAAACACAACAACCAGATAAAAGGCCGGTTTGGAGTAATCACTTTTAACCAGCCAGAGATAATGGACCACGGCCAGAATGGCAGCCATATATACAAGACGATGCAGCCTTGACCAGTTTCTCCCCAGTCTGCGCATCATCCCCTTTGTTGAAGTGATGCCCAGAATGACAAGAATAATAACCGCAAGGGCTCCAACAATAATATAAGGTCGCTGGTAAAGGTCTTCCAGCAAGGTCAGCCATTGCCAGCCAAGCATAAAAGCCAGATAGGAAACGGTATGCAACAGGCCATAAAACAGGGTAAACAGGCCGAGCATACGACGAAAACGAATCAGTTTCGAAACCCCTGTCACCTTTCTGAGGGGCGTTATCAATAACGTCAGACAAAGGAAGCGCAAGGCCCACTCGCCCAGATCTTTAGTCAGGGCATTACCAGGGTCCGGTCCCAGCTGATTGGTAAACGCAAAATATACGATCAAACCCAGCGGGACCAGGCAAATGGGTAAGACAATAAGCTTCGATCTGGCTATCCAGTCCATTGTATTTTTTACCGTGAAATATTTTTCACCTCAGAGGGTGACGAAAATATTTAACCCCCTTACACCGGTCTGTTATCTACATTTCCCATAAAGCTACTGGCTGCAGCCAGTGTAGTTCAGAATAATCTTTCTTAATAAGTAAGTACATGCTGCCAATCAACGCCTTTATTTTTGTTCAAAAAACATCAAGCCTCTATGTCGTTTTTTTTAGTATTTTCAGTATTGCTGCCGTTGCAATGGATGGAGAAGAAACAGATCTCCCCATCCCTTCCATCCTCAACCGTTTGTTCGGCGCGGAGTATGGAATGTATGAAAATATGGAGTCGCTATTTTGTACAATGAGAGATTCACATCAATTTGGCTTCACACATTTTGAATTAGCCTATCTTTGGATACTCCTTTGCAACAGGCAGCGCTGCGAAATCGCCTCTTTCGATAGCCACAGGGCAGTAAGAGTCATTAGAAGGGGAGAAACCGTTGATGTTTTTGGTAGCAGTGCAGACGACAATTACTTTCGTAATATTTTTTCTCTCTGGGCTATGTACTCAAGAAGACTGCTTCAAGGCAACGCCGCTGAGCTGCGGATCAGGGCATCACTTTCGTTGATATACCTCGACTCATCATCTAACCCTCTTGTTTTATACCAGAGAATTGAGTCTGACGAGGTCATCACTCTACAGATGAATCCATTCAGGGAACGTAGATGGCCCAGCCTGCGACTTGCTGCTGACTGGATTATTCAGCAGACAAGAGCTAATGCACAAAATATCAGAATAGAGCATTTTATTATTCGAAGAGAGTAAGGCTCGCACTGATAAGAACTGCATCAGCAATAATCAGCTTTATCATCACTTAACATTGATCGATAAAAGTCGACGACGGAATTCGATTGCATAGCAAAGTTCTGGCTATACAGTTCTTTAATCGCTTTCAACTGATCAGGCGTAAGCTGCTGCTGTTCTGCCAGGTTGAAGCTGTCCATATTCCAGTCGCTGAAGCCACGTTCCGGCACTTCCTGGTCCACAATACGAATCACTTCCTTATGCCTGGGGTCTGCTGTCACAACCTTCATTAATCCTTCCAGGTCAGGCTTTTCACCTTCAATAATCTGCATGAATTGCTGGTTGTGATAAAAAAGTAACCCGGTGATGTTGAGCGCCGGGTTATTGTTTTTGGCCGTCTGGGTAATCGTTCGCAGATCGTCAGTTATCTGTGAAGCTTCTCCGGTATAACGACTGGTATAAATAATGAGATGCATTCCCTGTCTCCCTGTTAGTTTCTATTCCCTGTCAAAACCAGATACATCTCATCTGAATTCAAGCCATAAGAACTAATATAAAGGGACAAGGCAAAAAAACAAGAAGCTTTATATGTGACGTTTACCCAGCTCTTTTATTTTCACCTCAGCTTCTCCAAGCACTTCATCACCCAACGGGGTAGTCTGGTACATTTTACGTATACGCCCATCGACGTTTTTTTCAGTAAACGTCAGCAATTCATCCGACACCATTCGTTTGAGCATAGGGTATAACGTCCCCGGGCTCAGCGTATAGCCATGACTTTGCAGATGCTCAATTAACCACGACCCATATAGTTCGCCTTTGCTGGCATGCCGGAGAATGTGAATCTGGATAAACCCTGAAAAGAGTTTACTAATGACCTTGTTTTTTCTTTCAGAACTCATTATCGTAAACCGATATCGTTAATCGATATTGATTTTTATGCAGTGAGGATCGTCTGTCAAGAACGATAACACCATGATCAAGCTGGAAGGTTTACAAGTAGTCCGGGGTGGCAATACTGTGATCAGAGACAGTAGCATCACCGTTCATAAGGGAGAATCCGTTGCGCTGCAGGGACCGTCCGGCTGTGGCAAAAGCACATTGCTGAAAACTCTGGTAGGTGGCTGTGAATGGCAGGCAGGTCATTACCTGTTTAACCACCAGCCGGTTACACCAGACTCTATTCATATTGTACGACTGAAAGCTGGTTATATCGGACAGGAAAGCGCCTTGTCAGGTTCAACAGTTCTTGAGGCCCTCCAACGCCCCTTTTCATTCAAAGTTTTTCGGGCCAAATCATTTCCAGAACACACTCTTTATCGATTAATGGATCAATTTCTACTATCCAGAAGCTTGCTGGAGCATCACCCATCGGAACTGTCTGGTGGGCAGAAGCAGAGGTTCGCCATTATTCGGGTGCTACTGCTTGAGCCCGAATTGATCATTGCCGACGAACCGACTTCAGCCCTGGATGCTGAAAGCCGGAATAATGTCATCGAAGAGCTGCTAGGCAGGGGGCGTACGGTTATTTCAACCTCTCACGATCAACACTGGCTTGACCGATGCGAACGGATTGTCATGATGGACAATGGTCAGATTATCGGAGATAAGCAAAATGTCGTCTGTCATTGATATCAACCTGAACAGTCTGCTGCTCTTTAGTACCTTTTTGCTGATTCCTGCGTTCCTTCTCTATCGCTGGAAGTTGATTGAGCTGAGCCGCAATACGCTTGTCAGTGTCGTACGAATGACGGCACAACTGATGCTGGTTGGCTTATATCTGAAATACCTGTTCGAGCTGAACCATCTGTGGCTGAATATCGTCTGGTTACTGGTAATGATCACTGTTGCCAATATCAGCATTGTGAAAGGTGCAGGGCTAAAGCTGGCGCGTTTTTTCTGGGTGACTCAGGTCAGTTTGATGATTGCGATTGTATCGGTCTGTTTCCTGTTCCTGCTGATCCTGGTTCAGCCAGAACCTTTTTACGATGCCCGCTACCTGATTCCTATCGCCGGTATGTTGCTGGGTAACTGTTTACAGGGCAACATTCGCGCACTGGAAACCTTTTACACCGACCTGCGCCGGGAAGAAGCCTGCTATCATTCCGACCTGCTGCTGGGCGCGACCGTTTCTGAAGCCGTACAACCTTTCTTCCGCAGGGCGGTCAGAGTATCAATGACACCCATCGTCGGCACCATGGCAACACTGGGTATTGTGTCATTGCCGGGTATGATGACAGGTCAGATTCTTGGTGGCGCACTCCCTCTTACGGCAGCGAAATATCAGATAGCCATTATGGTCGCTATTTATCTGTCCATGGTCTGTGCTATCAGCCTTAACCTGCGCCTGAGCCTGCAAACCGCTTTCACCGTATCCGGCCTGCTACGGGACGATATTTTCGCTCGCACCGCTGATTAAGCCTCCACAAAGAGGCTATTCATCAAGTTAACGCATGGTGTAGTCGCGCTCTACTTTAGCAATGCGAATACGGTAGTCGTCAAACAACGCCGACTTACCTTCGTTCTGACACATTTCATGTTTCATAGCGGCTTTCCAGTTGCGGATAGCCTCTTCACTCTCCCAGAATGACAGGCTGCAGATTTTGCCTTCTTTCACGACACTTGAGAAACGTTCGGCAGACAAAAATCCTTCATATTTCACTAGCTCTTCACGCAACATTGCACCTCGCCTGAGGTACTTGTCCTGACAACCTTTCTTTATTTGCACTTCAAAAATAACGGCATACATGGTTGGATAGAAATCCTTAAAACGATTGGTCGATTGGCAACGACTGTTGTTTTAAATGAATTTGCGCAGAGAAAACAGTGCGTTTTCAGCCAGATATTATCGGGCTTCTGCCAGTTCAACATTATCAGGATCAACCGTGTTTACATTCACCCTGTCTTATAAGCCGCCCTTTAACTGGGCCAACATGCTGAACTTTTTTCGTCATCGCGCCATTCCCGGTGTTGAGTGCGTCACCGATAACGCTTATACACGAAGCATTGCCCTCAATGACAGGCAGGGCTGGTTACGACTGACGCCATCCAGCCAGCCCAATGCTTTACAACTGGATATCGAGCTGCCGTTCAGCCAGAAGCTGCTTGAACAGGAAGTCGTAGGCCGAGTGCGAAAAATTATGGATCTGGATGCTCCCATGGATCAGATAGAATTCTGCCTGTCACAGCATGATCTGTTTGCCAGACTGATCGAAAAGCATAAGGGTACACGCCTGCCCGGCTGCTGGGATCCTTTTGAATTTGCGGTTCGTGCCATTCTCGGTCAACAGATCAGTGTTAAGGCAGCAACGACTCTGGCAGGGCGAATTGTCCAGCAATATGGTTCACTTTTGCCTTCTGGTGCGCCTGAAGGCATTACTCACGGCTTTCCAGACTCCTCTGTGCTGGCACAAGCCAGTTTCGATCAGATCGGCTTAACCCGAACCCGTAAAGCGACCCTGATTAACCTTACCCGACAGGTGGCCAGCGGCGCGCTTGAGTTGCATTGCAATGAGGGATTAGACGACTTTGTCCAGAGAATCTGCAGGGAACCGGGCATTGGACCATGGACGGCTCATTATCTTGCCATGCGTGGGCTCAGCCAGCCCGACGCCTTTCCAGCCAGTGACCTTGGAATTATCAAGATGCTTTCAACCGGTGATGATGTGTTGAAACCCAGACAAATTGAAGCCATGGCTGAAGACTGGCGGCCATGGCGCGCTTATGCAGCCATCTATTTATGGCAGGGGTGAAGCATCAGTAAAACCGCTGTAAATCCATACCTTTATATAAATGAGCCACTTCATCCCCGTAACCATTAAACATCAGCGTATCCCTACGGTTCGGGCTTAACAGGGTTGCGGGCAGGCGTCGCTCTGACGCCTGACTCCAGCGGGGATGGCTGACATTCGGATTCACATTGGCATAAAAGCCATACTCTCCGGGTGCAGACAGCGCCCAGGTGGTGTCCGGTATTGTTTCAGTAAAACGGATTTTAACGATGGACTTGATGCTTTTGAAACCGTATTTCCAGGGCACCACCAGCCTGACTGGCGCACCGTTCTGTGGTGGCAGAGTTTTGCCATAAACGCCAACTGCCATAAACGACAATGGATTCATGGCTTCATCCATTCTCAAACCTTCTATATAAGGGTACTGAATGGAACTGAAACGGGACTTCTGCCCGGGCATCTGTTTCGGGTCGTACAAGGTAGTGAATTCAACAAACTTTGCTTTTGAAGTTGGTTGAAAGCGTTTAATCATATCCGCCAGAGAAAAACCCACCCAGGGAATAACCATTGACCATGCCTCGACACAGCGTAGCCGGTAAATGCGCTCTTCCATCGCTTCCGTCCGGAGCAAGTCCTCAAGATGGTAGGTTCCGGGCTTTTCCACCGCGCCTTCAATCACCACCGACCATGGATCAGTGACAAAGTCTTTTGCATGTTCCGCCGGATCGGTTTTCTCATAGCCAAACTCATAAAAATTATTGTATTGAGTCACATTGGCATAAGGCGTAAGTTTTTCATCGGTGACAAAATCACTGCGTTTGTAGGTGGCAACTTTTTCTTTTAACCATTGTGGCGCAGGTAGCTGGGGAATGCCCTGATAGTCACTGCCAGCTGAGACAACGGTTTTATCAGAAGCATCCGAGCAGCCCGTCAGCGCCAGCCCCAGGCCAGCGAAGGCATACTGTCCTGACTTTTTAAGAAACTCCCGACGCTGCTGGTAAATGGATTCTGAAGTGATTTCACTACTGCAGACATCGCTGGCTCTTTTCATTTTTATTAGCATTGTCAGTTTCCGAAAGCTCTGTCTTAATATTATTTGCCCGAACCACCTGTGTTTAAGTCAGGCATTGCCTTCGCCCGGGACTTTATATTTCATCGGGACAGATAATTAAGCTATCCGCTAACAGTAGTGACTGTCCAGTTTATAGCGACACTCTTTAGAACTGGTGATTAAACTCCAGTCGCCAATCCCAGTCGTCATTCATCTCGGTTGCAGCGTAGTTTGCAAATACCCGAATATTCTGACGTGGGTTCAGCTGATAGCTGGCTGCAAGTTCATGATACAAGCCATCCATCACATCAGACATAAACTCATTGTCGTTAAATGTAGTAAAATACATCGGGTTGTAGTTCAGCCATATATTATCTGTCAGGGTTATCTTGCTGTATGTGCCGATAACCGCAAAACTGGATGGAATGGCATAACCCACACTGCCTATCTCGGATTTTTGCCCTCTGATCTCAGCCGAGTCCGTCACCGTCAGGCCGACACCAGCCAGAGGGTAGAACTGTACCGGCCCAATAGCAGGCAGTGCCTGGATAAAGCTGTAGGAAACATTACCGGTATTAGTGTTGAAGTCCCAGTTAGCATCTATCTGGCTGCCACGACCATTGGTGGTATCCAGCTTAAAGTTTCGAAACCGCGCTGAGTTGATGGAATCATTGCCTTCCAGCCCAAGAGAATCAGCACCAAAGCCTTTAATCTCAATGATGTTCATGGCCATGGTATCGACATTGCCAGTGTCATAAGTGTTACCTAACTTAATATTCAACCCCTTATTGGTAACTCCCACTCCTGCCTGGGTATAAACAGCCAGCGGATCAGACATATCCTGCACATCGTCGGCTAACAATGGAGACGATACTGCAATAAAAGTCACTGACAGCATACCTGCTGCAAGATTGGTTTTTACGGTCATTGGGCGATGCTCTGATTTTTTCGGTATAGAACAGTGCAACCTGCCCGGCATACCGGGCAGGTAAACAATCATTGAATGAAAGATTGGTCTGAATAGAACTCAGGGAGTTACGATGTTGAACCAGAATGGGAATACATCAAGTAGTGCAATAAATTCATCAACCCGGGCCTTTTCGCCTTTGATTCGGATTTCGCCCCCTCTGATAGCATCTTCAGTGCTGATTTGCCGCAGATTGATCGCATCCAGAATGTCACGATCCAGAGTAATGGTCGCCTGTGGTTCCTCCATCTGCTTACTCATGGTGTAATTCAACACACCGTTTTCGACCTTCATCATGAATTTTTCGTTCACATCCGGCATGACCACATTGAAGGCCAGCTCGGTTTTAGCCGCTTCAGGATGATTGAGCCGAACACCCAGATAATCCAGATAGGTTTCCAGACTCAGGCTTTTGATAATATCCGGAGAGCTGGTGTTTGGTGTGACAGCAGACATGACGCCAGTACGCAGCTCCCTTGCACCTGAAAGGTAGAAGTTACGCCATGGACCACTTTCTGCCTGATAGCCCATCTGTTCAAGAGAGTCTGCCAGAAGCTCTTTGGCTTCAGTATTTTCAGGTTCTGCAAACACCACATGGTTCAATGCGGTCGCTACCCAGCGGTATTCCCCTCTGGCAAAGTCGACACGGGCTTTTTCAATCACATTGTCAGCTCCACCCATGTACTCAATAAACTTCCGCCCCTCTTCCACTGGCGGTAATTCATGAAGTTCTGCGGGATTTCCACTGAACCAACCGTAGTACAGCTGGTACTGTGCCTTGGCATTATGGCTGACTGAGCCATAGTACCCTCGGTTAGCAAACCCACTGGAAAGACTTTCAGGCAGTTTTACAGCCTCAGCGACTTCCAGCATGGTCATGCCTTTGTTAGCCAGTCGCAGGGTTTCGTCGTGAATATAACGATAGGTGTCACGCTGCCCTTCCCAGAAGTCCACAATCCGTTCATTACCCCAGGTTGGCCAGTGATGGCTGCCAAAGGAGATTTCCACCTCGTCACCATACTGTTCAATGGTTTGCTGAATATATTTCGACCAGTCAAGACCACTTCGAACCTTTGCGCCTCGCAGGGTATAAAGGTTGTGCTGAGTTTTATTGATCTCTTCAGCCTGCATCAGAGCCTTGAACCTGGGGATGTAGAACATAAGTTCAGCAGGAGCCTCGGCACCCGGGGTGTACATAAATTCCATATCGATGCCATCAACCGTCAGGCTGGTTGGCGTCTTGCTGATTTCAATGGTGGGTTCAACAATTGTGAATTCACCGGCCGATGTTGTTGTTCCCAACCCGGAACCCAGAGTACCTGTCGGGCTTTTAGGCAACAGGTTGCCGTACATATAACTGGCTCGACGGCTCATCTGGTTACCAGCCATCAGGTTTTCGTTCACAGATTCCTCGAAGAAGTGAACCGGAGCAATGACTTCAACATCACCAGAGTCAATCTGCTCCTGAGTCACAATACCTTTCACGCCGCCAAAGTGATCACCATGACTGTGCGTAAGAATAACGGCTGACACTGGCAGGTCTTCCACTTTTTCACGCAACAGCTTAATGGCTGCGGCAGAGGTTTCAGTAGAAGTCAGTGGATCTATAACAATCCAGCCAGACGTACCACGAATAAAACTGATGTTCGCCAGATCCCAGGAACGAACCTGATAAACACCTTCAGTGACTTCAAACAGACCGCTGTTGGCATTCAGAACACTTTGCCGCCACAGGCTTGGGTTGGCGGTAGTCGGTGCGTCACCCTTCAGAAAGCGGAAATCTTCCATGGAATAGGCAGGTTTGCCGTCATCGCGCACGATCTGACCTTCCTGCAAATCGGCAATAAAGCCCCGGGTTGCTTCGTCAAAGTCGGTTTTGTCGGAAAAGGGTAACGATGCCTGAACGCTGGCATTTGCAGCTTCAGTGACGGCAGTGGCTGGCTTACCTTCATAAGCTATGGCTGACCCACTTACAATCAGACCGGCGATAACTGTAGACAGGATTGAACGTTTCATTCGAGACCTCGGAAACTATGTCAAAAGAGCAGGGAGCGACTCTTTTATTTCCTGGACACTGTAAAAAAAACGTTCTACTTCATCATTGCAGTACACAGACAAAGTGGATTAAGCACTACTTAATCCAGAGTAAAACCTGCTTTGATTTTATCCCGCAACCATAGCAAGCCAGCATCCCCTTCACGGGAACTGTGCCAGCTCAGATAAACCGGGAATGGTTGAATTTTAAAAGGCAGGGTAAATACATGCAGTCCCAATGCGCCGGTATACTCTTCTGCAATTTTTTTCGGGCAAATACATAGCCAGTCGGTACTGGCAGCCATCGCCATAAGCGTCAGCAGTGAATCATTCCGGTAAACAATTTTTCTGGCCGGCAGGGTTTCCAGCGCCAGAGAATCCATGAACAGGTCATTCATCCTGTAACGGCTCAGGGCAGTATGAGACTCGGCAAAAAAACCATCAAATTCACCAACCGTCCCGATTCTTGGATGGTTTCTGGCACAGGCGGCCACGATATGATCCTGAGCGACCTCCTCATCATAAAAACCCGGAGATTTGAGAGGTAAAGAAGTAATAATCACATCCACCCTGCGAGAGCGCAGCGCATCATGTCTTTCTTCTTCCTGATATAAACAGGGTACCCATTCGAAACTCGCCTTCGGAGCCTCTTCGCTCAACAGGGAATAGGTGTGCCTGATGTAAAGCAGATCATAATTCTGGTCACTGCCAATACAAAATACCCTGTGGCTCAGGGCAGGATCAAAGTCTGCATCCAGAGTAATACTTTGCTCCAGAATACTCAGATGGGGGGTGATCTGTTGCCTTAAAGATATCGCTGCGGCAGTAGGCTTTATGCCTCGCCCCTGACGAACAAAAAGGGGCTGACCCATTTGCCGGGAAAGTCGCGACAATGCCTGACTAACAGCAGGAGGTGTCATACCAAGCTGCTCTGCCGCCTGACTCACAGCCCCGGTGGAAATGACCATATCAAAAATACGTAACAGGTTAAGGTCTGGATGAGGCACGTTGGTAAATAGAGTCTGAAAAAATGGATCAATGAATAGCAAATGATAAGCTAAAAAAAACGCCATCATTTGACAGCGTTTTTATAGTCTGGCATCAGCTGTTTTCCTGCTGTTTTCTCTTACCCATGCGCATAATCGCAGTCACAGGCCCGGAGCAGGCATATGCAAGGAAAATCAACATCAGTACACGGGGAGGGTCAGTAAATACGACAGCAAACCCAAGTACCATGACCAGCAGGAAGATAAAGTGTACCCGTCCACGCAGGTCGATTTTCTTGAAGCTCTGATACTGGATATTGCTGACCATCAGAATTCCTGCACCACCTGTAATCAGGGCTCCGAGGAATGGCACCAGTACTGTCGTATCACCATCAATACCAAAATCACTCAGCGCCCAGACCATGCCAATCACCAGTGCGGCTGCCGCCGGGCTGGCAAGGCCGGTAAAGTAACGGCTGTCAGTCTCTTCAATCTGAGCGTTGAAACGAGCCAGACGCAGAGCGGCACAAGCTGCATAGATAAAGGCTACCATCCAGCCGACCTTGCCCATGTCACTTAATGCCCAGCTGTACGCCACCATGCCAGGGGCCACACCAAAGGTCACCATATCAGCAAGGCTGTCGTACTGTTCACCAAATTTACTCTGGGTGTTGGTCATACGGGCAACACGGCCATCCAGCCCGTCCAGCACCATTGCCACTAATACAGAGATACAGGCAGCGGCATAGAAGCCCGCCTGAGCACTGATGATGGCGTAAAAACCACAAAACAGGTTACCTGTGGTAAACAGGTTTGGAAGAATATAAATGCCTTTGTGGCGAACGGTCTGTCCGCCTTCGACCACTTCTTCAAAATGCTCGTCGACAGGAAACATCCCATCAACCGCATTACCGCTATCTTCGGGTCGTTCCGGTCTATCGGTCATTGCGAAATCTGCTCATCTAACAAAGGCATCACTTTACCACGATTTGCCACTATGCTGTATTTAGCACAGATCAAGCAAACAGCCATGAGCAAGTTGAAGCAGCCTTGAGCGATTTTAAATAGCCCTGGGCGACTTAAACAACCATGAGCCATTTGAAATGGACATTAAAATATTGAGCGTCCTGCCTTCCGGGCAAAATATTTAAGTGCTTCCATACCGACAATCGAATTACCCTTCGGTCCCAGTTCCGGACTCCAGACACAGATCGACATTTCACCCGGAATGATCGCAACAATGCCTCCCCCTACTCCACTCTTGCATGGAAGTCCTACTTTGAACGCAAACTCGCCGGCTTCGTCATAGGTGCCGCAGGTCATCATCAGGGAATTGATTCTGCGTGCCTGAAGTTTGGAAACTACCTGTTCATCCTTGTAAGGGTGCTTGCCATCCTGAGCCAGGAAACGGAAAGCCCGGGCAAGATCACGACAACTCATAGACACAGAACACTGATAAAAATAGAAATCCAGTACACGGGAAATATGGTTATCAAGGTTGCCAAAGCTTTTCAGATAGTTAGCCAGCGCCGCATTACGCTGACCATTGTCGTATTCAGAGCGAAATACTTCTTCATCGTAATGCACGTCTATGTTATTGGACAGACCTCGTACAAAATCAAGGAAGTCCCGTTTGGGGGATTTTACAAATTCCAGCAATGCATCAGTCACCACCAGAGCACCCGCATTAATAAAAGGATTCCGGGGAATACCGTTTTCATACTCAAGCTGGGATAACGAGTTGAACGTGGTACCCGAAGGCTCCACACCGACACGCCTGAACAGGTCTTCACCGGCATAATGCATGGCAAGACTCAGGTTAAAAACCTTGGAAATACTTTGGATTGAGAAAAATTCATCGGCATCGCCGATCACAAAGTCATCACCATCAACCGTACTGATCGCCATTCCAAACTTTCCGGGATCAACCTGCGACAGTGCAGGTATATAGCCTGCCGGTTGACCCTGACCAAAAGTGTCAGCAACAACCTCTGGCAGAGATGCCAGTACGTTCTGGATGTTCTCCATTATTCTGTGATCCTCCGTCAACCAATAACAGTCGGCACTTTTCCATGCCGGTCAATCTGAAAAGAGCCCTTACCGTTTTAAGCGCCTACGAATAAACAGCCTTGAGTGAACAAATAGCCTTGAGCGAATAAAAAGTACGCAGAGATTACGCTGCTTAGCTGTCATTGATCAAGCATCAAACAATCAGGATGAGACTGCTAAGCAATAACAATAGAAATACGTAGTTCAATATTTTTTATATAACTTGAAAATATAAGCTTGCCCGGATTAAACGACACTCATTCCGAATGAGTGATGAAAACAGCTTAAGGAATCCTATGCAGCGTATTACCATGATCGTCGCCATGAGGCAGGAAGCGGCTCCTATCATCGAACACCTGAACCTGTCTGAAGTGGAAATGCACGACCCAATGCTCACCTGTCAGGCATTTCAGGGAAAGTATAAAGACCTGGATATTTCCCTCGTGGTTAACGGCACTGATCGTGAATATAACGTAGAGTCTGTAGGAACTCAGCCAGCGACCATTACCACTCTGGAAGCCATTCGCCAGTTCAAGCCTGACCTGCTGATTAACGCGGGAACCTGCGGTGCTTTTAAAGACAAAGGTAGTGCAATTGGTGACGTTTATATGGGTGAAAAAATCCGTTACTTCGACCGTCGAATCCCACTGGGAGAAGACTATTTTGCCTACGGTGATGGCAGCTATGAATCAAAACTGGCTCAGGATTATGCAACCAGGCTTGGACTGAAGGGAGCTGTTGTATGCACCGGCAACTCTCTGGACATGAGCCCGACCGACGAAGCCATTTTGCGTCAGGAACCTCTGGTGGCTAAAGAGATGGAAGCGGCTGCCATTGCTGCGGTTGCAAAAATGTATAAAACACCACTACTTGCTGTTAAATCCGTCACCGACCTGGTTGATGAAGAATGTACGACGGCTGAGCAGTTTCTGGCTAATCTGGCCAGGGCTTCTGAACTATTGCAACAGAATGTTTTCAAACTGCTGGACGCGCTGAGCAACGAAGCAAAATCTGCTGCTTAAAACGTCTGGATCGTGGCTGCTCCCGCTTTTTCCATCAGGCAGGGAGCAGTTCCAGAGGTATACACATCAAGAATCTCAAAATCTGTTGAAAATTCAGGAAAAATGGCCGTTAGATAGCCTGAACGCCTCCTGCCCGGAGTCTCGGCCCTGGCTTGATCGCAGGACAGTGGCTCAGTGCAGATCTATGCCGTAGGAGGAGTGTCAGCATTATATGAGTGAGCTTACAGTTTTTAGCTATAGAAGCCTTTCAACGTAATTGCACCCCCCGAATTCAGCGTATTTGTTTATCTTAAAAATTGACTAAGAAACTTTGATTATGCTTTTTTAGTGGCTATATTTTTATATAAAACCGTCTCATTTCCTCTTTTCTGGTTAGGATCAAGGTATATCCACCTAAATATGAGAACCAAATAACCTTATGAAAGCGCTAATTATTACTGCTGAAGGGATTGAGCAGCAATATGTCACCAGGCAATTAATGCTTGCGCTGGGCGATCAAGTATGCGGCATTATTGTTGAGCAACACAAAAAGAAAAGAAGTGTTCTTGCGTCATTAAAGCATGGAATGAAACGTTATAGCCCATTGGTGTTTTGTGAAAGAATAGTCACCAAGTCATTGCGCTCACTGATGCGGACAGAACAGAAGCAGCTGTCTGCTTTAAAGCTACATCTTGGCTCGATCAATAAGGAAGACTATATTCCAGCCGACCTGCCTGTTTGTACGCCATATTCGGCAAATGGTTCAGAGAGTATTGTTTTTATTAAAGATATAGCACCCGACTATATCTTTGTTTATGGTACCGGCATTATTAAACAACAGGTCATTAGTTTGGCGAAGTCGTCAATACTGAATTTACATACTGGGATTTCGCCATATTATCGCGGTTGCTCATGTGCATTCTGGCCTTTATATAACAGGGAACCTCACATGGTCGGAGCGACAGTACACCAATGTTCCTTAGAAGTGGATGGTGGGGATATCTACGGTAGATGTAGCGTAAATATCACTGAGCAGGATGATCATCATATCGCGTTCGCAAAATCAGTAAAAGTTGGGGCAAGGTTATATGCAGCGGTGGCAAAAAAATTGCTTGAGGATGAAGCAATAAAGACCATCAGGCAAGACACAAGTATTGGTAAAGAGTATCAATTTAAACACCGAACGATATTACATGATATAAAATTGCTTGCCTATATTTTTAGCGGCGGACTAAAAAGGACTCTCCAGAGCACTAAACATAAGTCACTTCCTTTTAATGACTTCAATATCAGTGGGGAATAACGCAGTGATAAATCAATCTATCATTTTTTCCACTGATTTATTTAGCACAATACTATGTAAATTGAATCTCAGCCCTCATATACGAAAACATAATGATATGCGATTGGTTTTTTATCATGGCATTGGTATGAAAGCAACGCCGTGTATGAAATATTTAAATGATGAAATTACAGAACAGACATTTACACATCAGTTGGATTATTTAACTCGTCACTACACGATCTTATCATTAAAAGAAGCAACAATGCTTATTGAAAAGAATGAACTACATCAGGGTAAGCCTGTATGTACAATATCTTTTGATGATGGCCTAAAGTCTGTTTACACAAAAGCATTCCCCATACTCAAGCAAAAAGGCATTTTGTTTGATGTATTCCTAAATACAGCAGCAGTCGATAACAACCAGCTTTTATGGTTGCACAAACTGAATTATTTGCTAAGCAACTTTGGGGCGACTGAAACATCGAAAGCATTTAACAAGTATATTAAAAACAACATAGAAGAAGCGCCTTCAAGCGCCAAAGGTATTGAAACATGGTGCCGTCAGCATTATGAGTATATATATGAAAATAAACTTTTAGACTCTCTTTTCAGGCATTTCAACTTAAATGAAACAGCCATTGCTCAAGAACAGCAAATGTACCTTACCTGGCAGCAAGTCGATGAAATGAGCCAGTATGGTGCAGGCTTTTATTCACACACACATCAGCATCATCCCTTAAACGCTTTTTCAAAGGTCGAACATGTCGAACGTGAAATCACGTTGGCGCGGGAAATCATGATGCAGCATGGCAAAAGTGGTGACTTTGTCAGTTTCCCATTTGGCATGGAAGTCGATTATGGCAAGGCGAATATTCACAATGCCCTGCAAGCTGGTCATAAATTTGCAGTTGAAGTTGGTGAAGGCATAAACTCCAGAGAAAGAGTCCTGGAGCAGCGGATCATGTCCCGTGTCGAGTTGGGTAATGTATCCGACGATGATGGTCATTTATATTCTGCGATAGAAATGCGACCTGTGATAAAAAGCCGATTAAAAGCAATCAAAGGCTGGTTACGATAACACTCCAGAGAAAAACTTTAATTAGTGCCATTGCATCCTGATGAATGTATTTCAGTATTTGTTAGACAACCATAGACCAGTAAAAATAAACCCTGCCCCCGCGAGGTGATAGGTTTGCAAGCCTTCGCCCAGAACGGGTATCGCAATCAGTGCCGAAAATACTGGTATCAGAAAATTGAACATAGACGCCTGGTTAGCACCTAACACACTGACCCCGAAATTCCACGACAGAAAAGCCACAATAGAAGCAAATATCGTCACATAAACCAGCAGCAGAACCGTCGAGGTATTGATTTCAAAGCCGCCCCGGGTCAGGAACTCCCACAGATAAAAAGGGGCAATAAATAAAACACCAATGCCGACACAAACCGTTAGAAGAACATGGCCACTTAGCGGGAGGTCAAAACGTTTCAGAAACACCGTATAAAGCGCCCAGGTAACTACCGCCACCAGCATTATCATATCGCCTCTGCCAAAATCCAGAGCCAGCAGTACATCCAGACTGCCTTTAGAAAAAATGGCTAAGAGTCCAATGGCAGCCACCATTAAACCGGCGCACTGTGCTTTCCGGGGATAAACTCTGAGAATGGGAATACTTAAAAGAATGCAGATAAATGGCAGTCCCACCTGGATCAAAGCGACATTGACGGCCTGAGTGGTCTGCGCTGCCAGATACAATAGCGTGTTAAAGGAAGAAATACTGGTCAATGCCAGTACCACCAGCTTGCCTTTGTTCTGAAAAATAACCTCTTTTTCCTGCCACACCTGACTGGCAGTAAACGGAAGCATCAAACAAAAAACCAGAGTCCAGCGCCAGAAAGAAAGGGAAAGCGGCTGAATTTCCCCAATACTAAGGCGAGCTGCGACGCTATTGCCCCCCCAGCATAAAGTAGCCAGTATCAAGCCCAAAGCAGCCAGTACTTTTTGATTTCGAGCTTCCCCAATCGTGGATATATACAAAACATTATCTCCGGCCGGGTACCCAGCTCTGATAAGGCTCTCCCCCCTTGAGGGGAGAGCCTCAAGGGGGGAGAGCCTCAAACCAATCCTGAATGCTTAGTTTTTCGTCTTGTCTACCAGTTGGTTCGCAGTAATCCAGGGCATCATTTCACGCAGCTTGCCACCTACCTGTTCAATAGGGTGTGCTGCATTGTTGCGACGATAAGCAGTCATGGACGGATAGTTAGTCGCCCCTTCAACAATAAATTTCCTGGCGTATTCGCCGTTCTGAATATCCTTCAGGCAGTCGCGCATAGCCTGACGGGATTGTTCGTTAATGACCTTCGGCCCCGTTACATACTCACCATACTCCGCATTGTTGGAGATGGAATAGTTCATATTGGCAATGCCACCTTCGTACATCAGGTCAACGATCAGCTTCAGTTCGTGCAGGCATTCGAAGTAAGCCATTTCCGGGGAGTAACCGGCTTCGGTCAGGGTTTCAAAACCAGCCTTCACCAGTTCAACCGCACCACCACAAAGAACAGCCTGTTCACCAAACAGGTCGGTTTCGGTTTCGTCCTTGAAAGTGGTTTCAATAATACCGGTACGACCGCCACCAACGCCGGAAGCATAAGATAAAGCCACTTCTTTAGCCTTACCGGAAGCGTCCTGGAACACCGCCACCAGGTCAGGGATACCGCCACCTTTAACAAATTCAGAACGCACCGTATGGCCAGGAGCCTTAGGCGCAATCATGATCACGTCCAGATCTTTACGCGGCACAATCTGGTTGTAATGAATCGAGAAACCGTGGGCGAACGCAAGGGTAGCGCCTTCACGCAGATTCGGTTCAATCTGTTCTTTGTAAAGCTGGGACTGGAACTCATCAGGTGTCAGGATCATCACGACGTCAGCCTGCTCAACGGCGGCCGACACTTCCTGCACTGCCAGACCGGCAGAAGCAGCTTTTTCCCAGGAAGCCGAGCCTTTGCGCAGACCGACTGTTACATCCACACCTGAGTCTTTCAGGTTGTTGGCATGGGCGTGTCCCTGAGAGCCATAACCGATGATGGATACTTTTTTGCCGCGAATAATGGAAAGATCACAATCCTTATCGTAATAAACCTGCATGTGAAGGCTCCTCTTTATTATGACTTTATTATGAAAATGTTGTTCTTATGTCAGTGCAAATTCGATAGGCGTAAGATAAGTCAGACAACATATTTCGTAAAATGATATATTTGAAAAACAGTATCCCGAATTATGAAATACCAGATAACTGCTTATGGATACCCGACTGCTGAAACACTTTCTCGGCCTTGCCGACAGCCTGCATTTTGGTCGCGCGAGCCAGGCCTGCCATGTCAGCCCTTCCACCCTGAGCCGGAGCATTCAGCATCTTGAAGAAACCCTTGGCGTTTTGCTGTTTGAGCGAGACAACCGCAGCGTGCAGCTCACCCGGGAAGGCTTACTGTTTCAGGAATACGCCAGAGACACCCTGCAACAGTGGGACGGAATCCGTAACCGGTTAATGACTGCTGCTGAACAGCTCAGTGGTGAAATCAGTGTCTACTGCTCAGTCACTGCCAGCTACAGTTTTCTGTACGACATTCTCAGTCAGTTTCGTCAAAGCTATCCCGGCATTGAAATCAAATTGCATACCGGCGACCCGGAACCTGCCATCCAGTATGTATTGTCAGGGCAGGAAGACATTGCCATCGCAGCTCGTCCCGACCAGCTGCCTGCTGAACTGTCGTTTTGTAGCATTGGTCTGTCACCCCTGGTCTTTATTGCTCCCGCTGATGGCAGCGTTAAACATCCGGTCAGCGATCAGGACTGGGCAGATACCCCGATGATCCTTCCTGAAAAAGGCATCAGCCGAAACCGCACTAACCGCTGGTTCGCCAACAAAAACATCAAGCCCAGAATCTATTCACAGGTGGCAGGCAACGAGGCTATTGTCAGCATGGTTAGCCTGGGGTTTGGTATTGGCGTCGTTCCCCGGATCGTAGTCGACAACAGTCCATTGTCAGACCGGGTTCAGGTCATTGATGTAAAACCCTGGCTGCCTGCTTACGACGTAGGACTGTGCGTTCTGGAGAAAAAACTCAGAAACCCTTTGATCAGGGCTTTCTGGTCACTGCTTGATTAATGGAGAAAGGCTCGGTCAGGTACTAAAGACAAAACTTCATTCAACAAAAAGATATACTACTTAGCCTGCTCATACGCTTTATCAGGCAGCCTTCTATCAGGACTTTAATGACAACATTTCAACCCTGGATTAACTCTCTGATTATTGTTAGCAAGTTAAATATTGATCAAGATCAAAACTTAACCTAAAGCAGATGTGTATCTTAATTAAACATCGCTGTTTATTGAAAGTGTATCCACCTGCCAATATTTTTATTCACCCTTATTTAATTGAATAAAATCAGTAAGCAATCTAATTACCTTCCCGACTAAAAGAAGTCAGGGTTCAGTCTTTAAAAGGCTGAGCATAACTTATCATTGCATACCCTGTTTTTTTGTCATTGCGGAAAAAGATGGTGGGAAAAGATAGTGAAAAAGATTGATGTGATCTTTGTGTAACTTTCTCAGCGAAAACAGTTTATTTTCATCCTTTTCGGAAACATGTATGGCTAATCAACATTCTCATACCGATGAGAGAACGGGAGGCATAGGCGGTTATATATCTCTCTTCACCGCTATTGTCTTTTTTTCTGGTGTTTTGCAAAGTGACCAGTGGTGGGGAGTCCTTGACTTTACAACCATGAACGGTGCTTTTGGCAGCATTATTGACGGTGTGGCATTCCGTGGCACCGGCGGTAGCGGTGCTCGTGACGGTTTTCTCTTTGCTCTGGGTCTGGTACCAACCTGTATGTTTGCACTGGGCATGGTTCGGATTTTTGAACACTTTGGTGCGCTTGAAGGCGCCCGCAGTCTTCTTACCCCAATACTGCGAGCCGTTATGGGTATCCCCGGAGTCTGCGGCCTGACCATGATCGCCAGTTTGCAGAACACCGATACAGCTGCTTCCATGACCAAACTGCTTCACGAAAAAGGCGAACTGAACAATAAAGAAATGCATATATTCACGGCATTCCAGTTCTCCTGCGGAGCCACTATTGTCAACTTCATGGGCTCTGGTGCCGTGCTGCTGACCCTGACCAACGCTGATGGTTCGATGGCTGTACCTTCCTCAATCGGCATGATCCTGGGTGTCATCATGATCTGCAAAGTTCTGGGTGCCAACATCCTTCGCTTCTATCTGAATCACCTGGAACGCAAAGGTGCTTTCCAATCTCAAGCAAACAACAAAAACATGGAGGTGGCTCATGGCTGAGAAAGCACAAAAGCAGATGCTCACTGATATTTTCGTGGGCGGCGCGCGTGAAGGCTGGAACATGGGTGTGGGGAGTATTATCCCTAACGTCATGATGGCATTCATTGTTATCAAGGCTTTGAGCATCACAGGTGCTATGGAGCTTTTCGGCAACCTGTTTGCTCCATTGATGGGACTGTTTGGTGTACCGGGTGAAGGAGCTGCGGTACTGATGGCTTCCTTTATGTCCGCTGGCGGTGGTGTCGGCGTGATGATGAGCCTGTTTGCAGATGGTGTGCTCTCCGGTGAACATCTGGCGATTCTGGCTCCGGCCAACTACCTGATGGGCTCTACTGTACAGTACGCAGGCCGCCTTCTGGGTGTAGTGAGCATTGAAGCCCGTTTTTACCCGATTATGTTTGGGCTGGTGACCTTGAATGGTTTTATAGCCATGCTGCTGATGCGGGTTCTTATCTGATTGAACAGCAGACCTGACCAGTAGCGGTCAGGTCTGAACGCTTTATTTTTCTTTTTTGTTTAGAAGTAAAAAATATCATGTCCGTAAACTGGCACGCACTCTATATTGACCATATTCAGCAACTGCAAACCCGCTACGCAGAAGCCCTTGAAGACACCGGCTTTGATGCGGTTGTCATTCACTCCGGCGCTGAGAAAGTACGTTATCTGGATAATAAGGTTTACCCTTTCTGGGGACACACCCATTTCCGCCAATGGGTAGCCGGTGTTCCTAACACGCATTCCCTGCTGTTGATTCGCCCTGGCAAAAAGCCAGTTCTGGGCTGGTATCAGCCAAGAGACTACTGGCATGCACCGGCACAAATTCCCGAGGAGTACTGGGTTGACTCTTTTGATATCGAAGTGATCCGCACTCCCGACCAGTTGCAGAACCTGCTTCCGGAGGGTGAGTTGAAAATCGCAGCTCTCGCTGAAGATGAAGCCCTTCTTAACAGCTGGGGTGTCGCAGACGTTAACCCTGAAGCCCTGATGGCGCGACTGGACTGGTTCCGCGCCTATAAAACACCTTATGAAGTGGAAACCATTCGTGAGGCCAACCGGATTGCTGCCAAAGCTCACTGTGCTGCCGAAAAGGCTTTCCGCAACGGCGACACCGAACTGCAGATTCTACTGAAATACCTGCAGGCCGCAGACCACCGGGAATGTGAACTGCCTTTCCCCGCTACCGTGGTGCTGAATGAACGTGCATCCACCCTACACTGTAGTGGTTACAAGCGTGTACCGGATGAAGAGTCCCGATCCTTTCTGATTGATGCCGGCACCACTTATCGTCATTACGTTGCCGACATCACCCGTACTTACGCCGCTAAACCAGGCATTTTTGCCGACCTGGTTGCACGCATGGACAAAGAGCTGCTTGAGATCATCAGCACGCTGAAACCAGGGGTCAATTACACCGACGTTCATGAAGACATGCACCGTCGTATTGCCTCCATGCTGAGTGACTTTGGTATCGTCAGGGGTACTGCTGAAGCCATCTTCGAGAAGAAATACACCCACACGTTCTTCCCTCATGGTCTGGGACATTTTATTGGTGTCAACTGTCATGATGTGGCGGGCTGGCAACTCAATAAGGAAGGTGACAGCACCGGTCAGCATCCGGTCTATCCATTCCTGCGCCTGCAGCGTGTTCTTGAGCCGGGCATGATGTTTACTGTAGAACCCGGCCTGTACTTTATTGAAACCCTGCTGGAAGAACAGGAAGGCAATGAAGACTTTAACTGGGAACTGATCGACGAACTGCGTCCATACGGCGGCATCCGTATTGAAGATAATATCCTGATTACTGAAGACGGTTATGAAAACCTGACTCGTCCGGCCTTTGCCGAAATGGAAGGGTAAAATACCCTTCCGGAAATAAGACTCTGGCAGGCTCAGGCCAGCCAGAGTTTATCTGGTCAACATTTGATGTCTGTCAATTTATTCCAATAGCGCTTAATTTAACCAGTCATCAGAATAGTTTAAAATCAACCCTGAATTTCATTTAACGTTTGCCCCATTCTCAACAATGAAAACTGACATTTACCAACAGCTTTCCTTAAGCAGCCTGCGAGCAATGCTTGGCTTGTTTGGCGGCCGGTGCCTGTCTGTTTATTACGAATATCTCTTCACGGGCTAATTAAGCTTTTCACATTTTTCAAAACAATTCGTTTTGCAACGATTGGAGTCTGCAAAGGTTTTGTCGTGCCTGAAAAAATGTGCTTCAAAAAACAACTGTTGTTTTTAGTGGAAAGATACCTTTACCCGGTGTTTTCCTGTCACTCGATTTTTTATTTGAAGGTTTACTGCTATGAAACCAGGTCGTCAATGGTTGGCAGATACTCTGGCATTAATTTCATTTACCGTTGTCACCGGCATGTTTATTGAGATAGCGATTGTTGGAATGACTTTGAGGCAGTCGATTATCTCCCGCTTAATGTGTCAGCCATTAAATATCAGCCTGGGCAGGCTTTACGGGATGTATCGTGATTTTATTATCCGCAAGCTATGTGGCGATCGACAGTCCGTCATTAAAGCGACACTGGGAGATATTATCGCTTACCTGACGTTCCAGCTCCCCCCCTATATTGGAATTCTTGTAATCGTTGGTATGGATGTAAACGGGATTATCACAGCCTCCATCAGTCAGACGGTAGCTCTGGTCGTTCTGGGGGCTCCCTATGGGCGCTGGCTGAGTTTTGTTCGCAGCAAGCTCATTCCGGCAACAACCATGACACCTGCTGCTGTATAAAAGCCTGTCTGGTAGCATAACCATGCACTTTTCATCACCTCAGATAATGAAAAGCGCATGGGACTATCAGGGTCTGATGCATCAGAGCGTCAGCACTTTTTCCCCCCGGGCAATGCCCGTTATGCCACTGCGCACGACTTCCAGCACTTGGGCGTGACCCACCGCTTCGATAAACGCATCCAGCTTCTCCTGTGTACCTACCAACTGAATGGTGTAGACCGAGCTGGTGACATCAACGATATGCCCACGGAAAATATCCACCGTGCGCTTCACCTCGGCACGCAAAGGCCCACTGGCCCTTACCTTCACCAGCATCAGCTCCCTCTCAACGTGGGAACCTTCCGTCAGATCCACCAGTTTTACCACATCAATCAGCTTGTTCAGCTGTTTGGTAATCTGTTCAACCACCTGTGGATTACCACGGGTTGTGACTGTCAGGCGGGACAGGGTGCTGTCTTCCGTGGGAGCCACAGTTAACGTTTCAATGTTGTAGTTTCGCTGGGAAAACAGGCCGACAATACGTGACAGAGCCCCCGGCTCGTTTTCAACCAGTACAGAGATAATTCGCCGCATCAGGTTCTCTCCGTTTTACTGAGCCACAGATCACGCATGGAACCATCCTTGATCTGCATGGGATAAACATGCTCATTGGCATCCACCCGGATATCCATAAACACCAGGCGATCTTTCAGCGAGAACGCCTCTTCCATCGCCGGACGCAGGTCTGACGGCGTAGTGACCTGAATACCAACATGGCCGTAGGATTCTGCCAGTTTCACAAAGCTGGGCAGGGACTCCATGTAGGAATGGGAGTAACGGCTGTCGTACATCATATCCTGCCACTGTCGTACCATACCCAAAGCCTGGTTGTTAACGTTGATGATTTTCACACCAAGGTCATACTGGAGACAGGTCGACAGTTCCTGAATATTCATCTGGATACTGCCTTCACCGGTCACACAGGCAACGGTGGCATCAGGGTGAGTCAGCTTAACGCCCATGGCTGCGGGCAAACCAAAACCCATGGTGCCGAGGCCACCCGAGTTGATCCAGCGGTTGGGCTTGTCAAAACGATAATACTGAGCCGCAAACATCTGGTGCTGGCCCACATCGGACGTGACAAAGGCATCCCCACCTGTCACTTCATACAGGGCTTCAATGACCTGCTGGGGCTTCAGAATGGTCCCGTCGCCTTTATCGTAAGGGAACAGACCGCCACGACTGTCACGCCATTCATCGATCTGGCGCCACCAGGCGTCAATGGCTTCCTGATCCCTTGAACCGGAATAATCGGTGATATGACGCAGGAAACCGTCCAGCACTGCACCCACCGGACCAACAATGGGGACATCCGCTGTAATGGTTTTGGAGATACTCGCCGGATCAATATCAATATGAATAATCTTTGCGTCCGGACAGAATTTTGCCGTGTTGTTCGTCACCCGATCATCAAAACGGGCGCCCACCGCCAGAATAATGTCGGCATGATGCATCGCCATGTTGGCACAATAACTACCGTGCATTCCCAGCATGCCGACAAACTGACAGTCTGACCCGGGAAAACCACCAAGACCGTTGAGCGTATTGGTCACTGGAACATTCAGGTCTTTCGCCAGCTGGGTAAGCTGGGTGGAGGCATTGCCCATAATAACGCCACCACCCGCATAAATGATGGGACGTCTTGCCTGCATCAGCAGGTCAACAGCTTTACGAATCTGACCGTTATGGCCTTTGCTGGGCGGTGTATAAGAGCGAAGTTTTATGGTTTCAGGGTACTGGTATTCAAACTTCAGGTTCGGGTCGGTAATGTCTTTCGGAATATCCACCACCACCGGCCCGGGGCGGCCGGTCTGTGCAAGATAAAAAGCCTTTTTGATGATTTCCGGAATATCTTCGGCCCGTTTTACCAGAAAGCTGTGCTTAACGATCGGACGGGAAATACCCACCATATCCACTTCCTGGAACATATCCGAACCGATAGCCGCTGAAGGCACCTGTCCGGAAATAATCACCATTGGAATGGAGTCCATATAGGCGGTGGCGATGCCGGTAATGGTGTTAGTGGCACCAGGTCCTGATGTGACCAGTGCAACCCCCGGCTTCCCTGTCGCCCTGGCATAACCATCGGCCATGTGAGCAGCTGCCTGCTCATGACGTACAAGGATATGTGAGACTTCTTTCTGTCGGAAAATGGCATCATAGACGTGTAGAAGCGCGCCCCCCGGATACCCGTAAATATGCTTGACCCCTTCGTCAGCCAGCGAGCGAACCACCATGTCCGCACCGGATAAAAGCTCCACGTGTGCTTCTCCTCGGCTTAATTATTAGAAATGAGTTCGGCCGGTCCTTGTCACCTGATCTTTGTCACCAGACGGGTGCAGACCTTTTTTACCGAAGATTTTTATTGGTTGTAACAGCTACAACAGTCACTTACGACAGCTGGGACTTCAGGCCTCTGCTTAACAAGACCTCAACATTCCTGTGCGGATAGGGGCAGTGGAGCGCTGGCAGCTGACCCGGCAAGGTATGGCTGTCTGGCTCCAAGGAATGCTATCACCAGTTCCACTGTTGATGTTCCTGATGGTCGCATAATCAGCTGAAACAATTGGTTATATAGTTCCAGTTGCTGCCATTCTTTACCGTCTGTTCATTTGAGTCAATAGTTCAGCGAAGCAGAATTACGGAAATTGCTTACATTTAATAATAAAGAGACACGAAACAGGGACCCTGAGATGAACGGACTGATAAAAACCTTTTTGCTCCTGCTGCCTCTGGCTTTTTCCGGCGCAGTAAATGTTGAAACCGTTCACGCTGAAAAAGTGTTTATCTGGAAAGACGACAAAGGCGTGACACATTACTCTGACCGGCCGGGTCCGGACGGGATGGATACAGACTTTGTTGTTTCTCCTGATGGCTCTGAAAACATGCATGAACATTTGCCAGACGATTCATTAAGCGAGCCATCAAGCGACTCAACCGCTGAGGTTCCCAAAGAAACTTCCGGGCAACCAGCCTCCCTTCCAGGTCCTTCGGCTCCTGAAACCATTGCCTTCTGTAACAAGCTTAAGGGCAACCTTAACGCACTGCAGGCCAAGGGACGGATTCGGCTTACCCATGAAGATGGTCGGGAAGAAATTCTCGACGATGCCGGGAAGGAGCAGGAAAAGCAAAGACTGATGGGCATGATGAAGCAGCACTGCAAGTAGCGCTAAGGTAAAAAAACTCTCAGGTAAACACAGCACTCAGGCAAAAATAGTTCTCAGATCAGTCTTGAGAAACTTGCCAGGTTGAAAAGCCCATTGGTAGAGTGAACGCACCCAGAGATAATAATTACAATTCGGGAGCCCAGCCATGAAAACTGCCGATGAGTGGTTCGACGCCTACAGCGAAAGCCACCAGAACCCAACCAACAAACTGATCCACTGGATCTGTGTTCCTTCCATCCTGTTCAGCATTATCGGACTGCTGTGGACGGTAAGCCCATTGCTTACCTGGGGAACGATGGCGGTTTCACTGCTGTTTTATTTTCCACTGTCCATGAAACTGTCACTGGTGATGATGGTGATTTATGCCCTGATGACGTCTGTTGCAACCGCACTGGGAAGTTACCTGCTGGTGACCAGTGTCGTTATTTTCGTCGTGGCATGGATTTTTCAGTTTGTCGGACACAACATTGAAGGAAAGAAACCGTCGTTTTTTGAGGATTTGAAATTTCTGCTCGTCGGGCCGATCTGGTGCGTGAGTTTTCTCTTCAAAAAATATAATCTGAGTTATTAAACTCACTCAACCTTCAAACCTCAGCTGTTTATTCGCAGTTCGCCTCGAGCATAGCGTTGCACCAGACCCCGCCGGACAGCGGGACAGTCCAGTAATCGCAATTGGTGAGGTCAGAATGAAAACGCCGGGGTCAGGGTACCAGATGGCGGACAACCGGCACTCGTGCCAGAAGAGCCGCCAGGCCCCACGCCAGCAGGAGAGTGACAAGGACAATCAACGGAATCGTCAAAGCCGGATGGCCAAAGGCATCGTATTGTTGCTTAATGGTGGCGCGTACAGGGATCAGCAGCAATGGATGCAGCAGGTAGACCCCCAAACTGCAGGTAGAGAGCGACACCAGAACACGCTTGAGGCGAGTGCCGATTCGGTCGGCACAGACCTGAGCCAGCACAAACAGCATCCCGGCAATAAGTACGGTATTAAGGGATTTATATCCCATAAACAGCGATGAATAGCCGCCTGTGAGCTTGGAAGCATAGGCACTGCCCAACAGGTTCAGCAATGCAGATCCTGCCCCGGCCACCAACCACAGTTTCAGTTGCGGTCGATTATTCCGGTTATGCAGATACCAGCCCAGCACAAGATAGCCGGAGTAGAGTACCAACGATTGACGCAGACAGGTGGGTACCTTCAAAAAATGCATTAGTGTCAGGGTGAACCACGCAGCAAGCACAATCTTCACCTGCTCCCTGTTCATCAGCCGCAGCACTGGTGCCAGCAATGGAATGACAAAATACAATGGAATAAAGTCATAGAAAAACCACAGGTGATACCAGACAGGCTGCGAGGGAAACCCAACGATAGCCTCTGTTGCCTTGTCCAGGTCCCCGGCCAGCATTCCACTAGTGGCGGCATAGATCAGGCTCCAGGATAAAAAGGGTATCAGCACCTTGCCCATTCGCCGGGTCAGGTAGTGGCGGGCATCAAAGGGTTTGAGCTCTTCGATGGCGCTGGTGAGCAGCAAAGCACCGCTGATCATTATAAACACAGGCACCGCCCATCGACTCAAGGCGTTGATAGCGACGGCACTGAACCATGCGTCGTATGGAATTGCGTCATACATCGATCGATATGGCCCAAGGACGTGAATGGCAATCACGGCGATTGCGGCAATGCAACGCAAAAAGTGCAGATAAAAAATATCCTGTCGAGGAGAGAGGGACGCATAACTCATAGCAGTATAAATTCTAACTCCAGTGCCGGGTGTCACTCTGAAGGGCATGGGCGTCTACCATTCGACCCAACTTACATCAACGTTGTCTATTTCATCAGCAAGTCAAACTGCTCAACCAGATTTAACAGCTTTTCTGAAGACACCTTTTCAACCATTAACGCCTCTTCGGCATAAGGCTTGATATTGGCACCTTTTGGCAAAGCCCCACCCTGTTCAACAATGGCTCTTACCCTTGGAATAAACAGCCACTGCAGCCACTGGCTGAATGCCATGGTATCCATGCAAAAGGGGACTTCACTGGACATGGCTTCCGCCGTTGGTGGCATAGCCTGCCAGCATCCAAGAACTTTCAGTTCCGCTTCCATTTCTTCCAGCAACCGGATGATTTGTACACTCATATTCTCAACTCTTAAGGGAACTTAGCAGGGCTTCCAGCTTATGGGTCATTTGCTGATCCGGCCCAAGGCTCAGGGCTCTTCCAAGCAGCTGTCGTGCCTGATCCGGATCACCCTGCTCTATACGAATTTCTGCCATGTGATAATAAATGGCGGGTTCCACCGGGTTGATGCGCATAGCCCGCGACAACCACCCGACCGCTTCTTCCAGAAGACCCGCCTCTATCGCCTGATAAGCGTTATTAAGCAAAACACCCACGGCATCTTCACGGTCAGCGTAAGGGGAACCCACCATAACAGGTTCTGATGGTGAATAAGAAACACGGCCTCCACAGCCAACCAGAATCGCAGCAAACAAAACAAGGATGGCTGGTCGCATTAACGTCTGAAACAGACCTTTACAACAACTATTCATGGGTTAGTCGAACCAGGATTTAATTGTATCGAGGAAACCAGCATCCTGCCGGGCGGATTCACCACAGCTGTCCGTTACGACAGGCGCTGAACCGGTAATATAAGGGAACAACTGGGCTCCCTCACAATCCTGGCTACTGCGCAGGTTTGATTGTGGCTGCACCCAGACATACTCAAGCCGATCACTGGACAGAGGCTGAACACCACTGATGGGCGTTCGCTGCATCAGGTCAGTCCAAACCCGCAGGGCGCCATTGCTCCCCGTGAGTCCGGTGGGGCTGTTGTCGTCATTCCCCAGCCAGGTAACTGCCATCAGGTTACCCGAGAAACCTGCAAACCAGCTGTCTCTGGAATCATTGGTCGTACCACTTTTACCTGCCAGGTCAAGCTCCTGACTGATACTCCAGTAAGCCCTGCGCCCTGTGCCTTCCCTCATCACACTCACCATGGATCGTCTTAACAGCTCCATAGGAGCCGGTTCAACCACCCGTTCAACCGAAAGACTGTACCGTCGCAACGGTCTGCCACTGGCATCAACCACCGCATCAATCGCCCTTAACGGCATCCGGAAACCGCCGCTGGCAAAGGTCTGATACATGGCAGCAATATCCATAGGGGTCAGGGAAGCAGCCCCAAGCAGCACCGAGGGATAATTGGGCAGTGACCGCTCAACGCCAAGACGACGAATGGTTTTTAAAACATTCGGTACGCCTACCTCCATCCCGGTGTGTGTAGCCGCCTGATTGAAAGACCTTGCCAGAGCTTCATACAATGGAACTTCTCCACGGGACTCGCCATCATAATTACCCGGTTCCCAGAAACCACCCCGACCATCTTTTACCTTAATGGGAAGGTCTTTTACCGGTGTCGTTAATGTATAGCGATTAGGTTGTTCGAGAGCGGTCAGATAAATAGCCGGTTTCAGAATCGAACCCACTGGACGACGCGCGTCTACAGCCCGGTTAAAGCCAACGTAGCCGGGATTTTTATCACCGACGACAGCCAGCAGATCGCCAGTCTGTGCCGAAGTGACGACCATTGCTCCCTGTAACTTCTCCTTGTTAATGGCATTAACCGTTCGGGTCAGGCTGCTCTGGGCATGACGCTGGATAATCGGGTCCATGTTGGTGAAGATACGCAACCCTTCGGAAGTCAGGTCCCGTTCGGCATAATCCTGCCGCAACTGGTCTTTCACCACATCAAGATAAGCGGGGAAGGCATTGGTACGCATCTGCTCACGGCTGACAATGCCCAGCGGTAATTTCTTTGAGCGTTCCGCCTCAGCCTTCGAAACCAGTCCTTCGCTTGCCATGACATCCAGCACCAGGTTACGGCGCTGCATGGCTCGCTCCGGAAAACGTCTTGGATCGTAAAACGAAGGTCCCCTGACGATACCCACCAGCAAAGCGGTTCTGGCAAGGCTCAACTCCTGAATCGGCTGGGCAAAATAAAATTGGCTGGCAAGACCAAAGCCGTGTATTGCCCGTCGCCCCTGCTGCCCCAGGTAAACTTCATTAAGATATGTCTCCAGAATTTCATCTTTTGAGTAATGCAGCTCAAGCAGAAGAGACATGATCGCTTCCTGAGCCTTTCGGGTCAGGGTACGTTCATTACTCAGATAGAAGTTCTTAACCAGCTGTTGCGTCAGTGTGCTGCCACCCTGAACAACACCTCCAGCCCGGACATTGACCAGCAGAGCCCGGGCAATAGACGACAGAGATATACCCCAGTGTTCATAAAAGTCCCTGTCCTCAATCGCCATCAGGGCGGGTACAAGATATTTTGGAGCCTGCTCCAGCTGAATGAGAAGGCGATCTTCATAACTGGCCGGGTAAATTCCCCCAACCGGTTGTGGGTCAAGTCGCAGCAGTGGTAGCGGCTGCTGTTGCCTGTTGGTCAGGCTGACGACCTTATTGCTGTTAAAGTGAACATGGGCGTAGCGGGAAGATTCTGTACCGTCGGGGAAATGAAACCCCCGGCTGTAAATAATGAACTCATCACCCGTCCGGGCAAAGGTCCCCGGACGACGAACTGTATTGACCGGCTGGTAGCCCTGACGTCGCAACTGTGCCTGCAGTTCGTCCGGTTTTAGAAGGCGTCCCTCGTACAATTCAACCGGGCGCGCGTAAACCTTAGCCGGAATTGCCCACTTTTTTCCTTCAAATTTTTGAACAACCACCGCATCAAGGTATACGACAAACGCCATAAATACGGCAAAACCGCAAATACCCAGTTTGAGCAGCAGCATGCCCCATCGTCGAAAACGATCAGAGGGTTTACGCTGGCTGGTTGAACGGTTTTTCTTATGCCCAGAACGTTTGGTCTTTTTCTGTGGCGTCTCTTTATTACTTGCTACCATGGTTCCGCATTATACGTGATCGACGGAACAGACAAAGCCGATAAAACCGAAGTGATGCCAATTTCACCTTCTAAAGCGGAATGACGAGTAGCTGAAGCAGCCTTTCTCCCGATGTTTAAAAAAAATCCCTGAGGCTGCTAATCTATTGTGTGAGTATCGCCCAGCAATCATACTGCCTGTCGATAGATGCTGCGGCGGTTTCTAATCAGAATCAGCCGGCAGGTTTCCTCTCCAAGGAAAGTACGATGCATCTTTGGTCTGCTATATTAGCAATATCATTTTTAACAGTGTTTTCTCCCGTTTCATTTTCCAGGCAACAGGTTCCCGTCACCCAACTGTACCGGCAGACAAAGTCGGTTGTGATATCAGGCAAATATGGCAGTGTTCTTCAGGTCAATGGTCGGCCCGGGGTTGCAATACCAAATAGCTATGGGGACTTTCTGTTCTCGAAGAAAGGGGCTGGCTTACGCCCTCTGGTTGTTGTTGGTAATTGTGCGACGCTGATTGGCTACTTCAATAGTAAAAAGAATGCCATAAACAATACTATTCAGGAGTTGCCGAATATTTATATGAAGATTGAGCCTTATGCTCCGAAAAAGGAATATCAGGGGCTTTATCCTCTGCAGGAGGGGGTTAGTAGTTTTAGCAAAAGCGGGTTGGGTTTTGTACCGGGTTCTGTTATTACCGACCTTGGAGGGGCAATTGGTGACCAGATCAGTACCGGTGTGGATATTTCCCGGCACTACCGGAAAAAGAAGGCTAAAACTGACCTCCTGTATATTAAGTTCCATTACCTGAGAGAAAAAGGAATGGTAAAAATGGGCGAGGGCAAGATGTCTTTCCAAACTATTGCTTACTTACTACATAACGTATTGACTAAAACCGGAGCATGTAAACAAAGAGTCAGGAATTGAAAAAACGAAATACATGCCTCATCTGTCTTCAGGGTTTGTCAGGTTCAGGAAAAACAACCGTCGCAAACTTTCTGGCCTCAACCCTCAATATTCCGGTTTACCACTCTGACGTTGAGCGTAAAAAACTGTTTGGACTCAGCCCCACAGAAAACAGTTCTCTCGCCAATCTTGATATCTACACAAAGGAAGCAACTATACGAACGTTTCAGAAGCTGTATGAACTGGCTTTTGAGGAACTCTCGGCACAACAGTCTGTTCTGGTGGATGCTGCTTTCCTGAGACATCATGAACGGCTGCGGATGCAGCAACTGGCCCGGGACACCGGAGCGCTTTTTCTGATCGTTAAATGTCAGGCTGGACAACAGATAATGATCGACCGCATAAGGACGCGCCAACACCTTGGCAACGACCCTTCGGAAGCCAGTGAAGACCTGATTCACAAACAAAAACAATGGCAGGAAGCTCTGACCTCAGATGAGTTACAAACGTGCATAAAAGTCTTCACAGAAGAAAAAAATTGGCAGGAAACACTGCTTCAGCGCATTTACCGCTATATTTCATAGCGACTTTTGTCAGAAAAATAATCAAATTCTGGGCAGTCAGGCAGACTCGTCTATAGTTACATCTATAGTTACAGGGTATTAGAGAAGAATCATTTCTGACATTCAGTAATATCAAAAAATTTTCATATCGGACTTAATATCGGACTTAAAGAGTTTGACCCAGGGAACCAATATGGCTACCGACCTGATTGAATTAAAAAATTTAGGTAAAACTTCGGTTCAGTGGCTGAATGCTGTGGGCATCCGAACACTTGAACAACTCCATGAAGTGGGTTCCGTTGCGGCATACTGTAAAGTCAGAGACAGAGGCTTCAAGGTTTCCAAAGTCCTGCTCTACGCTATGGAAGGTGCCCTGATCGGCAAGCACTGGAACGATCTTGATGAAAACTACAAGCAGCGCCTGCTGAAACAGGTAGAAGCATTCCCCTCCGGTTAATCCCCCTTTCCTCCAGAACACACCGGACATTCCGGGTCAGCTTCCAGAGACATGGTCTGCCATTGCATGGTTTGAGCATCAAACATCATTAAGCGTCCGCTGAGACTTTCACCGAAACCGGTAATCAGTTTAATGGTTTCGAGAGCTTGCAGAGTGCCAATGGTTCCTACAACCGGACCCAGGATACCGGATTCTGAACAGGTCAGTTCTTCAGCCACCTGCTCAGAATAAAGGCAGCGATAACAGGGGGCGTTATCCTGCCAGCGGTCAAAGACTGTCAGCTGTCCATTCAGGCGAATAGCGGCACCAGACACCAGGGGTACACCGGCTTGAACGCTGCAACGGTTGATAGCAAAACGGCTGTCGAAATTGTCGGTAGCATCCAGTACTACGTCAGATTTTTCCATTATCTCCGTCAACCCTGCCTCACTCAGCTTTGCCGTAACAGTATTCACCTGAATACCGGGATTAATGGCACTGATTCTCGCAGCAGCAGCATGAACCTTGAACTGCCCGATATCGTCCGTTGAAAAGGCAATCTGACGTTGCAGGTTGGTCTGATCAACAACATCCGGATCGACAATGGTCAGTTGCCCGACACCTGCCGCTGCCAGATAAATAGCCGCAGGGCAACCGAGTCCACCCATACCCACAATTAACACATGGGAATCCAGCAGTTTTTCCTGCCCTTCGATATCAACCTGAGGCAACATAATCTGTCGGCTGTAACGCAACAACTGATCGTCATTCATCATGAAAACAGTGGAACCTTCTTAACAAGCTTTAATCAAACAAGGGAAATCGAGCAGGGAGTACTTCTCCGGCACATATGTACCTTGCACCGGAGAAGACAGATATTTATCAGGCTTCAGATTCGACAAACTCAGCGTACGCTTCAGCATCCATCAATTCGGACAGTTCCCCCTGATCAGACAGTTTTATCCTGAAAAACCAGCCATCATCATAAGGGTTGCTGTTAACCGTTTCCGGAGCTTCTTCCAGTGCGTCATTGACAGCAACCACTTCGCCGGACAATGGCGCGTATATTTCAGAAGCGGCTTTGACTGATTCAACAACACCAGCCTCATCATCAGCGGCCAGAGTCGTGCCGACTTCCGGTAACTCCACAAACACCACATCTCCGAGTGATTCCTGGGCATGATCGGTAATTCCGATGGTCGCGGTACCATCGTCTTCAAGCCGAATCCACTCATGAGAGTTCACAAAACGCAAATCGGAAGGAATGTTACTCATCAATTTTTCCTCTGGTCGCCTGGATTGCATCTCACAGCCATCTTCAATCCTGACTACTGCGAGCAATCCAGATTTTATATTGTTCTTGGATAATGAAATTGAAGCATTCTAACGGGAATTCAGGGCTACAGCCAATGTGTAATAAACAGTAAGCTTTGCCTGCCCATCTATACATTTGCGACTATTCTATGCAAACTGACTAAATAACTACCTATCAGCCAATCAAAAATGACGGTACATCGTGCTTGCCAACTGAATATAGAAACTCTGACCGAGCTTTCTGAACTGCTTAAGCAACTCCCTGACAAATATTTCATGGCCAGGCTGTCAGACTATTGCGGGCCGGTTGGTACTCAGATCAGACATATTATTGAGTTTTATAAAGGCTTTCTTCATGGACTGGAGCTGGGAACCGTCAATTATGATGACCGCCCTAGAAACCCCAGCCTTGAAACATCCTGCGATGAAGCTCTGGAACAGATTGGTATCATCTGCCGACATCTGGCTCTGCTTGACGATCAGTATGAAGCCCTGGATTTTCAGGCTTGTGGCGGTTCTAACCAGACTCTTTCCACCACCAGCAATATGCACAGAGAGCTGCTATTCCTTCACAATCATACTGCCCATCACAAAGCCATTATCTCTCTGCTGCTTGAGCCGACCGGCTTTAAGATGCCTGATGCATTTGGACTGGCGCTGGCCACCAGGGTTTTTCAGCAGGATAAAGCCCTGGCCGACTAAGCGGCAGGGCGATGGAAATCCAGAAAACTTTTTGCTCCGGCAGTTCCCAGGTATTTGCTCAGGGTTCGGTGATCAACCCGGGTCAGGTTGACAATAATCAGACCATCCAGCGCATTGTTAAAGTCAGGGTCAACGTTAAAGGCTGCCAGTTCACCGCTCAGCTTCAGGTATTGTTTAAGCAGGACAGGAATGCCTTTGTTGTCTTTTTCAATCTGCTGCACCAGTGTTGATAACTTGTCCACATCACTCAGTCCCTGAAGGTGATCCATGCTCCAAAACTGCCCTTTATGTGATTTCAATGGAGTGGTTGGCTGTACCAGTGACTGCAACACTTCATCAGAGTTATTTACCGACAGGCACCCTGCCATCAACTGCCGGGAGACTTCGCTGTAATGACTGCTGATACTCACCGGCCCAAACAGCACCTTGTAACGGGGATTAGCCGCAACATAAGCACCAATTCCCTTCCAGAGCAGCATCAGTGCAGTCAGGCTTTTCTGATATTCAGGCCGGACAAAAGATCGTCCCATTTCCAGGCTGCACCCAAGTTTATGCAGAAAGCCGGCGTGATAACGAAACAGGCTGCGGGAGTAAATACCATGCAGTCCCTGCGTTCGTAAAATCTGGTCCACCTGCCCGATACGATAGGCTCCAACCACTTCCCGCTGCTCCCTGTTCCAGAGAAACAGATGCCGATAGTGGTCATCATAGCGATCAATATCTGCCTCCTGCCCAGTCCCTTCACCGACTTCTCTGAACGTCACTTCGCGCAGCCTGCCAATTTCGGGCAAAATATGGGGCAACTGCTGTCTGGTGGCACAGAACACCGCCATTTCGTTCTTTTCCAGCAGCAGGGTATCTTCGGGCAGCTGTTCAATGTTTTTCTGTAGCAGGGCTTTATCAACAGGGCTGGCTATAACTTCAACCTGTCGTTCTTTTTTCCTTTCAGGTTTATTCAGCTTCATGCCACCCGAACCATTAGTGTCCGAGCTATGAGCCGACATGGCATAAGTGTGTAGCCGCAGATAATTGGTGACAGCGCTGTCTGAATCCAGAGATTCATAACTGCCAGGCTCAAGGGTTTTGCCAACCCGAAAACCTATGGTTTGGCCTTTTTTATTGATCAGCTCTCGTATTAGTCTGGCCGTTCTCAGCCTTGAGTGGATCATACCCAGTGCCTGAAACAGCCAGCCATTGCGACCTTCAACAAAGACCGGAGTCACTCTGGCCCGGGTTTGTCTGGCAATTTTTGCCGCAGTAATGCGCCAGGTCGGGTCGGTCACCCGTTTAAGATGCCTGTTAAAGCTGGACACTTCCCCTGATGGAAACATCAGCAACAAATGCCCATCAGATACCCATTGTTGAGCCTCAGCAATGGCTGCCCTGTTTTTTTGACGGGCATTTTTGCTGAGGACATCGACACCAATAAACAACTCTCGCAACTCGGGAATCTGACAGAGAATCTCGTTGGTCAGTACCTTCACATCACTGCGTCTCTGTAGCAGTAACTCTGCCAGTGCAATGCCTTCAATGCCACCGTAAGGATGGTTTGCCACCACAACCGACGGACCTTCAGCAGGAATCCTTTCCAGGCTGCCAGAAACAACCTCATGCTGAACCTGAAAAATCCTTAGAACCCACTTCAGGAAACGGTGGCTATCGTACTCACTGGCACTCTTTCTCCTGTAAAGGCTGTCGAGTGTTTTTAAACCCAGTAGCCATTCTGCTGCCAATTCCGGAATGCCCGACCTGGTTTTGCGCGGAAGACGAAAAGGAGATTGTTTGCTAGCCATCCGGATTTCCTTGTTAGTGTGGTTGTAGTCCGGCTTGTGAAATGCCAGGAGCCTGTCGGGCTTAAGCGCAGTAGGACAGTCTTAAGTCCGACAGGCTCCTAGTCCCTATAATGAACAAGCTCGTTTACATGGACAAGCGTAGGCAGGGAAAATGACAGGATGGTTAAGGGGGGATGAAGCTCTCATTAAAGCCGAACAAAACACAAAACCTGCCCGGCTTTAGGCAATCTTTAGAAAATCTTTTGACCATTTTCAGACAATGATCATTGAGATGTGCGAAACAGTATTCGCTTAACAGCATTGTCAGTACCAAAAAACTCCATGGCTGTAACAATTAATGATGCCACCAGAACACCGCAGGCGTTGTAAAAAAGCAAACCTCCATCATCGCCAGTTACATTACCCATTTCGTCAAACTCCGGCATGGCAATGCCCAGCGGCGTAAACAGGTGGAAAAATACGGCTCCCATCATCACACCACTGGCAATCGCCGCACCATAGAGACGTGAGGAGGCAAAAAACAGCATAATGGCTGCAATCAGCTCAACAGTACCTACCCCATAAGCGCCATAATCAGCAAACCACTCAAAACCAGCCCAGGCCCCCAGGGTGCTGAAGATATGGATCGTTTCATAGGCATCAGTAAATTTGAAGAACAGCGACTGAATAAAGACAAATGCCACATAAATGCACAAAATCCATTTGACTGCATTTTTCATAGATCAATCCTCCTTTATTGATCAAGCATTTTAGGCCAGTTTTCATCGGCTTTACGGATAAAACCGGGAATGTCTTCAAGCCATTGTTTCTGAACGCTGTTGTCGTAATTCAGATAAAGCTTGCCATCGACAATTTTCCAGTAGTTAGGATCTCCGGGGGCTCTCTGCTTTTTGGTAGCCACCGCCCAGGCACAAAAACCACCATACTGTGGTCGGTATTTATCCGGGTTATTTTTGAAGAGTTCCAGGTTTTCATCCGAATTAAAATACCACTCAGCATCCAGGTATTTGAATTTGAATTTGGCATTACCTTTCACAGCTTTGCTTTCTGTGAAATAAGCAACCGTGTCGTAACCACTCACGGCCTTGTTGCTGAACCAGCCCGTATAGATATCATTGCCAGCCCAGGCGGTTGAGCCGAGAAACAGCAGCATGATCACACCAATGAGTCGTGCCATAATGTTTACGCTCCTTGTATCACAAGGTTATTCCGTATCCGGATACCTTCGAACCAGTTTTCGTTCGTGCTTCCATGCATGCAACAACTGTTTCAGGGAAGGAGGACGAAATCCCCGGCGCCGGTTCATCCACCCCAGTTGAAACAGTGTCCGGTACTGATAAAACAGAACCCGATACACTTCTTTCAACGTACTGCGACTGTCCCAGATATGGGCGGCTTCACTGCTGGCACCATTAATTTCAAGTATATAGTAGTTTTCGCCATCCATAAGAGAATTTATATCTCTAAATCGAATATCAATTCGGCCATAGTGATATTCTGGTAAGCCGTTGGCGACCTTATCAAAGGAAGCTTCCAGTGCAGGTGTTATAAATTCCCTGCCATCTCTGAAAATACATCCCCGGGAATGGCTGCCAGCAAACGTCAGTCTGAAAGGTTGTCCCTCTGGAAGAACCTGTTCCAGCAGTTGGTAATGACGCTTGAAATATAATGGCGTCAGCTGTCCTGCGCGGTCATCATTCTGAATTAATTGCCGCAGAGTATCTTTACCATTACCAATCACGTAAGGCGGGTATTTCAGGGTAATGGAAAAAATCCTGCCTTTTTTCTCCCCTGGCTGACGAATATAAAAAATGCCGGCTTCAGCTTCGTAAGGCACCAATTGCTGCAATATGACCTTCCCTTCTCTGGGAAACGCAGCAATATAATCTTTTAACTCCCGGGCAGAGCGAACAATTCTGACACCAGCTCCCCGGCAACCAATGTCGGGTTTTGCAACCAGGGGGTAATTCAGACCAACCGACTCCATTCGTTGCCGGGCCTGAAACTCAGCATCTTCCGGCGATACCCATTCAGACAATACGCACCAGTCTGGTATCTTTTCTCTGGCCTTTCCTTTCGCCATGGAAAAGATATCATTTTTGGATTCCCCCACCATACCACTGAGGTGAATGCCAGGATTACTGTTCAGTGGCAGGGTAAGGCCACGGTAACGAACGGCTAACCACAGCGCCTGCAAAATAACGGGGATATAAATTACAAAACCCGGCCAGAACTCAAAAAAAGAAATCGGCCGTTCCCGCTTTTCCAGCTCCGGCATACCGGGATGAATTTTCTTATCCTGAGCGGTTGGCCGGATAAATGCCTCTATCTGGCGGTCGCTTTCAGTCATGTTCATATTAATTAAGAAAACCTTTATTTATTTTTATTCTTTTATGCCCAAACACAAAAAGCCCTGCCAGCACAGGGATTAAGAGCCATTTCCAGAGACCAAGACCAGACCAGAACAGAGTCCCGATACTGAACACACCGTAAAACACGACAGCAGTCCAAAGTAATGAAGCCAGAAAGACCAGTGCAGCGAAATGTTTCCAGGGGAGTTTGAAAAAACCACAGGCCGTGTAAACCGGAAGCCTCAGGCCAGGGATGACACGCACCAGTAAAATCGTTGCCGTCATTTTTTGCTGAAGCCAGCCATGGGCTCGATGGACCGCATCTATATCAAGAAAGGCAGTAAGCCCGGGGATGCGGTTCAGGTAACGTCCCAACACATACAAGCCAATGTCACCGGTAAAAATACCCAGAAACAGGGCGCCGAACGCCAGTTGTGTGCTGATCAGCCCGTCTGCCCCCAGCAGGGCTGCGGTAAGAATGGCAGCATCTTCCAGAATATAAGTGCCAATAAGAATGAACAACGCCAGTAACACTGGGCTATGTGCAACGTTCAATAGTTGTTCATAGAGAAACGACATCACGCTTTCCCGTTTAAAATGGCTGTCAATTTTTCGCCACAGATAATCAGGTTATAACGAGGGTTGCCGCAGATTCAATTCGAATTGGCAAAATGTTATCCGTCAGCCGCTAAACCATACTGATTTTTACAACGTCTTTCTTCTCAGGAATAAACATGATGACAGCAAGGATTGCTTTATTTTTATTGTTAGCAGGATTCAACAGCTTCTCTGTGGCTCAACAAATTGATGGCACCATTCCTCCCCGCCAGGTTACTGACCGGATTATTGTTCAGTATCACCCTACGCCCACCTACGGCAATGCCATAGCATTTATCAAACAGGGTATTACCAGCGGCGCCTTTGGTGTTGCCGCCGGTAAGCAGAAGGACATTCTGGATCTGGGCTCAAGTGTTAACATTGACGACGCCGTAATACTGGCAAACAGCCTTAATATTGATCCTCAGGTGGACTTTGCCGAGCCGGATTACATCATGCAGGTCATGCAAATCCCAACTGATTCACGCTTCAACGAACAGTGGAACCTCAAAAACACGGTGTCCGGAATCAACGCACCAGCAGCCTGGAATATCACAACCGGTGACGAGGAGATTATCGTCGGCGTTGTCGATACAGGTGTTATAAGGCACACCGATCTTGTGACTAACCTGGTGGACGGTTATGACTTTGTCAGCCATCCATGGATTGCCAACGATGGCGATGGCAGAGACAATCACCCCAAAGATCCGGGTGACGGTATTACCCAGATTGGTGCCTGCGGCTCCGTAAATGGTGTTCCTATTCCAAGTCGTCCGATGGACAGCAGCTGGCATGGTACCCATGTTGCCGGCACTATCGCGGCATTATCCAATAATAACAAGGGGGTCAGCGGTGTTGCCTGGAAAACCAAAATCATGCCCCTGCGAGCATTGGGCCGTTGTGGTGGCTACTCCTCCGATATTGTCGACGCCATGCTCTGGGCAGCAGGGTTCGAAGTCTTTGGTCTGCCCAAAAATCCAAAACCGGTTAAAGTCCTGAACCTCAGCCTTGGTGGCAGTGCAAGTACCTGCCCCAGAATTTATCAAAATGTATTCGATAAACTGGCTGCAGCCAATATTTCCGTTGTAGTTGCCGCTGGTAATGAAAACAGGGATGCATCACTGGCAACACCCGCGAACTGTGACAATGTCATCACAGTGGCCGCTATAGACAGAGAAGGCAACCGCAGCTGGTATTCCAATTATGGCGAAAAAGTTGATATAGCCGCCCCCGGAGGCGAAACCCTGAATCTTGCCAACGGCATTTTATCCACATCAAACAGCGGAACAACTTCACCCAACCTCGATAACTATGAGTACTATCAGGGAACCAGTATGGCGACTCCTCATGCCGCAGGTGTGCTGGCATTAATGTATGCAGTCAATAAATTGCTCACGGCTGCCCAGGCTAACCAGATTATTCTGAACACAGTCAGGGCATTCCCGACAGGAACCTGCAATACCAGTCTTTGCGGCGCAGGACTGCTTGATGCCGGAGCCGCTGTACTCAAAGCAGAGCAAAGCAAGTGACGAACAGAGTTTCTTTTACTAGGTTTTAGTTAAAAGGTAACGAAATCAGCCTGACCGCTTCAGCAGTGCCGTCAGGCTTAAGTTATTCCATGGAGTGGAATTTTGAAAACACAACTGCTACCTACATTTCTGGCTTCTTCTCTGTTATTTGCCCTGAATACTCATGCTGACTACCCGGAACAGGAGTCGGATGATGACTTTCTGGATTTCAGTCTTGAAGAACTGATCTCACTGGATATTCCCGATGTCACATCAGTCTCTCGCAAAAAGCAGCGGTTAATGGACTCTGCAGCCGCTATTTACGTCATCACTTCCGAAGATATCCTGCGCAGCGGTGTCACTTCGATTCCTGAAGCCCTGCGCATGGTACCCGGCATGCAGGTCGCCCGGCTGAACGGTAACACCTGGTCCATCAGTACCCGGGGGTTCAATTACATCTTTGCCAATAAACTGTTGGTACTGATTGATGGCAGAACCGTTTACTCACCACTCTTTTCAGGTGTGAACTGGGATGTTCAGGACACCCTGATGGAAGATATTGATCGTATCGAAGTGATCAGAGGCCCGGGGGCGGCACTGTGGGGAGCAAATGCGGTTAACGGTGTTATTAATGTTATCACCAAAAAAGCAGCTGACACTCAGGGCAGTTTGGTCTCTATGGGAGCCGGTAATGAAGAAAAGGCTTTTGGCTCCTATCGCCATGGCGGTGAGTTTGGGGAAACCGGTTCTTACAGGGTTTATTTCAAGGCTTTTGAGCGGGATGGTCTGGCTAAAGTTGATGGTGCCGATGCTAATGATGACTGGAAGATGAAAAGAGCCGGATTTAAAGCAGAATGGAAGCCAACAACAGATACTGACCTGACTCTGTCAGGTGGGCTCTATGAAGGTACAACCCGGCCGACCCTGACCGTTTTCAAAAAAGATGAGCCTTTTGCAGGAGATAACGGCAAGCAGTCGCTTGAAAACATCAGTCGTGACCAAAGAGGCGGAAATTTAATCGCCCACTGGAAAAAAACAGTGAGTGATGCTGAAGATTTTTCATTGAAAGCAGTCTTTGATGACTATCAGAATTTCGATTACAGAGTCACAGAAAAAAGACAATCCTTCGATCTGGAACTTCAACACTATTGCCAGCCGTTCGAAAATCATGACTTAGTGTGGGGACTGAGCTTTCGCAGAACCTGGTACCAAATGAGTGATATGAGAAATATCATTCACCTGGATAAAGAGGGTCAACCAAAAGATACCCGCCAGGATAATTTATACAGTTTGTTTGCTCAGGATGAAATCACACTGAATGACCAGTGGAACCTGTCATTCAGCGCCCGTTATGAGCACAACACCTTTACCGGAAAAGAATTTCAACCCAATGCCAAGCTGACATGGAAGGCAACTGAAGACAGAACCCTCTGGGCATCTGTGTCTAAAGCGGTAAAAACCCCCTCCGTCAGTGAAACATCGGTCTACACAGACAATATCAGTTTTTTCAATAGTGACTTCAATCTTTATGAGGGAGAAGAAGTTAGAAAGGTTCTCTCAATCTCTGACAATAGAGATCTTAAGTCTGAAAAAGTCACAGCGTTTGAGCTGGGTTACAGGGAGCAGTTTGGATCATCCCTACGTTTGGATGTCACCGGATTCTACAACAAGTATGAGGATATAGTGGCTTACGTCACCCAAACGAGCTGCCCAGATGGTTCTTCTCTGGAATTCGGTTTCCTGTGTAAAACATCGAGACCTCATTTTTACAGACTGCCCTCAACATTAATCAACGGAGTAGATGCGACGACTTACGGACTCGAAGCGATTTTAGACTGGCAAGTACAGGACTGGTGGAAACTGCAGCTGACTTACAGCTGGTTACAAATAGACGCCTCACCTAATACCAGCAACCCAAACCTGCAATTTGCCCTCAAAGGCAATGAGGTGCTGATTGAAGACCTCAGCGCCAAGCATACAGCAAACCTTCGCTCCACCATGAACCTGCCCAGACAATGGTACTTTGATATCTGGGTAAGAGGCATCAGCAACCTGAAAAATTCTAATATCCCTGGTTATACAGCACTGGATGTAAGGCTGGCTAAAAAAGTAAATGAGAACCTTGAGTTCTCACTGGTTGCTCAAAACCTCTTTGACAAACAAAGAGCCGAATTCACCGAAATTTTCAGCGGGTTAGGTGCCACAGAGATTGAAGAATCCTGGTATGCACAAATCCGCTGGTCATTTTAAGTCGGATGAAGGAGGACTACTTCATGTCGATTTTCAAAAACGCTTCAACCAAAACAGCCGTTCTCGGTTTAATAACTGCTGCTCTGTTCAGCTTTCAGGTAGCTACTGTTAAAGCCTCTGCGTCACCAGAAGATAAAATTAAAACCGCCATTATTTTTAAAATCACCAAGTTCATCAGCTGGCCAAAAAAGACTCAAAACCTGACCATCTGCGTTCTGGGTGAGGGTTCCATTAACAATGAACTCCATAAAATCAATCGCAAGAACACGATGGGAAGGCGATTGTCCGTCACCCACAGAAACGCCAACGCACCGTTTGACAAGCTGTGTGATGCCCTGTTTATGCACAACATCGACAACATCACGGTTAAATCGGTTCTGAAACGTCTGGAAGGCAAACCCGTTCTCACCATCAGTGATATAAGATCTTTCGTTGACTATGGGGGCATGATCGGCCTGAAACGCAGTGGTAAAAAAATTAACTTTTCAATTAACAATACTTCCGCAACAGACGCCGACTTAAGCATCAGCTCCAAATTACTGAAGCTGGCTAAAACTGTGAAGTAACGATGATTACCTTCAAAAATCTGCCAATAAAAAAGAAGCTTCGTTATGCCATGCTGATCACGGCTTATGCCGTGTTGCTGGTAACGCTGTCGATACAGACGGTCAGCGACCTGATCAAATCCCGGTCAGCCCTTGTCAACAATCTGGAAGTTCTTGCCGAAGTGATTGGCGCCAACGCTGAAGCTGCACTGGTTTTTGAAGACAGGGAGTCAGCAACCACCCTGCTGAAAGGCTTTGCCTCCGCCACCAATATTCAGTCAGCTTTCCTGCTAACGCCGGAAGGCAATGTCATGGCTACCTATAACCGCCATGATGGACACCCCTGGTCCATTACCTTTGATGACATGGAACACTCTTTAACGGTATTCAGCAATACACGCCTGCATCTGTATCGTCCAATTTTTATGGACGGGCAATTGATTGGAGCTATTTACATCCAGTCAAACCTGAACCAGCTTTACCTGCAACTGACCCAGAATCTTCTGCTGGCCCTGATTGCCGCACTGGTCTCCGTTATCCTAGCTTCAATACTGGCTTCGAAACTGCAGAAACTATTAGGTCGGCCCATTATTGAGCTGGCAGAAACCATCAGTTCAATGACCGCAAAACAGCAGTATGATCAAAAAGTTCATCGATTTGATGACGATGAAATCGGGCAGCTCTACGATGACTTCAACGAGATGCTCATGTGCATCAAAGAGCGCGACCAGCGCCTGCAGCAGCAACGGGAAACACTGGAAGCCTCCGTCGCAGAAAGAACCCGGGAACTGCATGATGCCAACCGGGACCTGAAAGAGAATATTTCCGAACTTCGCGAAGCCAAGGAAGCCGCTTTTGGAGCCGCCAAAGCAAAAAGCTCTTTTCTCGCCAATATGAGCCATGAGATCCGAACCCCGATGAACGGTGTTCTGGGCATGCTTGAACTGTTGAAAGACACCCAACTTGACAGAACCCAGCGGGATTTTCTGGAAACAGCATACAGTTCAGCGGACGCTCTTCTGCAAATAATCAATGACATTCTCGATTTCTCCAAAATCGAAGCGGGAAAAATGGAGATAGAGAGCATTGATACCAATATTGCTGAAATAGCAGAAGATGTTTGCGCACTACTGGCTGGTAAAGCGAGAGAAAAACATCTGGAAATCAGTTGCTTTACCGATGTCGACCTGCCAAATATTCTGAAAGGCGATTCCGTTCGTTTACGCCAGGTACTCACTAATCTGGTAGGCAATGCTGTGAAGTTCACAGAAACCGGTGAAGTGGTCGTACGCCTGAATATGGCAGAAAGAACAGCTGACACTGTCAGTGTCGAGTTTATGGTTGAAGACACCGGTATTGGTATTGCAGAAGATGTACTCACCAACCTGTTCAGTGCCTTCACCCAGGCAGACGGTAGTACAACCCGTCGGTTTGGTGGAACCGGCCTCGGGCTGACTATATCGAAGCAGCTCGTTGAACTGATGGGTGGTACCATTCAGGTCACCACGGCTGAAGGGCTTGGCTCAACCTTTTCATTTGTGCTGGACATGGAAATATCAGAGTCTGAGCCCTGGTCATCACGGAACGTCAACCATGCCCTTGATGGAATAAAAGCCCTGATTGTTGATGACAACACCACAAACCGGGAAATTCTTCGCCACTACCTGACGGCCTGGGGCATTGACCATTCAGAGTGCGACAGCGGACAAAAAGCCCTGGACATGATGCAACAGGCCTTAAAAGACGAGCAACCTTATGAGCTGGTTCTGCTCGACATGGATATGCCCTACATGGACGGTTTAATGCTGTCCAGAGAAATAGAAAATGACCCGGAGCTGGCAAAATCCCGAAGGATTATGTTGAGTTCTGCCGGTTTTATCACCCGCGCCAGACAACAGGAAGTCGGCATTTCCGCCTGTCTCAGCAAGCCTTACCGGCAATCACGCCTGCTCGATTCAGTCATGCAGATTATGCACGAACACCAGACAGGCCAGAACGATCAACACCCGATAGAAAGCAGCCATCCCGCCTTTTCATCTTCAATCAGGCTGCTGCTGGTTGAAGACAATATCGTCAACCAGAAAGTTGCGGTCAGTATGCTGAAAAAAATAGGTCTGTCTGAACCGGATATTGCCATTGACGGCAAGGAAGCGGTCAGCATGTCGCAAAGCAAGGAGTATGACCTGATTCTGATGGATTGCCAGATGCCCGGTATGTCCGGCTACGAAGCCACGGGATTGATCCGCAAAAGAGAGCAGTCACATCGTCAGCCGAGAATACCGATTATTGCCATGACCGCCAATGCAATGCAGGGCGACAGGGAAAAATGTCTGGCAGCGGGTATGGATGATTATCTGTCCAAACCCATAAAGTCAGAAACCCTGTGCGATATGCTGACTCAGTGGCTTATATACGATGAAGACCAGACTGAACAAACCGCCGAAGCCTTGCCTCAGGATACGACGGAAGAAGTCGAAGCCGTGGCGATCGATAATAATGAGCCGGTGATTGATCAGGATACTTTCAATACCCTCAGGGAAATCATGGAAGATGAGTTCAGTAGCCTCCTGGACAGTTATTTTGAAAACGCCCCGACCTTGCTGGATGAACTGAAACAGGCTGCCAGGGCCGCAGACCTGGAAGTGGTGATTCGCGCCGCCCATACGCTTAAATCCAGCAGCGGTAATCTTGGGGCAAACCTTCTCTCTGAAATTGCTGGCAATATTGAAGTGCTGGGGAAAGAGGGCAAGCTGCAGGAAGCATCCGGCTTAATCCCGGGGCTTGAGCAGGCAATGAATCAAACACTGGAAGCCTATCGACAGCTGATTTAAAAGAAAACCCCGCATTTGCGGGGCTGAAGAACACTGGACGTACTCCTTTTGGCATCCTGCCTTTTTATTGTGCATCCTTGCCTCTACAGTCCTTGTAGATTTTACTCATCCAGTTATTTAACTATAGACTCAGAACTGATCTATCAGTCAACTCTCCGGGCTGGTCAAAATTGCTCATCCTCCATACTGTACAGCTCTTCAACTCCGGAAGTGGCTGCCGCCAGCAACGCTGAACTCCTCGGTAGCAGTCGTTTATAGAAATAACGGGCAGTGGCTATTTTGGCTTTATAAAAGTCCTGGTCTACAGTGCCAGTTTGTAACTGAGCCTGAGCAACCTCAGCCATTCGAGCCCACACCCATCCGTAAGCGACATAAGCAAAACCGTGCAGATATTCAACACAGGCGGCATTGATCGTATTGGGATTATCTGCGGTTTGTTTTATCAGTGTTTCCGTAGACTGTTCCAACTGAATCAGGGCGTTTTCAAGAGCAGAGGCGAACTCACTGCTTTCAGCGTTGTTGATGAATGCCCTGACTTCATCAGCAAACAGCCGGAAATAAGCACCGTTGTTAGCCGCTATTTTACGACCCAACAAGTCCAGCGACTGAATGCCATTGGTGCCTTCATAAATCTGCGTGATACGCACATCACGAACTAACTGTTCCTGTCCCCACTCTGCAATATAACCATGACCACCCAACACCTGTTGACCGGCAACACAGCATTCCAGCCCCATATCGGTGAAGAAGGCTTTTGCTACCGGTGTTAACAGTGCCACCAGACCGGCAGCCTTTTGCTTTTCGCAATCCTGGCCAAACCTGGTTTTATCCAGCTGTTGCCCAACGTACGTTGAAAAAGCCCTGCCCCCTTCATTGAGCGCTTTCATGTTCATCAGGGTACGACGGATATCACCGTGAACCATCAATGGATCGGCTTCTTTTTCCGGTTGCGCAGCTCCGGTGGCAGCCCGCCCCTGCAGACGATCTTTGGCATAAGCCAGAGCATTCTGGTAAGAGCGTTCAGCACTGCCCAGTCCCTGAATACCTACAAACAGACGTTCATAGTTCATCATGGTAAACATGCAGTTCAAACCCTTATTCAGGTCACCCACCAGATACCCTGTTGCCCCGTCAAAATTCATGACGCAGGTTGAAGCCCCCTTAATGCCCATCTTGTGTTCAAGAGAACCACAACTGACAGCGTTAGCTTCAGCCAGAGAGCCATCCTCATTTACCTGAATCTTTGGTACCAGAAAAAGAGAGATACCTTTCGGACCTGCCGGTGCGTCAGGCAGTTTCGCCAGAACCAGGTGAACAATGTTGTCTGACAGATCATGCTCACCACCGGTAATAAAAATTTTCGTTCCGGTAATCCGGTAACTGCCGTCGTCCGCAGGAACGGCTCTGGTACGAATAATACCAAGGTCTGTTCCGGCATGAGGCTCGGTCAGGCACATAGTGCCAGCCCATTCTCCGGAATACATTCTGGGAAGATACAAGGATTTAATGGCTTCAGAAGCATGGGCGTTGATAGCCAGTGCCGCTCCTGAAGTGAGGCTGGGGTAAAGCATAAAGGCAAGGTTGGCACCGCAGCTCATTTCATCAAACTGAGCGCCCAGCGCTTTGGGCATACCCATGCCACCAAAATCGGGATTACCACTCAGGCCGGTCCAGCCACCTTCGGAATAAATCTGATAGGCTTCTTTAAAGCCATTCGGTGTGGCAACCTTGCCGTCCTGCCAGTGACAGCCCTGTTCATCACCCGTTCGATAGAGAGGAGACAGAGTTTTGGAAACCAGTTTGGCACCTTCTTCCAGAATGGCATCAGCGGTTTCCTGGTCAACCAGTTCGCTGAGTGATTCCCAGCGAGCCCAGTCAGCAGCGACATCAAACACTTCATACAACACAAAACGCATATCACGCAGGGGAGCCTGATAATCGATCATAGCTACGGTACTCCTGTTATTGTTATGTGAGTAGTACAGAGTAAACTTCTCTGTCTAAAACTCTTTTGCAGTAGACCCGTTGCTATATTACCTGCGAATTACGCCTGAAACACGAATTTTGAAATAGCGTTTCTGATCATCGTGTGCATGTCCTGCCCGACTTCCTTAAACGACTACAAATCGCTGTTTGTATTAATCTTCAGTAGAAAAAGACCTGTTAACGTCAACAAACTTCCGTCATTACTCACTTGCATCCCGGATGCGCCTGATAAAACCTCCTCATTAACGGCCTGAAGCTCGTCACTCTCACCATAAATAGCAGCCAGCCAGTGTCCCTGACCGTTGTGAACCAGAAATATATCCTGACTGCTTATGTCTTCTGGTAATGAATCAATGCCTTGACCACCTGGGCTAAATACCATAGTTCTGACTTCACTCCCTTGCGTTTGGGGATAAACAACGATCACACGCCTTCCACTCATTTGGGCTACTGCAAGTGCAATTCTTATATCACCCCATGCATTCTGGCTTCTTACTTCTTCCAGCAGGAGTGAAAACTGATCACCGGAAAATACAGGGTTATTTCTAACAAAAGTCTCTTCATTACTGGTGAGATAGCTGGATAATTGCTGTCGAAGATCGTATCCGTCACCGGTTTCCATTTGCATAGCCAGAGCATGATACAGGCATGATCCATCCCCCCGGGTTGGCAGTAATTTTAATTTGGCATTATTGAGAAGCGACAGAAGATTTTTTGTATAACCTTGCTGTTCCAAATCATTAAGCTCAGACACGCCTGCATCTTGCTGCCACTGGGCAGGTTCAGGAGGATTATCAAGCTCAAACCTGACTTTATGGCCAGTTGGAGTAAAAATCCTTGTATTCGGCATATTGCCATATTGCTTAATTTGCCTTGCCAGATGGGGTGATAACGAAGGTAGCTCTTCGGGGTATTGACTATCCAGCCGTTTGATAAACTTGTACTTATTGAGTTTTTTTACTCTTTCCAGCATATTTTCATACCATGGCTCAAATCCGGAAGCTGCTATGTGTACAAGTTCGGGATAATTTTGTAGCTGGTCTATCAGCAAGTCTATTTGATTGTCTTCCAGATAACTCCAGCTAAGATCAATTTGTGTAATGCCAGCTAATTTTGGATTTTGGGAAAAATACTCAATCGCTTTCAGAGGCAGTCCGAACATACTCAGGTCAAGCGTCGTAAACTTACCGCTCTGGCTTCGCTTGAGGCTGCGAGCTTCCAGAGCATTCATTTGGTTCTCAAAGTCTGGCCGTATCAATACAAGTGATGGAACGAGTACGGTCTTTTTGTTAGAGCCAATATATGCATACTTTCCGTAGTTACCTTCAGTATCCAGGTAAAAATCAGGCACAAAAGGAGCTTTGTCTTCCTCCAGCTCAACTGGAAGCATAACCTGATAAGCAGTCCATCCAGACGCACTTGCTGTTTCAGCATTAACCAGAAGGTTGGTTAAACCTGCAATAACAACCATATCGGCTACTCCATCCTGCATAAGTTGATGCAGAACCCTTAAGGCTGCATAGGTTCCTCCCAGAAGAGCTTGCCGGTTCAATAACCCTTCTGCAATAACAAGGGTCACAGCGTTAGCGGAACCTTTGTGATCCCTGATAAGCGCAGCTGACTGCAAGGCATCCCCCTCGATAATGTTGTAGTCAGGAAAACGTTCATTTCCCTTCCTGACAAGTTCAGGGGATATTTCAATTCCCAGAGTCTGTGGCTTGATACCCTGCTCTTCCAGATAACGCTTAGCTGCTGCCAGATCGTCTCCGGAACCAGACCCGATACTCACAAGCAAAGGAGCCTCATCAGACATTAAACGGGAATCATCAAAATGATGCCGCAGGGCAGACATCAACAGCTTAGGAATAAGCGCTCTTAGCCTGGGGTAAAATTTCTTCTCATTCTCGTTGTAAATGGATTCATATTTGATGATTTCAAAAGGCTCTGAAAATGTCTTGAATGCCTGCTTTATCTCATCCGGGCTTTGCGGTACGGAGCCAGGTCTGGCTTTCAGACTTTTACGGAATCTTTCCATCAGGTCATCTGGTCTTAATAATTCTTTGTGTATCCCCTTATAGCTATGGACATCATCAACCGTTCCACCATATTTTGGAAACTTACGGATCATGCTTTCCCACCAGCGCAGATTCTTTTCAGAGTAGTAAAACAACTTCTCTTTTCCACTGGAAAACGTGCAGAGTATATGAGTTTTTAACAACTCCGAACGTTTATCACTATCTGTGACCAGAGAAAAATCAGCAGAATGCTTGATGACCTGAATGCGGGAAACGTTGCCGAAGACCGGGTGGGGAATCTCTACAAAGTCTGGTATATCCAAAGTGTAAATAGTAACAGCAGCATTCAGGGGAGGAGCTGACTCAGGGGCGGCACCACGCAGGGAACCAACCTGATCAGTAAGCTCTTCAAGAATATTATTCCAGTCCACACCCTCCACTTCAAACGGAGGTGGTAATCTGGCAGAGCTATAGGTTGAGATAATGAGAAGAGGGATAAGAAAAATTTTTTTAAAGCTTTGCCAATTTGCATTCACTGATAATCCCCAAAGTTAAGTGGTTATATATCCTGCCTGATCAAAAGCATCTCTCTGTCTAAGACAGACCAAAATAGCAAAAGAGGCTAAAAGAGCCAGTGATAACTATCAGAAACGATAATAAAAACCAGCCGTCAAGACGACACCCGCCCAGGAAAGCTGCACACCGAAGTTTTTATAGTCAACATCCAGCAATGCCTGAAACAGAGGAAACAAACGCGTGTTACCCAGTTTCAGGTAACGCTTGTAACCATACATAATGCCAGTACGATACCCGGCTTCGACTTCGATTTCGCCGTACTTCTGTTGAAACAGGGTACGCTGCCAGCCCCCTGACCAGACACGGTCACCATGGGTATTGATAAACGTTCCGCCGTAAAACCCTTTATAGACGGCACCAATCAATCTGTTATTGCTTTCCTGATCTTCTCCGGGTTCAAGATGCAGGGTCCACATACCAAGAAGAAGCTGATCTCTGAATGGACGCCCCCAGAGCTGTTTCAGCCAGCCTTTTTCTTTATCAAAGCTGTTGTAGGGCAGTGACAGATCCAGAGAAGTTTTTGAATCCGCTGGCTTTACTGACAGGTCAGGAAGCTCAGAGACCACGCCTTCAGTCTCCTGCGTTTCCTCCGATAAAACACTTTCTGACACAGCAAAATCTGACACAAAAAAAAGAGTGGCCATAACAGCAACCACTATTGTTTTTCTCAATCGGGTTAGATAGCTCATAGTCTGCCTGATACAGCCAAAGCAGCTGATATGACTCCGGGAGATTTAGAAAAGTTTTTTTGGAATCTTATTGTATAGACCAACGTTTAAAGTTGTGCAAAAAAGCATCAACACAGAAAGAATGAAACTCCAATGATAGTTGATTACAGTAGGTGAGTACGCAGGTTAAAGGACTGGCTATGCGTTATTTTTTATCGCTTGTGAAGACAATGTTGCAAATAAACCTTGGGCAGGCTCAAAAGCTCGATCCGCTTCCCGAGCCTGAACATTTTTCCCGTCGCCGCTTAACCCGGCAGTACAAGGCAAAAAAAGCTCTGGTGCGCAATGTCTGGATTGCCGCCTGCTCCCTGATGCTGATCAATCCAGTATTACCAGTGATACTTATTATCGCTCTGCCTGCGACGTTGCTGAGCTTTATGATCCTTGATGAAACGCCATAAACAGCCATGAGCGCAAGAAACATTTTTTCATCACCGAGTGACGAAAAAATGTTTCTTGTAAAAAGTGCCGCCCTCTGGCGACCTCCTGACAGGATAAAAAACCTCAGATCTCGCCAAAGTCCTCTTCAGCAATATCCAGCAGATTATCAACGCCTGACTCAATAGCCGCTTTGTGCATCAGCGTTCTGGGTAATAGTCTCTGGAAGTAGAACCGGGCTGTCTGAATCTTGGCATTATAGAAGCCTTCTTCGGTGGTACCCGCTGCCAGCGCCTGCTGGGCAGTATGTGCCATATCAGCCCAGAAGTAAGCCAGACAGGCATAGCCTGAATACATCAGAAAGTCGACAGATGCCGCTCCTACTTCATCCTTGTTCTGCATGGCTTTCATGCCAATCTGCATGGTCATTTCGCCCCACTCTTTATTCAGGGCTGCCAGCGGTTCAATAAACTCTTTGAGCTGGCTGTTTTCCTCATGCTCCTTGCAGAAGCGATGAACCACTTTGGTAAAGGCCTTCATTGATTCGCCCTGGGTCAGCAGAATTTTACGACCCAGTAAATCCAGAGCCTGAATACCGGTTGTGCCTTCATAGAGCATGGCAATGCGGGCATCCCGGACATTCTGTTCCATACCCCATTCCGCGATGTAACCATGTCCTCCATAGCACTGAAGTCCAAGATTAGCCGCTTCAAAGCCGGTTTCGGTCAGGAAGGCTTTAAGAATCGGCGTCAGGAACCCCATGGTCAGATCCGCCTGACTGCGCACCTCTTCATCCGGATGATGCATCAGGTCAGCCAGTTTAGCGGTGTAGTAAGCCAGAGCCCGGTTACCCTCAGTGAGAGCCTTGATAGTCAACAACATTCGTCGTACATCAGGATGAACAATAATCGGGTCAGCCGGACCATCAGGATTTTTTACCCCACTCAAAGAACGGCTCTGCAAACGCTCGCGGGCATAACGTAAAGCTCCCTGCATGGCCACTTCCGAATGAGCCAGCCCCTGCAACCCGGTTCCGAGACGTGCAAAGTTCATAAACGTGAACATGCAGTTAAGCCCTTTGTTCTCAGGCCCAATCAGGAAGCCGGTGGCTTCATCGAAATTCATCACACAGGTCGCATTAGCATGAATACCCATTTTATGCTCGATAGAACCACAACTGACACCATTGCTTTCACCAATGCTCCCGGGCAGATATTTGGGAACAATAAACAGCGAGATACCTTTCGTTCCTTCCGGAGCGCCCGGTAAACGAGCCAGAACGATATGAACGATATTTTCTGCCATATCGTGTTCACCGGCAGAAATGAATATCTTGGTGCCGGTAATCCGGTAGGAGCCGTTGCCATCAGGTTCAGCTTTGGTGCGAAGCATGCCCAGGTCTGTACCACAGTGAGGTTCTGTGAGGCACATGGTTCCTGTCCATTCGCCGGAAACCAGTTTGGTGAGATACGCTTGCTTCTGCTCTTCGGTGCCGTGAGCTTCCAGAGTATTCATAGCCCCATGGCTCAGTCCCGGATACATTCCCCAGGACCAGTTCGCCTGTCCAACCATTTCACTGATGGACAAGCCAAGCGAATGAGGCAGCCCCTGCCCGCCATAGGCTTCATCACTGGCAAGAGAAGGCCAGCCACCTTCAATATATTGTTGATAAGCTTCCCTGAAGCCGGCCGGGGTTTTAACGCCCTCTTCACTCCAGGTGCAACCTTCCTGATCACCCGACTGATTCAGGGGCGACAGAACCTGTTCACAGAATTTCGCCCCTTCCTGCAAAATGGCATCCACCATATCAGGCGTGGCTTCTTCTGCGCCTGGCAGGCTGGCGTAGTGTTCAGGGTAAGACAGTAACTCGTCCCGGACGAAACGAATATCTCTCAGAGGTGCCTTATATTCTGGCATTGCAACGACCTCACTGGTTCTTTTCTTTTTATAAGTACAGTCTAGCAGCAATTCAAACAGTTGTTTTAAACTTACGTATGAACGAATTCAATGTCAACTGCTCCAAACCTGCTGTGAAAAGGCAACAACATCACAGAGCTTTATCATCCACAGAGGCAGTTCACTGAAATCGTATATAGAAAGAGGAAAGCAAGGTTGGGACGAGCAAAGCCATTCCCAGCCTGCTTATCTGAAAGCAGGCTGAAAATTCAGGCTATTTTACAGCAAGGGCTGGATATCCAAATGTTCCGCAACAGCCCTGTTATCGAGTGTTTCCAGCCAGGGTACAACACCAAGGCAGGGGGCGGGCAGGCTGTCTTTCAGGGTCTGAACATTTTCTTCATAGTGGTTCATGTCCGGATCAATCTGGTTTGCCACCCAGCCAACCAGTCTGCCACCATCACGAAGAATGGATTCAGCACTGAGCAATGCATGATTCAGGCAACCCAGTTTCATACCTACCACCAGAATAACCGGTGTATTCATTTCAAGCGCCAGCCCTGACAGCATTTCCCGGTTATTAAGAGGAACCCGCCAGCCACCAGCCCCTTCAATCAACGACAGATCATGTTTACGCATCAATGCGCCACGGCAGATACCCGCCAGCCGATCCACCGTTGTACGACGACCCTCTTTTTCTGCGGCAATATGAGGAGCAACAGGTGGTTCAAACGCAACAGGGTTGACCTGTGCATAAGGCAATTCAAGCGTCATTGCCTCAATCAGGTTCAGGGCGTCTCCATTGCGCAAACCTTCCGGAGTGGTATCACAACCTGCTGACACCGGTTTAAGGGCAATGGTTTGCAGTTGCTTCTGACGGGCTGCTTCAAGCAGGCCGCAGGAAACCACTGTTTTACCGGCATCCGTATCGGTGCCGGTAACAAAATACGTGTTAGCCATCAGTGTTTATTACTCCGGCCTTTTTGACCGATTGTTTTTTCAAACTATTTTTTTAAGCTATTTTCAAGCTATGAGAAGCGGCTTGTGCAGTATTCCGTAGATGACCTCGTAAGAAAGGGGCAGTCCTTTTTCGGTACGAAATACGTCATAAGCATCCTGAAGCTTCAGGAGTCGATGACGGGACATCAGTCCATTCTGCCGCGATGGCACAGTGTTCACTCCAAGGGCTTTCATATCCCGGAGCAACTGCATGACAGTAGGATAGTAGATCGTTTCGGTTTGCAACTTGAAAGAATGCAACTGGAAGTCAGACTGCTGAACACAGTGTTTTTGGGTACTGTGAGCATCAAAGCCATTAACATGCACATGCCGGTCAACCTGACTCCACGCCTGTTTCAGTTCGTGCATAGTACCAGCCGCCAGGGTCGAAAAGACAAACAGGCCACCGGGTTTTAAAACCCGGTGAACCTCTTCAAGTACCCTGTTCAGGGTACACCACTGGATAGCAAGGCTGGAAAAGACCACATCAAGACGATTATCTTTGAACGGCAACAGTTCAATATCTCCGGAACACCAGTCCAGATTTGGGAAACAGTTTCTGGCATGAGAAGCCATGCCTATTGCCAGATCCATTCCCAGTACGGTTGCCTGTGGATAATGACCGGCCACCTGAATCGTCTGACGGCCCGTTCCTGACCCAAGGTCCAACACAAACTCAGGCTTGCGGTCTGAAGGTAATCCCAACATCGCACGGGCAGCCACCCGGTCCTGAAGCGCAGCAGCGTAATCGTATGTACTGGCGGCACGGCTGAAGTTGACGGCAATTCGTCGTTTATCAGCCCGAACCGGCGGGCAGGCTTCAGCCACCGATGACGTTACCCTCTGGTGCATAGACGGGTCACCAGTTCTGCCACCTGCCGGGTAATGCCGGTTTCGTTATCAAGAAAGAAAGTATGTCCGCCATTAAACACATTAACCGCATGGGCAGGGAAGTCCTGTTCAATACGCTCAGCAACATCGACCGGAACCAGTGCGTCCTGTCGGCCAAAACAGTGAATCACCGGACAGCGTAAATCGGAAAACTGGGAACGCACATTACTTTCACCAAGCAACTTCAACATACCTAACAAAATAGCAGGTTCCAGATCGACATCCCCGGTCAATACATCCAGCTCACGCATCAGGGTTTTCTGATTGCTGTTGCCCATTGAGCAAAGCATGGAAAACTGCTGGATAGTCGCCTGAGGATCTTCTTCCATTCCCGCATAAAAGCTTGAAAAGGTAGCGGGCAACATGGCTTGTGGCCAGTCATCATTGCGAACAAAACACGGGTTTGTCCCCAGGGTCACCACGCCTGCCACTTTGTCCGGGTTCTGGCTCGCATAAAGTGCTGCCAGCGTGCCACCCAGAGACCAGCCAACCAGAACCACCGGCGTTTCCAGCAGATGCAGGTCAAGATAGTTCAACAGTTCCTGCCAGTCATATCGGGTACCGGGTTCCGATACCAGTCCCGGCAGCTGTACCACACAGGCACGACCATCTCCATCCAGTTCCTGTGCCAGTGGCTCCAGCACGGTTGCCGGCATGCCCCAACCACTGATTAATACGATGGGCAGACTCATGCAACTTCCTCCTGCAACGGGCTTACCGTGCGCTCAAGTGCGGTCAGCAACTGATCCACATGCTCTTTGCTGTGGGCAGCGCTGAAAGTAATACGTAGCCTCGACGTTCCCCCGGGAACGGTAGGCGGTCGAATGGCTGTCACCAGAATACCCTGCTGAGCCAGTGAATCACTCAGAGCCATGGCATTGCTGGCACTGCCGACCATAATCGGCTGAATCGGCGAAGCCGAATCCATCAGCTGCAACCCCAGTTGTTCACAACCCTTGCGAAAATACTGAACCAGATCCTGCAAGTGGTCGCGTCGCCAGCTTTCATCCCGCAATAGTTTCAGGCTGGTTCGGGTGGCAGCCGCTACAGCCGGAGGCATGGAGGTGGTGTAAATATAGGTGCGGGCAAACTGGATAAGTGTCTCAATTAATGCTTCGCTACCTGCCACAAACGCACCGGCTGTGCCAAAGGCTTTGCCCAGTGTACCAACCAAAACTGGCAAGTCATCCTGAGGCAGATCAAAGTATTCTGCAACTCCACCGCCCATCTTACCCAGACAGCCAAAACCATGGGCGTCATCGACCATCAGCCAGGCGTTTTTCTGTTTTGCCAGTTGTGCCAGTTCTGGCAGTGGCGCCACATCACCATCCATGCTGAAAACACCATCGGTGACAATTAACCGGCGACGGGCTTCGGTACGCTCTAAACGGGTGGTCAGGTTATCCACATCATTATGCAGATAACGCTGAAAACGAGCCCCTGACAGCAGACCCGCATCCAGCAGGGAAGCATGGTTCAGACGATCCTGAAACACAGCGTCGTGTTTATTCAGCAAGGCAGAAATCACGCCAAGATTCGCCATATAACCATTGGAAAACAGCAGTACCCGGTCACGGCCGGTAAACTCAGCCAGCTCTTCTTCCAGTTGGTGATGCGCCCTGCTGTGACCAATGACCAGATGGGAAGCGCCACCGCCCACACCATAGTCAGTTGTCGCCTTTTTCAGACTGGCAACAACGTCGGGATGACTGGCTAACCCCAGATAATCGTTATTACAAAAAGCCAGATACTTCTTACCATCAATGACCACTTCAGGCCCCTGAGCAGTATCGAGGGTTTTGCGTGACCGATACAGGTTGGCTTCCCGACGTGACTGCAAATCCTGCTGCAGCTCTTTATCCATGTGCGACCGATCCATAGCGAACCTCAGGAGGCTTTCATGGCATCGTAATAATGATCATTGTCGTGCTCACGCAGAGGGCAGGTTCGGGCAAACTCTTCGGCGGCCTCTTCCGAAGAAATCATTGCACTGTCGTCCATATTAATGCCCAGCTTATCGAACAGCTGACGATCGCTGCTCTCTTTAGGGTTCGGAGTGGTCAGCAGTTTATCACCCAGGAAAACAGAGTTAGCACCCGCCAGGAATGCCAGAGCCTGCAATTCGTCGCTCATGTTTTCACGACCGGCAGAAAGTCGAACACTGGAAGCTGGCATCATAATCTTGGCAACGGCAATGGTGCGAACAAATTCGATACCGTCCACGGCTTCAACATCTTCCAGCGGAGTACCTTCCACACGCACCAGCATATTCACAGGCACACTTTCCGGATGCTTAGGCAGGTTAGCGAGCGCTACCAGCATGCCAGCACGATCACGCTCGGTTTCACCCAGACCGACAATACCGCCACTGCAGATATTCATACCGGCATCACGAACATGCTGCAGGGTGTCCAGACGGTCAGAGAAAGTACGGGTGGTAATGATGCTGCCGTAAAACTCCGGAGAGGTGTCCAGATTATGGTTGTAATAATCCAGACCAGCGTCCGCCAGCCGGCTCGCCTGGTCAGCATTCAGCATGCCTAGCGTCATGCAGGTTTCCAGCCCCATTTCCTTAACCCCCTTTACCATCTCCATGATGTAAGGCAGGTCTTTTTCCGGCGGATTTTTCCAGGCTGCGCCCATGCAGAAACGGGTCGCACCAGACGCTTTTGCTGCACGGGCTTCTTCCAACACCTTGCGCACTTCCATTAGTTTTTCTTTACTGAGTCCGGTGTTGTAGTGACCACTCTGAGGACAGTATTTACAGTCTTCCGGGCAGGCTCCGGTCTTGATCGACAACAGTGTACTGACCTGCACCTGATTTGGGTTGAAGTGTTCGCGGTGAGCCAGCTGAGCCTGAAAGATCAGGTCATTGAAAGGCAGCTGAAACAATGCCTCAACTTCTTCTACCGTCCAGTCATGACGAAGCCTCGCGTCAGGGTGAGTCGTGTTAAGGAGGGTCGCGTCAGGATGAGAAGTGCCTACAGGTGCAGTCATGTTGTTCAAAAATTCCCCGGAGCGCCCGTGGCAGTAATGCTGAGCACAGCCATTAATATTGATTATTGAAATTAAAACATGGCTGATAATAATCAATTAAAATTCAACGTCAATCGTTAATGCATAAGAATGTTTACAATTGAACAAATACTAATCAATTTATTGCAAATCAGTTGCCTGCTGTGCCGTGGAGCTACTCCGTTCAGGCAGCCACTTTGCCAGTTATGCCTTGCCGTCTGCCCTGATAATCAGCAGGCCTGCCAGTGCTGCGGTTTACCCATGATGGTTTCAACCCGGCTGATGTGTGGTCAGTGTCTGAACCAGCCACCGGTTTATCAACACTGCTACTCGGCTTTTCAGTACCGTTTTCCAGTGAACCACATCATCCACCGAATAAAATACAGCCGTCAGATAGCCCTGATTAAACCACTGACGGCTTCGCTGGCAGAGGTTCTGCGGGAACGCTACCACCAGCAGCCCTGGCCTGAAGCCATTATTCCGGTACCACTTCACAAAAAACGATTACAACAGCGAGGATATAATCAGGCACTCCTGCTGGCAAAAGCACTGAACCGACTACTCAAAGATAAAAGCATGGTATTGGACAGAGGACTGGTAAAACGGATTCGTGCGACACAAGCCCAGCAACAGCTTAAAGCCAGTGAACGTCGTAGAAATATTCGGGGAGCCTTCGCCTGCAATAAAACAACTGCCTATCAACATGTTGCTGTTGTTGATGATGTCGTCACGACGGGGGAGACCGTTTCAGAGCTGTCCAGAACGTTGAAAAAGCAGGGGGTAAAAACCATTGACGTATGGTGTCTGGCAAGAACCCCTGCCAACCTGCCCTGAAAATAAGAAACGTATTAAAACGGCAAAATGAACTGTGCTTGAGGTCTGGCTTTGTACAAGAACACAAGACTCACTATGAGGGTTTCCACTAGAAAGCTTCCTCTCACCAACTGCGTTTTCATATAATTAATGCGTTTTTGATTCACTGACTCTGCATGACGGCTATTTTCTTCATCAAGGCACCCTGTAGATTCCAGAGCCTCATCACTCTTCTGAGTGGTACGAACAAAGTGTCCGTTTGAATCCAAAGTGAAAAAACTTCCGCATTTTGGTAGATCGGACCAATAGGTGAAAGGTTCCGCAGCTTGCAGTAACAACGTGTAGGCTTTCGATGGATCAAGGTCATGAACTGCGCTTTCGGGAAAGATTTGACTCAACTGATGTTGTATCTGTTTGACCGCTTCAGCATCCAGTCCTTCAAGTGCATAATGTAGTTGAAGACGGTTTTCCGATGCCCTCGCCTTATTGGCAGCCTTAAACCTGCTTTTTTTCTCCTCCAGCAACCAACTGTCACGCTCTGCACAAAATTCACCACAAAACCGGTCTTCCGGTCTGTCGTAGTCGTCCCTGCTTAAAAAATCAGGTAACGAAGATCTCCATTCTTTTGGAAGACTTAGAGCATCGGCCTGATAGATATCTTCAAACTGCACCGCTTCAGACACGACAGTACCGCTGTTATCCAGTGTTTGCAGTGAGTACAGAGACACCCATTTCCCCGAGCCAGAAGTCTGACTTTCAGGGAGAACCGATATCCAGGACAATAAGGCAAAATGCTGTTCAGCCACTCCGGATTCACAGCCTCGACCCAAGCGTTTATAGGCACTGCAGATAGCAGACAACTGTTTCTCGATATTATCTGCATATCGATGGTACTGCCGTTGATTTCCGGTATTTACAATGCCATGTTTTTGTCCATAAACCCGTTCGTACTCATCCCTGTCTATGCCTTCCGCTAAATACTGAAAGTGAGCCGGAAGCTCATTCGCGTAGGCTGAAGAAAAAAGTGAATTAAGTATTATAAAAAACAAGAGTGTTATTTCTTTCAACATCTTAAAGTTCTCCCTGAACCAGTAGAAGCAAGTTTCCCTATAATTTCTCCTCAGCATTCAGACTCTGCTTTTTTATAGAAGTTCATTTCCTTATCCTTGTTAAGCGCCTGCTCCTTATTCGACAACCTCGATCCCGCTCCATAGAATATCGTTTTATTTAACCTGCATGCGGACACCAGTATGACCCCAAGCTCTCAACACCCCTACGATCAACTCACTCCGGATCGGGTGCTGGACGCCATTGAAAGCCAGGGTTATCTTTCCGATGCCCGCATTATGGCGCTAAACAGTTATGAGAACCGCGTGTACCAGGTGGGCATTGAAGAAAGCCTACCCGTCATTGCCAAGTTTTACCGACCTCAGCGCTGGACAAAAGAACAAATTCTGGAAGAACACGAATTCAGCCTTGAACTCCATGACATGGAATTTCCCATTGTTCCTCCATTAAAGAACGAGCAGGGTGAAACCCTGCATGAGTTCGAAGGCTTTCAGTTTGCTCTTTTTGAACGCAAAGGAGGCTATCCACCGGAACTGGACAACTTTGACCACCTGCTCACCCTGGGGCGTTGCATAGGCCGGCTGCATCAGCTGGGAGCCGCCAAACCTTTCGAACACCGTCCTGCCATCAACCTGCAGCGTTATGGCACAGACAACGTGCAATGGTTGCTGGAAAACGACTTTATCCCTGTTCCTCTTCTGCCAGCCTACGAAACCCTGAGCAGAGACATTCTGGAAAAACTGGAAAACATCGAACAGCATTATCAGCCCAAAGCCATTCGGGTACACGGCGATGCTCACTGTGGAAACATCCTCTGGCGCGATGATAATGCCCATTTTGTCGATTTTGACGACACCTGTATGGCACCGGCTATTCAGGATTTATGGATGTTTCTATCGGGTGATCGCGCTAACCAGACGGCACAGCTGTCTGAACTGCTGGAAGGCTACAATGAGTTCTATGACTTCAGCCCGGTTGAGCTGAATCTGGTGGAATATTTCCGAACCCTGCGTCTGATCAACTACAGCGGCTGGCTGGCAAAGCGCTGGAGCGACCCGGCGTTTCCCATGGCATTTCCATGGTTTAATACCGAGCGCTACTGGTCTGAACATATTCTTGAGCTGCGGGAACAAATGGCGGTTCTGGATGAACCGCCATTGTCTGTTATGCCTTAGAAAGTAAAGGACAGTTGGGTAGCCACACCATAGCGGCTATCCGACCCGTACTGGGCGGACAGGTCAAGCCCAAAGCGACCAAACGGGCTGAAACCCAGGCCCGCAGTGATCACGTCTTCACTGTAATCGGTCATGCTGTGGCGGTAACCGGCCCGAATCTGAGCCCAGCGGAAAGCGTTCAATTCAGTACCAACGCTAAGAAACTGGGTTTCATAGTCAGACCCTGCAAAGTGACGGCGTTTATTCAAATCAGCGTCCATAGTCGCAGTAAACCAGCCACGACTGTACCCAACACCTAATGTGTAATGAGGCTCAACCAGATAAGTATCGGTTCCTCCACGCTGAACATTGGTTTCCAGTTCGCGTTTGAACAGGTTTTTTGCGGCAAAACCAATACGGGTGCGTTCACCCGGATTGTAGGTCATACCAAAATCGAGGTTGAACGTTGAGTCCTCAACATAATCATCGCTGATTTTTTTAAACTCATCGTCGTCAAAGTCACCGGCACTTTCATGGTAATTCAGGGTATAGAGGCGCTGGAATTTGGGTGCCAGACCCACAGACCACTTTCCGAAACTTTTGGCAAAGGTAAAACCAATATCCATGGTGCCACCGGCAAGTCCCTGAACGGTCGATTTCATATCATCCGGATCGGGAGTACCAGTCAGGTCGTCATCGTCCACATTGGCAGTTGCCAACAGCGTCAGATTGCCTTTTGTAAAAAAGTTGATACTCATGTAGCGATTAGGGATAGCAATAACCAGACCCAGATCACCTTCAATCGTCGCGCGACCGTTATCAAGCGCTTTCAATGAACGTCGCCATTCATCACGCAGCTCATCGGTAATCTCGCCTGGCTCTAACCTCTTAATCTGATTATTTATGTCCTCAAAATCTTCAACTTTGTTATAGAGGTCATCACCATCATGAACCCCCAAACCAGCCATTGGTAATAACATGCCGAAATTATCACGGTCTTCGTATTCTGCAGCCAGTGCCGGATTGTACATAGGAGCAGCCAGATAGCTACCCGTTGCAACGCCTGCACCACCCATGGCAAATCCACGGGCATCAGCCTGAGCATTTCCAGACAAAACCATACCGGCACTAACTGCTGCCAGCGCCAGAGAAATTCCTTTTTGTTGAACATCGTACGTAAAGAAGTTGTCAGTGAGTCGCAAAGTATATCGGATAAAAAAGCCCCGTAATATCAACTAGCAGACGCTTGATATATCACATTCATGCGTGGTTCAGGATGTGTTCAAAAAACACTCAGCAACTGTATTTATGTGGTCAAGGCTTTAAATGCTTTCAGGAATAATCAGTTAGTTCTTTTTTACTAATTGGTTGTTTGAACAGTTTGAATTTGGTCTATCTTGTCTAACTACATTTTCATAATACAAAACAGATGAGTTTGCTGATGCTACGAACGGTGTGGTTGGGCTATCTTTTTGGAATGCTGGTTTTATTATCGGCAGTTCACAGGATTGCTCTTGCAACTCCTGGTGCTGATGATTATCCATCTGCAGACCACACCTCTTTTAAAAGCAACCTTCAAGATATGGGTGTGAGCAGTAAAATTACGAGTTTCAGTGAGCCGCTCTATAAACTGTTTTCAATCACCCAGCTCTCACTGAACTATACCGACTACAGCTCTATGTTATCGGCACTGGATACCAACTGGAAAAAAGAGACTGTGCTTTCCAGTAAAATAACAGATCAACAGAAAGTAGAGATCAAAAAACTCCTGCTCAACACCCCGGTAAGAGGTGTCCATCATCCAGAAAAAGATAACAATGAAGGACTCATTCCTTATTCAGAACCCCATCAGTCACTGGTTATTTTCTTCTCATCTCATATCCAGCCCATGCTTAAAAACTTAAACAAGCTTAAGGAAATCAAAAAACATATTGCAAATAACGATTTTTTTACTGCAAATGTTTTACTGGTCTCTTCAACAACTTATTACAGATTTGATGAATTATTAAAGCTAGAATCAAGCTCCGACCTTTCTGAACACTTCAAAATTTTACTACGAGGTAAAAAACTAATATCACAGTCTGATCTGGCTAAGGGACTGTTCGGAAAGTTCTTCAGCTGGCCCGTAATCGATACCATTCCGTTTGATAGCTCCCAGCATTTCAGCCATGAGCTGGAAAAATTCTTAAGCCAGACTCAAAACTACGAAGTCTATTCACGTATCATTCTCGCCACTTTTCAGCCCTATTGTGAAGAAGCTAAAATTATTGTTACCAATAAGCTGAAACACAATTACTCCTTCTATCACTCCTGCCTGGATTTTTACACAGAAACCCAAGCTGACTACCCGAGCATGGTTGTCATTGCAGACAGCCTCAACGCTCTTCGACACTGGATAGAAAACTGAAAACAAGTACAAACAGCCAGAAGCCGAGCACAGGTACTAGACTAACACAAAGACATCAGGATCAGGCTGAACACCAGTGTGGCTGATTTTGTATTGAAGCGATGCCATCCTGAGTAGGATTTGATCTCTTTGAAGATCAGCTCTATTTGCCACCGGAGCCGATAGGCCTGAAGTACTTCGCTCAGGGTAAACTCCGCACGATTCAGGTTCGTCACAATAAAAGTCCACTTCTGTTTCTTCTCATTCCAGCGAACAACCAAGCGGTATGTCCAGCGTTGGTAGCCAGACCATTCCACATCGAGGTCAAGACATTGATCTTTAGGGAAACCAGACAGGACACCCTTCAGCTTTTGACCTTTGTAACGGTTAAGGTTTTTCCCGTCTTCTCTCACTGCACTGAGTACCGACGGATTGATGCTTTGTGGTGCCTTACAGATAAAGGAGCCTTCCCGATCATCTATAGCCGAAAAAAGGCCCAACTCAATGTAGCCGGCATCCATGAGTATTAGCACGTAAGCCATTGACGTTGGCAGTGGCGGCAGGCAGTCCCTTTCTGGGCGGGTATCTTCAGTGAGCTGTACCCGTACCAAGTTATTAGTGAGAAGATCCATTGTCGTATAAAGTTCGACAGCCGCCGGACTGACCGCTGAAAAGCACCCGGGGAATGCTTCCTTCAGTGCACTATAGACAGCCTGTGAGGAACCATCCTGAATAAGAATATGTTCAAACACTGAAAACGGACTGCTCTCGTCAAATGCCATGGCCTTGCGAGAAAATATTTCCAGGCATTGCAACCATATCCATAAGATGAGAGTGGGCAGAGCCTCTTTTTTAGCCTGATTTGCCCAAGAGCGATAGGACACATTCAGGCCAGTCAGTTCATTAAACTTACGGTGTAGGTCAGCTTGAGTGTCAGAGTTTCCGTCGCCACCAAGGGCGGCAATGAGCGACAGAATAAAGTCCAGAGGGTGTACATTCCGCTGTCGTATAGTGAAGCCCAGTTGTTCAACCATCTTGAGGAATTCTGCCTGATCGAAACAGGTCAGCAGTTTTTTTCAACTAATCTACTATTTGCAGTGCTCAACTTGTTTGGCTTTGATACTTTTGTTCAAATTTATTTTGGCTGATCGAGGTGAGTTTTGCCGTTGTGGGAATACTGCTTTCTTGTGCTTAATGTCTACCCTAAGAACACAGGTATCACCGAACAGATGAAGTTATTCCAGGCACTTATTTATTGCGCTTCTACGGCAGGGGTTTTCTATATCAGTTATCTTTTATCGTACAGGCACAAGAGCTTTGGGATATTTCTCACTTTTTTAATATTAAAGTACCACTCTACCTATGCTATGTCGTCGGAATCCGCCATTCATCCCGATACCTATGTAAAGCGCTGGGCTCAACACTTTGGTGGCGACGAATACAATCAAATTTCCCGGTCTGTCACCAGCTACCCGTACCTGCAAATTTTAAAAGCAAATGGAGGCTGGTATACAACTTATGAAAAATCACTGATTGCTCAATATCAAGACATAGACCTGAAAAATTCCTGCCCTGCCTGCCCGGTTGGATTAATCAGAGATCTTGACCACAACGTCTTTTCTGTTCCACAGCATGTAAGGCTTATTGAGCTACTGCAGTTACTTGGAATAACCAGGCATCGCTTTGACTTATTTACCATCGTTCTCCTTACCCAGAACAAAGGTCACAACCGATTAACCCCGGCTCAGCAGCAGGAAGTTCAGAACTGGCTACGGCCTGAAGGACAGGTCGTCGAGGAAACCCACGACAATGTCAGAGGCATGAAGCATCAGGTGGTTGAAATACTGCACAGCCTGAGCATGTATCAGACACTTGTACCTTCCAGCTCTGATAACGATCCTTTTGACCACACCCTTTTGCTTGGAGGCAGCATTCAACAAATGCAAATGCGGTTTTTAGGGCTGGTTGCTTTCTACGATAACTACTCTATTCCCAAAGAACTCGATGGCGTAAAACCCTACCAGGAAATCTCAAGAGGAATGGGTGAAGTCACAGCACTTACCTGCGACAGGGTTGTTAACTCGGGCGGTCAGAAGGATTACGAACTTGAAGTGGATAAAAGGCACAGCACAATCTGGTTCGAAATTGATAAAGAAGACATGGTGTATATTTCAAATAATGAGAAACTCCACGTTTCTGATTTGACCGAAGATACAGCCTATAAAGCGATCGTATACGCTGTAAAACGTATGTGCAGAGACCATATTTTTTTTAATAACCACAGACGATCAAGACTCGGCTTCCACCCTCAGGGACATTTGCCTGAACGTGGAGTTGCCAACTACCTGTATCAAAAGAACGAATACGATTACGAGTTAACTGATGATTTCCGCAGGGCTTCATGCAGCTTTTTTGAAGAATATCCGAGCCATCCGGTTACCTATATGACCCCTGAAAGAACCTCTGGTGTTTCCGAAAAAATTCGCCCTACCACCAAACAGACCGTACGGGAATGGGTCAAGGCACACGCTCCCTGTATGAGTTTGAGCAAGTGCAATATTTTAACCGTCAGCAATCAACCCAATGCCCACTACCAACAAGTAGCTGTACTGCAAGCTGTCGAAGAAAATTTACTCAACCTTCATTCAACCAGAATAAAGGTTTCTATTACTGCACTCGGGGCATCCACACAAATCCCAACCAATGAAGTACTGGATAACCTGAGTCGAACCCTGTTTATGATTCAGAAAAGACCGGTGCGCTGAAAGGGTTGATGACGATTACTCATCGTCATCAAAGTTGTAGGCATCAGGAGCCAGATTTTCAAACCGGGTGTACTGACCAATAAATGCCAGCCTGACAGAACCGATAGGGCCATTACGCTGTTTACCAATTATAATCTCGCCCACACCTTTGTACTCGGTATCCGGGTTGTACACTTCGTCACGATAAATAAACATAATGACGTCGGCATCCTGCTCAATCGCTCCGGATTCACGCAGGTCTGAGTTAACCGGACGTTTGTTGGGGCGTTGCTCAAGGGATCGGTTCAACTGCGACAACGCAATGACCGGCACATTAAACTCTTTGGCAATGGCTTTCAGGGAACGGGAAATTTCAGAAATCTCGTTGGTTCGTCCCTGGTCGTAACCCGGTATCTGCATCAGCTGCAGATAGTCGATCATGATCATACCCAGTTCGCCATGCTCCCTTACAATCCGGCGGGCGCGGGAACGCATTTCCGAAGGGCTGATACCGGCAGTATCATCAATAAACAGTTTCTTGTCCTTGATTCGCTCAACCGCCGACACCAGCTTGGGCCAGTCCTCCTCTTCCAGATTACCGGAACGTACCTTGGACTGATTGATCCTCCCCAGAGACGACAGCATACGCATCATCAACTGTTCACTGGGCATTTCCAGACTGAAAACCATGATGCCCTTGTCGGTATTCAGCAATGCGTTTTCTACCAGGTTCATCGCGAACGTGGTGTTATGAACACAAAAGTCTTCCGCAACAAAGTTATGGGTGTCCGGCACTGTCAGATCGTATACCTGCCTGTCGCCCTGAGGCTCTATAGAAACAATTTTGTCCCAGTAGAGATCCGAGCTTGCAAGGTGACGCAAATAATCATCAGCAAAAAGCTCAGCAAACAAGGCTGCCCGTCTTCTACTGACTCCACGGCGGCTGGCCCCGGTCAGGTGAGGGTTATAATTTTCCGGATAGATTTTCCCGGCGCTGGTGTAGATCTCTCTCCAGCTCCGGTCACCTTTGAGTTTTAAAATATACTCACAAACCGACTCTGGCAGGATATCGCTGTTGTCATGAGGAACTTTTCCTGCCAGCTCCTTCCGAACGGCTTCAATACGATCTTCTTTGGCAAAAATACCAATACTGTCAATAAATGCCTGAATCGAAGACTGGCTCAGCACCTCCAGTTCATAAGGGACCTGCGCCCCCGGGTAGCGGGTTACCTTCTCCCTTATTTTGGCATTAACACCAAAGCGCAGAAGCAGATGTTGCAGCCCTTTGATCAGTTCGTAGCTTGAGGATGAGTAGGATATGCGGCACTGACCATTTCCCTGGACAAAAGCACTACCATCACAAGTAAAAAGATGGCTCAGGAACATGGCCAGTCCATCTTTTTCCAGCTGATAAACAACCTCTGGAATTGTCTTTTCGTGTGCCAGCCTGTTGTTCAGGCCAATTGCATCCAGCCATTTCGTTAACGGGTTTTGGTCATTCCAGACTGCCTGTTCATAACCACCGGGAAATAACTCTTCAGTGCCAACGTTAAGAACCTGGCAAAGTGGCAACACTCGCCCTTCAACAGGAGTCGCCTCACCATTTTTCCAGTAACTGATTGTCGATTCAGCGACATTCAGTTTGCTGGCAAGCATCTTCCCGGTAATGCCCCGCTTCAGCATCAGGGAAGAGAGTTTCTGCGCAAACTGCTGACGAGCCTCAGAAACCTGGCCCAGATCACTGCTTACTCTCACAGACGGAGTGGTGCCTTCATTGCCTTCTATACGAGCGCATTTTACGCCTCCGAATGCGTTAACTGCTGCAATAAAATCATCCAGCACCGCTTCATTGCCATTGGTAAAGCGCAGAGAGGTCTGCGTTGTTCCGCCGTCACCAATAAAATAAGCCATTAACCTGATTTCATGACCAGACAAATATTTATGACCAAAAACCGGTAAAACTCTTGGTACAGCAACGGCATCACCGACCTTAAGATTGCCCAGTGGCTGCCAGCCATCACCAGACAGGAATGGGTGGGTCAGTGTCGTTTCGATGGTTCGCCCTAAAGCGGTCTTCACTTTAAAGACAGGTTTCAATCCATCATCAACAAAAGCTGATGGTGTTGCAGGGCTGAGGCGAAAATCATCCCCTAGTGACAGCAGTGAACCAGACTGCCGGGCAACAATATCATCAATCTTAACCAGCTCACCGGATTCAGGATCAAGCACGCGGCTACCAGAAACGATGCACTTACCCATCGATGGACGCGCTGCAACAATCACCATATCAGACGGCTGCATACCTGACGTCATATTATCCAGATCGGCAAAACCGGTGGTGATACCAGTAATGGCATCTCCGGCATTAAACAGTTCATCAATCTTCTTGACGGTGTTATCAAGAATTTCACGAACCCCTTGGGGGCCACCGGTTTTAGGACGCTCTTCAGCAATGTTAAAAACCAGACGCTCCGCTTCGTCCAGTACATCCTGGCTGTTCAGGCCTTCCGGGTTATAGGCTCTTTCAGTAATTTTCTGGCTGATTTGAATCAGCTTGCGAAGCACAGAGCGTTCCTGAATGATCGTGGCATAGGCTTCAATATTGGCGATACCTGCCACACTGGACACCAGCTCAGTGATGTAGAGCATGCCACCGGCATCGTCCAGATCACCCTGACGGTCCAGGGTGTCAGCCAGCGTCAGAGGATCAAAAGGCAGGCTTTCATTGGCAGATTTTGCCATGGCCGAATAGATGATTCGATGGCGGGGATGGTAGAAATCATCACTCGTTACCTTATCCCCCACCTTGTCCCAGGCTTCATTGTCCAACAGCAGACCACCCAGTACAGACTGTTCCGCCTCGATGGAATGGGGCGGAGTCTTCAGGTTTACAGTCGCTTCATCAATGGGTAATTCAGCTTCTTGCAGGGTGCTTTGCATGGCCACAATAAACAGGTTGTCAGTTGACTCTACAGAATACCGCAACTCGGCTTTTGTAGACAGACTGAACAGGCCAGGTAACTCAATCTAAACACCAATTTCACCACCATCGTCCTTCATAATAACCACAGTTGACGCTCTTGGTCTTACAGAGACCCCGACAGGTGTCTCTTCAGCAGCATTTCTGCTGTAAGGCCAGTTTGACGGATGCTGAATATTAACAAAGAAGTTTTTATTGTCCCCTGTGAAGGCAAGGCCGGTCACTTCACAACCATTAGGACCAACAAAAAACCGCCGCAGTTGATCCTGATTACCACCATCAACCACAGGCTCGCCGGAGTCGGCACTACCGAGCCTGGATGGAATCACAGCCAGCATCTGGTCGTTAGTGTTTTCTGTTACTTCATCAGCACCGTTGTCGGTCTGAACCCAGAGGATACCGCGACTATCAAAGATCAAACCGTCCGGGCTGGCAAATTCATTCCGTTCCGTTAAACCTGACAGATTGGTTGCACTGTCGCCACTGGCTGGCGATCCAAAGACAAAGAAATCCCAGGCAAACTCTGTCGCTGCTGCACCTTCCTGCCAGCGAATGATATGACCAAATTTGTTGTTGGTTCTCGGGTTTGCCGCATTAACTTCTGTACGACTGGTGTTATTCGTCAAAGTGACATAAACCAGGCCGGTATCAGGGTCCACTGCTGTCCATTCCGGGCGATCCATTGGCGTTGCCCCAACAGCATCCCCTGCCCATGGACAGTTAAGAATAATTTCTGCCTGAGAACCAACCACTTCTCCCAGAGTCTGTCCCGACGTCGTTACCGTGCTTTCCAGCAAAGGAATCCATTCACCTTTACCCTCTTCATTAAACCGGGCAACGAACAAAATACCATCGTCCATATATTCTGAGCCAACACTGAGCCGGTCAATCCGGCTGGCATCAGCAGGGTTCCACAGCTTAGTCGACACATACTTATAGATATACTCGAAGCGTCCGTCATGTCCGGTGTAAAAAACCACGGGCTTCCCTGTTTCCAGCTTGCCAAAAGTGACGTCCTCGTGGCGGAAACGCCCAAGAGCTGTGCGCTTAACGGCACGGGAAGCAGGGTTGTAAGGATCAATTTCGACAACATAACCATGGCCATTGGCTTCGTTGCGGAAGTCTTGTGTGGCATCGGTACCTGAAGGCGTTACATTGAACTGGGTAAACTCGTCGTATAAACCGTCTTCAGCTGTCTCCCAGCTATAACGAGTACCTGATGCCGGAATGCCCATTCTTACCTGACCTGCGTCCTGTGTGCCACTATTCACAAAGATAAAAGGCCAGTTCTCTTCACAGGTAAGATAGGTTCCCCAGGGCGTATAACCGTTACCACAGTTGTTATTGGTGCCTCTGGCAATATTCTCAACGCCCCGGCCTGTCGTGTATTTAGTGACCAGCAAACCACTGCCTGCAACCGGTCCGGTTACATCCATTTCAGTCGCAGAGGTGATTCGACGATTATAAGAACTGTCCGTCACTACATCCCAGACGCCGTCTACCCGTCTGATATGCACCACTGAAACACCGTGAGCATTGATTTCCTTACGAACTTCTTCGGCCGGACGTTTACCTGCGACCTCTGTAGCACCGGCAGGATGCAACGCACTCTGGTCAATATATTCATGGTTAATACACAGCAAACCTTCTGTATCGCTACCGTTCAGTGGAAAAAAGTGCATGCCATCATGATGCATGCCCACTGCGTTCAGCTGGTCTTGTGACGTATTACTTCCGTCGTCTTTCCAGGAATTCGCCTGACTGTTTAACGGTGTTCCCCACGGAGCCAGAACCTGTGCGCTGTAACCAGCAGCAACCGCCACTGCGTTCAGCCTGGCACCGGGGATGGATTCAAAGCCCAGCTTTAATTCGGGTTCGGGTGTCACATCATCGGCATCTGAGGAATTGGAAGAATTCAGCTCACAGCCTGCCAGCCCCATACCCGATAAAAAGCCCAGTGCCGCCAGACCGATTCCACCACGCAAAATACCACGCCGGCTCAGCTCAGTATCCAGCACCGCTGACATTGGTCGGTTCTTGCTGTTGTTATAAATCGTTGGATCAGAGGTTTCCCGGCTCATTGTTTTTCACCCTTATTGTGTTTATAGCTATTATTTTTTTGTATGAAGAGTTGGTTTGAGGTTCTTATTATTCAGATCAGGCTGTAGTGGGTCGGGTTAATTAAACGGCAGCAATGTGTCAGACAGGTGACTAATAAATGAAAGAAATATTTTAATTAACCCCTCATTTTTACCAGGCAAAAAAAATGCCCGCAGAAACCTGCGGGCATTTTTCATCAGGGCGTATTGAGTCTGAAATTACTCAGCTTCAATGAATACCTTGATAGCAGCAGCAACGTCAGTGTGCAGCTGGATAGCCACGTCGTATTCGCCAGTTGCGCGAATAGGACCTTCTGGCATACGGATTTCGCTCTTGGCTACAGCAACACCAGCAGAGGTGATGGCTTCAGCCAGGTCGCGAGGACCGATAGAACCGAACAGCTTACCTTCGTCGCCTGCCTTAGCAGTCAGGGTCAGTTCGATTTCTGCCATTTCAGCAGCGCGCTTCTCAGCACCAACCAGCTTCTCGGAAGCTGCTTTTTCCAGTTCAGCACGACGAGCTTCGAAAGCAGCTACGTTGTCTTTAGTAGCTGGAACAGCTTTGCTGAATGGGATCAGGAAGTTACGACCGTAACCAGCTTTAACGGTTACCTTGTCGCCCAGATCGCCCAGATTGGCGATTTTCTCAAGCAGGATAACGTCCATCGCTAACCTCTTACCTTTATTTTGGCCCGTTCTGTGCAATTCGGTTTGCCGCCCTTCGGCGGAAATCAAACACGCTGTCAAAACAGGCTGTCAAAACAATAACCGGGTATGCCAGTTGCGTGACGAAAATCAGCAACATATACATGCCTACCAGCCAGAAGCTTCCCAACTGTTTCAGGTTTACCAGCCCGTGAACGAGGGCAACACCTGCAATAAACAGTGGCAGCGAAGCTATTGGAATCAACGCTGTCAACACAGGTGACAGGGTTGTTCCTCCCAGAGTCAGGGCCAGCAAAGCAATGCTGGCAACAGGTGGCAGTATCAGCTGGCGGAACTCTTTACCGAACCCGCCAGGGTTGTATAACGCTGACTGCCAGGCTCGCGCCAGGACCAGCGACAACACACTGCTTGCCAGGGTAAACCAGGCAAGCATTCCTACCACGCCGTACTCAACTAACGGTTTCAGCTGAGTTCCTATGTCGACCGTGCTCTCTGCACCCTGCCCCGGCAGAATCTTCACAAGAAGACCCATCACTGCCTCGGTGAGCAGGGCGATTTGCTGCGGTGCCAGCTGGAACAGTGAAAGAGCCATTGCTCCCCCAACCGGAACCAGCGCCAGGAGTGTCTTCGGCCAGGAAACCGTCTGGCGTAATGTACAGGCCAGTATCGTAGTCGATACCAGACCTGTTATTACGTTGAACTGACCAGCGGCTGCCCAGCCTATCGCCGGAAGCAGAGCCCACATCAGCAGTTTCAGACCATGGTCAATACCGCGTCGCAGTATCACCAGGGCAATAACGGCTGAACTGAGCCAGAACAACATTGGGATGCTGGCAAACAACACGGCCAAAAACAGTGCCTGTCCGGGGCCACGCATTGCATAATTTGCCAGTCCACGCATTAGCTATACCTTAGTTCCAATTACCGGATATCAGTGACGATCGGTGAATGGCAGCAGTGCCACGTAACGAGCGCGTTTGATAGCAGTAGCCAGCTGACGCTGGTAACGAGCCTTAGTACCGGTAATACGGCTAGGTACGATCTTACCAGTTTCAGAAATGTAGGCTTTCAGGGTGTTCAGATCTTTGTAATCGATCTCTTTCACGCCTTCAGCGGTGAAACGGCAAAACTTCCTGCGACGGAAAAAACGTGCCATGACAACGTCTCCTTAAATTAAGCGAGTAATGATTATTCAGCAGCTTCTTCTGCTGGAGCAGCTTCAGCAGCTGGAGCTTCTTCACGACGCTCTTCACGACGATCTTCGCGACGGTCGTCACGACGATCACGCTTCTCTTCAGCCTGCATCATGATGGAAGCTTCAGTGATCGCTTCGTCACGACGGATAACCATGTTACGGATAACGGCATCGTTGTAACGGAAGTTATCAGTCAGCTCGCTCAGGACTTCGTTGCCACACTCAATGTTCATCAGAACATAGTGAGCTTTGTGGATTTTGTTGATTGGGTAAGCCAGCTGACGACGGCCCCAATCTTCCAGACGGTGTACCTGACCGCCATTTTCGGAGATAGCGCGGGTGTAACGCTCTACCATCGCTGGTACTTGCTCGCTCTGGTCTGGGTGAACCAGGAAAACAATTTCGTAATGACGCATTATTTGCTCCTTACGGGTTAAACAGCCTCCCGCTCACGTTTCAGCTAGCCAGTAGCCAGCAGAAAGTGCGGTAAGGCAAGGAGTTGGACAAATGTACCAAGTACTGACAACCCGAGAGCCACCAGAACCCTGCACACTTAGCCCAGCATACAAAGAGCCGGAATTTTAGAGAACTGTGACCATCGTTGCAAGCAGGATCGGTCACCGGAAGGTACGTGCATTCGCTACCTGCTCAGGGCATTCAACCGGCTCCCCACTTTCTGGCGGCTTCAGGTGTCAGGAATGCTGACACTTTTTTTATGTCATTCAACCAGTTAGCTCAATAAACTGCCTCAGCACTAAAACCATAACCTTTTCGGCGCGCATAGAATCACGCGCATGATTTTATTTGCAGAGCCAACTGAAAAGCAGTATGGGGTGCAGATTCCATAATGATTATGCATTACTATTCAGTACTATCTCCTGTCAGCATGGAGCTTTTTGAGTGACACCAGTAACCCCCTATGATCTGCATCTGGCAGGCAATAGCCTGCAGAAATATGAAAGAATATTCAGCAGAGCCGTAAACTCCTGCGGGACAATGCTCGAAAGAGACCTTGCAGAGTTTACACAAAGCCTGGTTCAGGTTGAGGCATCTTCAATAGTAGAGTGGAAATCCCTCAATGAAGACAGTGATAAGCTGTGTTTCAAAAGCTGGGCATCGATCAACAATTATAAAAACGCCTATTGCCTGATCGTAATTCAGAAACAGTTGTTCAAAACGCTCATCGAAAAAATTTTCGGAGGACGTTTAGATAAATCTTTCTCACAAGATGAAGCAAGACAGCCGACTTCTGCGGAATGGCGCTTATATGGTCGCATTGTCAATCTTCTACTTAGCCACATGAAAGAGTCCATGTCTTCAGTGGGTGAGTTCAATATAGAAATGCTGAGAGATGCCCGGGAGGCTTCTGATGCTTACAGAATACACAATAAAAAAACTGATCACATAGCCTCGGATATCTTTCAGGTAAATATTGATGGAGCGTCCGGCTTTATCAAAATTGAATACCCGACCATGGTTCTCAAACAGGCTATAGAACGCAGTTCAAAAAAGAATAATGCAGAATCGATGGCAGATCAGCTAAAGCGCTCGCTTTCCTTTGTGCCTCTGGTGCTGACAGCCAGTATTGCAATGGACCAGATATCACTTGAAAAACTGCTGTCCATGAATGAGGGTGACTTCCTGCCTTTCCCTGACACATCAGCTACCGTTGTATCGGTTGCGGGAAAACCATTCTACACAGCAGACATAATGATTCAGGATAATGAACAGCTGGCGGCAGTTATTTCCGAGCCAAACCGATGAGACTCAGGCGCAGCTGCCTGTACTGCGCCTCAAACACCCGATAATTACGACCGCTGCCGTACGGCTTCAAACAGGCAAACGCCGGTAGCAACCGACACGTTCAGGCTGCTGACGGTACCCGCCATCGGAATAAACACCAGAGAGTCGCATTTATCCCGGGTCAGGCGACGCATCCCTTTCCCTTCAGCACCCATCACCAGTGCCATAGGACCTTTCAGGTCGGCCTCATAGACATTGCCAGCACTTTCTCCGGCAGTACCAATCATCCAGACGCCACGCTCTTTCAGCCACTCCATGGTACGGGACAGGTTAGTTACCTGAACCAGTGGAACATGGTCGGCTGCACCGCAGGCTACCTTTCTGGCGGTAGCGTTCAGGCTCGCTGATTTGTCTCTTGGGGTAATCATGGCATGCACACCGGCAGCGTCAGCAGTGCGCAGGCACGCACCCAGATTATGAGGATCAGTGACGCCATCCAGAATCAACAGAAAAGGTGGCTCCTCCAGATTGTCCAGCAGGTCTTCAAGGTCACCTTCACGATAGACTTTTGCCTGCGCGACACGGGCAACAATCCCCTGATGCACACCGCTATCCACTCTGCCATCCAACCGGTTACGTTCTACAAAACGTACCGTCACACCAAAACGACGAGCGTCGTCAACCAACTGATTGATCCGCTTGTCTGTCCGGCCTTTCTGAATCATAAGTTCCAGCACTTTTTCCGGTGAGTGCTCAAACAGGCTCTGCACAGCGTGCAGGCCAAAAACAACATCATCATTCATGGGAGTCGTTCAATCCTGTAAAAAACCTTACTGCTCAGATGGTTTTGACACTCTGCCAATGCGATTTGAATAACCTGAACCAGGAAGGAAAAATCATGCAGCCAGTAACGGCGATAAAAAGGGAAGCAGGGATATTAACACGGCAACCCGCTCCAGGTCTGTCGCAGTACGCTTCAGAAAAACCCAGCGTGAAAAAGGTTATAGCGATTATAGGGAAAAATCCCATCTCATTATTGCAAATGATAATTATTGTTATTTGGTTTTATATCTATCTTGAATGAGCCTGCAAAACACAATTTTTTTTGGAGATGCCAATGCGACTACGCAAACCCCACTTATTCATTGCGGCAATGTCATTCCTTTCGACATCCCTGCTGCATGCTGCGATAAGCCCTGAATGCTCAAAATACAACCATTTATCCGAACACTATAAAACCTGTAAAGCATACGACAAAGATAAAGTAAAAGTGTTATCAGGTATTACTGACCTGAGCGCAACAGTCAATAGCGCCAAAGAAGGTGAGCTGCTTATCATTCCAGCTCGCGATACAAATAACCCTTATCTTCTGACAGCGCCCCTGACCCTTAAAGAAGGCATGGGACTTCTATCTACAGGCAAGGGAAGCCAGGGCTTCTTCCATATTGCACCGGGTTTGCATTTCAGCATTGGTGACGACACGGTCTACAGTCTGATGAAAATGGCAGAGGGCAGCACCGTTACAGGCCTGGGGATTGATGCCAGAAGGTTCAGCTCTACAGAAATTAAAACACTCAAGAATCTGTCAGTTGAGAAAACCCTGGTCCATGCTAAAGGTATTAAGCAATTCACTCTGACCTGGTCCAGTCTCTTTGGACGCGCAGGCTTAAAGTCAACGGTATGGGCAGACAATGAAGGGAGTAGCAGCGCTGAAAGTGGTGTACACAAAATAGGCCGAAGCTGGCTTGATTCCAATGGTGCCGAAAATATCGCTATTTTCGCTGGAGCCGGAGCTGGAGCATCAGAAAGCCCACAGGAAGTGAATTTGAAACATCTGATGGCCATCACATCGGGAACCCCCACCAACTCTGATCACCAGTATGGGCTGTGGTTGAAAAATGTGAAGGGCGAAGTTGAGCACAACTATCTCTTCATGCCCGCCAGTACCGGCAGTCAGAAAAGAACCTTTCTGGCGCTGGATGGACTGACAGACCCAACTAAAGGTAAACAGCCAACTGTCGCCGAAAATTACTTTTACTCCAAAAACAAAGATTTAACTCAAAACGATAGCGCTTTACAACTTCTCCAGAGTTCGGATCATCACTTAAATGTCCATATTTTTGCCAACGGCATCACCAATAATATGCTTATTACCAGCGATAACAGCCCTAACGCTGGCAAGCTTGTTCTCCGCGAGGAGAATTATCGGATGCACCCATTAAAAACAACCCCAAGCTGGGAGAAATTTTTTGATGAAACCAATGATATAACCATGTGGCCAAGAGGTGGCACTTGTTTCACACCACTGTTTGCTGTAACTGACCTCAACCAAACTATGACGGATACAGGCAACGACGCCTGGCAGGAACTCTGTGGCCAGGGCATAAAAGATCATGATTTTGGTCTGACCTATGACTATGAGGGCGATAATTACAGCTACTTAATGGCAAAAATCAAACAACTGAAATCTGATGTCAACGACTATAAGATTGGAACATTCTCAGGCTGGGGGGCATTTGCCTTTACCTGGATCGGTATTATTAGCAAGGGCTTCTATTCATGGCGTAAGGGAAATTTCGGAACATAAAATAACAAGCCACTATATCTGCTGACCCCTCATTTTCACAAAATGTGAAAGTGAGGGGTAGGCTAGCCATCACGAGGAAGCTTTACGCTTTCTCGGCTGACGCCCTTTCGGCCTGGCTTGAGACTGGTTTGTATCAGCTTTTGCCTTACCTGTATTCTTTCTGGAAGATTTGGGGCTGCTTACATTTTTAGCCTTGTTCTTCTGCCCTTTGGGTGGCTTACGTCTCTTGCCACCCCTTTTTCCCTTCTCATCATCTTTTGCCGCTTCCATCAGTGCTTTCTTGGCAGCACGGCTTTTGGCGACACTGGCTAACTGTTTACCACCTGCTTTTTTTGATCCGGTTTTGCGGCTGCTGCGAGGCTTCCGAGGCTTTAGTGGTGCGCCGTCTGCCAGTTCAAAGTCCACCTTTTTATCTTCCATGTTGACATTGCTGACGATGATTTCCAGCTCATCCCCTAGACCAAAGCGCCGGCCTGTACGCTCACCACGCAGACATTGGTGAACATTGTCGTAATGGTAATAGTCGCCGGGAAGACTGGTGACGTGTACCAGACCTTCAACAAAGATATCTTCCAGCGCCACAAACAGACCAAAGCCGGTAACGGCTGAAACAACGCCCGTGTAAGTCTGGCCAATGTGCTGTTGCATGTACTCACACTTCAGCCAGTCCATGGCATCACGGGTTGCCTCATCCGCCCGGCGTTCGGTGGTTGAGCAGTGCTCACCCATGGCTTCAACCTGTGCATCGTCGTAAGGGTAAATCGTCTTGCGATTCATATCCCTGGCACCGACACGGGTCACATGACGACTGGGAACGGGTGAACGAACAATATGACGAATGGCACGATGCACCAGCAGGTCCGGATAACGGCGAATCGGAGACGTAAAGTGGGCATAGGCATTAAACGCCAGACCAAAATGCCCCTGGTTGTCCGATGTGTAAACTGCCTGACTCATGGAACGCAGCACCATGGTCTGGATCACCTGAAAATCAGGGCGATCCCGAACTTCTTCCAGCAAAGCCTGCAAATCGGCGGGTTGAATTTTACCCTGTGGAACCGACAACCCAAGGCTGCCCAGAAACATATTCAGGTTCAGTCGTTTTTCCAGCGTTGGACCTTCATGAACCCGGTACAACCCCGGTACACCATGCTTTTCAAGAAAACGGGCTGCGCACACATTGGCACTCAGCATGCACTCTTCAATAATTTTGTGCGCATCATTGCGAACCGCAGGCACAATTTTATCGATCTTGCGGTTGCGACCAAAAATAATCTGGGTTTCAACGGTTTCAAAATCAATGGTTCCACGACTCGCCCGCACCTGTTTAAACACTTTGAACAGGTTGTACAACTCTTCAATATGGGGAACCAGCGCCTTACGCTGCCGACGATTCTCTTTACCGTCATCAGACAGCGGTCTGTCGAGCATCGACCAGACCTGATTGTAAGTCAGTCGGGCATGGGATCGGATCAAACCTTCGTAGAATTTGTAGCCTGAAATTTTACCTCTGGCACTGATGGTCATTTCACAGACCATTGCCAGTCGATCGACCTCCGGGTTCAGAGAACATAAGCCGTTGGATAAAATTTCCGGCAACATCGGAATAACCGTACCGGGAAAGTACACCGATGTACCCCGGTTATGAGCTTCTTTATCAAGCGCCGAACCGGGTCTTACATAATAGGACACATCCGCAATGGCCACATAAAGACGCCAGCCCCCGCTTTTTTTGGTTTCGCAGAACACCGCATCGTCAAAATCGCGGGCATCTTCGCCATCAATAGTGACAAACGGCACCTCGCGCAGATCAACCCGGTGTTGTTTATCCCTTTGAGCTACTTCAGATTTAAAGTCCGCAATCTGTTCGTCGACTTCCGGCGGCCATTCCCGGGGAATACCGTGGGTGTGAACGGCCACATCCACTTCCATGCCTGCATCCTGACGCTCTCCCAGAATCTGTTTGACCAGACCCATCGGCTGCGTTCGCCGACCCGGTTGCTCAATGATTTCCAGCAGAACATACTGCCCCTGGGAAGGCATAATGGGGCCGGGCTTAACCAGAATCTCACGACCAATACGGGAATTTTCAGGCACAACAATACTGGAACCGGATTCTTCGTAATACCTTCCCACCAGCTGGGTGGTGTTACGCTCAAGAACTTCAATGACCTGCCCTTCCCGACGACCACGACGGTCAACGCCTGTTTCCCGCACAACCGCACGATCACCATCAAACAACTGACGCATTTCTCGCCAGGACAGGTACAGGTCTTCAGACCCGTCATCAGGAATCAGGAAGCCAAAGCCGTCTTTATTGCCCTGCACCCGACCTTTAACCAGGTCCATTTTACTGAGCAGGCCAAAGGTACCTTTGCGGGTTTCGTGCAGTTGCCCGTCACGAATCATAGCCTTGAGGCGAAACAGCAGGGCTTCACGCTGTTCCGGTTCGGTAATTTTCAGCTCTGCGCACAATGCCTTATGGCTGGCAGGAGCACCCCGCTGATCAAGGAGCTCCATGATAAAAAGTCTGCTGGGAATCGGCGTGGCATAGCGGGATGCCTCTTGAGCCGCCTGTGGGTCGGTGTCTTTCCACCCTTTGGACATGCGGTTATTTAACCTCTTGGCATTGGGAACAGAACATAGTCGTTGCTATAGTGGCTGGGTGTCTTTTCCGGAATTGATGTTTGAGCATAGGTTTAGTGTAACCTGAAGCCCTCCTGTGACGATAGAAATTGCAGGTTTATGTCAACAGTCAGATGCTGTTAGTAAGCTTTTTCGGCAGGATGTTTAAAGCTTACAGGAAGGATCAACGGGATTGAAAGACTGGCACTCTCACGCCGGGCGGCACCCACCACCTGAGTGGATCAGGTGATGGGTGATGCATCAAACGATCAACCGAATGGCTGGTTCAGAATGATGGTTTCTACACGATCAGGGCCGGTAGAAACGATGTCGATTGGTGTGCCAACCACTTCTTCCAGACGACGGATATAAGCACGGGCGTTTTCAGGCAGATCATCCAGGTTCTTCGCGCCGAAAGTGGACTCAGACCAGCCCGGTACTTCTTCGTACACTGGCTCCAGCGCTTCGTACTCGTCGGCATCAACCGGAGTCGTGATAGACTCGCCTTCAGCGTTCTTGTAACCGGTACAGATCTTGATGGTTTCCAGACCGTCCAGTACGTCCAGCTTGGTCAGACACAGACCAGATACAGAGTTGATCTGTACAGACTGACGCAGTGCTACCGCGTCGAACCAGCCACAACGACGTGGACGACCAGTGGTTGCACCAAACTCGTTACCCTGTTTGGCCAGGTGCGCACCCACTTCATCGAACAGTTCGGTCGGGAATGGACCGGAACCTACACGTGTGGTGTAAGCCTTGGTGATACCCAGCACGTAGTCCAGGTACAGAGGACCAAAGCCACTACCCGTAGAAACGCCACCCGCAGTGGTGTTGGAAGAAGTTACGAACGGGTAGGTACCGTGGTCGATATCCAGCAGGGAACCCTGCGCACCTTCGAACAGGATGTTATCGCCTTTGCCATGGTGTTCGTGAATACGGTCAACCACACGGTCTACCATTGGCGCAATGTCCTTGCCCATGGCCAGTGCTTCGTCCAGCACTTTCTGATAGTCAACCGGCTCAGCCTTGTAGTAGTGCTGCAGAGCGAAGTTGTGGTATTCCATCACTTCTTTCAGCTTCTGGGCAAAACGCTCAGGGTGCAGCAGGTCAGCGACACGCAGACCGCGACGAGCAACTTTGTCTTCGTAAGCCGGACCAATACCACGACCCGTGGTACCGATTTTGGCTTTACCACGCGCAGCTTCACGAGCCTGATCCAGTGCAACGTGATAAGGCAGGATCAGAGGGCAGGAAGGACTGATCTTCATGCGCTCACGTACAGGTACGCCGCCGTCTTCCAGCATGTGAATTTCTTTCAGCAGAGCTTCAGGGGACAGTACAACACCGTTACCGATGTAGCACACAACGCCTTCACGCAGGATTCCGGATGGAATCAGGTGCAGAACGGTTTTCTCGCCATCAATCACCAGGGTGTGGCCAGCATTATGTCCACCCTGAAAGCGTACTACCGCTTCAGCCTGCTCGGTGAGCAGATCCACGATTTTACCTTTGCCTTCATCACCCCACTGGGTGCCCAGTACGACAACAGTCTTACCCATGATACGGTCTCTTTAATTCATAACAAAACAGCTATACTGTCGTACGACAAGTGTTAGCTGTATACAGCAAATAGTGACTGTGGTGATCTATAAGGATTCAACCTGCCAGTCTCCGTCACGGCAAACCAGCTGCTGATTGCAGCCAGAGCTTACCGCGTCTGTCTTTTGCCCCGGTAACTCGATGATTACCCGCAGGCCCTGCTGACGCAGCTTCCGAACAACGGCGGAATCCGCATCAGCCGGTGCAAAAATGATTGCCCGTGATTCAACGTCACACGGTTTAAAATCCAGCAGGGCTTTCAGATCGGTACTGAAGCCTGTTGCCGGACGAGCACGACCAAACATCCTGCCCACGCCATCATAACGACCGCCTTTGGCAATCGCCTGTCCATGTCCGGGAACATAAGCAGCAAACACAACCCCTGTGTGGTAGTGATAACCACGCAGTTCTCCCAGATCCAGATAAAGGTTCACTTTCGGGTACTGCCGGGTAATGGTTTGCGCAATATTTTCCAGCGCATCCAGTGCTGCGAACACTTCCAGAGGTGCATTGGCCAGAACATCCCTGGCTTTTGCGATGACATCCACCTTACCTGAAAGCCCGGTTAAAGCCCTGAACATTGGCACAACATCCGCGTCTACATGCCAGTGTGCCAGCAGTTCTTCAACTTCACAGGTTGCCTTGCGCTGCAAGGCATCAAACAACAGCTGTTCCTGATCCTTGTCCAGTCCGGCACTGGCTACCAGCGCACGGTAGATCTGTACATGACCAAGATCCAGGTTGGGGGAATCCATGCCCACGACACTGAGGGTTTCCAGCATCAGGGAAATCACTTCAATATCGCTTTCCGGCCCCGTATGACCATACAACTCAGCACCCAGCTGAATCGGTGAACGGGACGCACCCAACGACGCAGGCCGGGCATGAAAGACACTGCCTGCGTAGCAAAGCCTTACCGGACCATCATCCGTCAGGTTATGCGCATCAATGCGGGCTACCGCAGGCGTGGTGTCTGCCCGCAATCCCATGGTGCGGCCGGTCATCAGGTCCGTCACCTTGAATATCTGCAGCTCGAGGTCGTGACCAACGCCGGCAGTCAGTGATTCAAGAAACTCCAGATGCGGAGGAATGACCAGGTCATAACCCCAGCAATCAAATAAATCCAGCATTTCCCGGCGCAAAGCTTCTGCTCTGCGAGCCCGGGGCGGCAAAATTTCTTCAATCCCATCTGGCAACAGCCAGCGATCGGCGACGGTCATAACAGCCTCTCTTGTTAGCTTATTTCAGGCAGTGTTCGTAAATAATCTGTCTGCAGGTACAGGCTATTTACGGACAATGTCTGGAAACTAGCTAACGAGGGTCAACAGAACCACACCAGCCAGCATGCTGATAAAACCCGCTATACGCAGCTGCCGATCATCAATCTCTGAGAGCTTTGCGACCAGGTTGCGCCAGCGCTGTGGATAAAGGAAAGGAAGAATACCTTCCAGCACCAGCATCAGGCTGATGGCAATGAGCAATTGCTTGCCAAATTCCACGTGTAAACCTCATACACGAAAAAACCGGGCGAAACCCGGTTTGTGGTATATTACCACCGGCAGCGCAAGGTTTCACTGCCGGTGATTGATTAATTACCTGATTTACTGTTCAGATAGTTAAAGAAGTCACTGTCAGGCTCCAGCAGCATAATGTCGCCAGTACTGTTAAAGGACTTCCGATAGGCTTCCAGACTACGGGTAAAGGCGTAGAACTCAGGGTCCTGACGGAATGCCTTGGCATAAATCTCTGCGGCTTTCGCGTCGCCGTCACCCCGGATCATTTCCGCATCCCGGTAAGCGTTCGCCAGAATGACCCGCTGTTCACGGTCTGCATTCGCACGGATACCTTCCGCCATCTCCAGACCTTTAGAGCGATATTCCTGGGCTTCTTTATCCCGCTCGGAAGACATACGCTCATAAACCGAGTCACTCACCTGAGGAGGCAGGTCAATTTTCTTAACCCGGACATCCACCACGCTCACACCCAGCTCATCACGAGCCACAGAGTTCAGTTCGTCGGTGATCTCGTTCATCAGACGGTCACGCTGACCAGATACCACTTCGTTCAGGGTCAGAGCACCAAACTTGTTCCGCATACGGGATTCCGCACGCTGAGACAACAGAGTGTTGGCACGGAACAGGTCACCAGCAGTGGCACGGTAGAAACGACTAACGTCGTCAACACGCCACTTGATGTAGGAGTCCACGATAACCGCTTTCTGTTCCAGAGTCAGGAAACGCTCGGAAGGCACTTCCAGATTCTGCAGACGGGCATCAAATATCCGCACATTATCCACAAACGGGATCTTGATATGCAGGCCGGGCTGGATATCATCTTTAACCAGCTGACCAAAACGTAACTGTACCGCACGCTCACGTTCGTTGATTACAAACAGGCTGCTCCATGCAACGATCAGGGCAACCAGACCAATGACCAGAGCGCTGAAACCTTTCTGACTCATCGTACAGTCCTCCCGGTGCTGCTGCGCGCACTACTCACTCGCCGATTCAGCTCCTCTGTTACCTGATTAGCGATATTGCTTAAATCCTGCTGTGACAGGGCAGATGAGCCATCAGAACCCTGATTTGCGGACTTGGGCTGATTCAGACGATCCAGCGGCAGGTACATCATGTTATTACCACCTTCAACATCCACCAGAACCTTGCTGGTTGTCCCCAGAACGCTTTCCATGGTTTCCAGATACAGACGTTCGCGGGTGACATCGGGCTCACGACGATATTCGTTCAGCAGCTTCACAAAACGGTCTGCCTCACCTTCTGCCCTGGCCACCAGTTCGTCACGATAAGCGTTGGCTTCTTCCAGCTCACGCTGGGCCTGACCACGGGCTTCCGGAACCACTTTGTTGGCATAAGCGTCGGCACGGTTTTTCGCACGCTGCTCGTCTTCCCGGGCACGGATTACATCATCAAATGCAGCCTGTACCTCTTTCGGAGGCTGGGCGCTCTCGATGTTCACCTTGTTAACCTTCAGACCAGTACCATAAGCATCCTGGTAGTCCTGCAGGCGCTTACGCACCTCTACGCCCATGGTTTCACGACCTTCAGTCAGCACCTGATACATCTCGGAGCTGCCGACAACGTGACGCAAGGCACTTTGAGAGGCTTCTTCCAGACTGACCATAGGCTTGGCTACGTTAAGAACGTAGGACTTAACATCACCAATGTTGTACTGAACGGACATCGACACTTCAACAATGTTTTCGTCTTCCGTCAGCATCTGCTGGCGCAGGTTGTAGGTACGAAGTTCGGTAACCTTTTCCTGATATTTGGTTTCAAAAGGCGGGAAATAGATATGCAGGCCCGGCTCAACGGTCTGATGATATTGACCAAAGCGCAAAATAACGGCGCGCTCTTTTTCGTCAACGGTATAAACGGCATTCCAGATATAAGCCACAGCGGCCAGTATCAGAACACCGATAAACATCCCTGATGAAGAGCCCGAAGAAGCCGAACTGCCTCCTCCGGAGTTTCCTCCACTTTTACCACCACCAAAGAGTGAGTTCAGTTTATCCTGAAGCTTACGTAAAGCGTCGTCCAAATCAGGGGGTCCCTGATTCTTCCCTTTGTTACCACCACCCCAAGGATCCTGGTTATTTCCACCCGGCTCGTTCCAGGCCATATATGTCTCCGTAGAGTCAGTATCTAATCGGCTGCAACGTCTGTTGAAACCACGTCATTGCGCGGGAAAACCAGCTTACCTATCGATTTGAGCAAGCGACTTGAGCAAGCGACTTGAGCAAGCGACTTGAGCAAGTGATCAGCACCAGTTTTCTCACAAAAAAGAACGGTCATTCAGCGTGCAATAAGTTATAAGGTCGGAGCTGCCTACCTGAGAACAGGCTATTTTCATCACAGGTGATAAAAGCAGCTTTTCTTTGCTCATGGCTGTTTATCGTTCTGAGCCAGATTGTAGAGTTTGTGTAGCAAAAAGCGCAAGCCGAATCGGTATTGTCCACTACACAGATCAACATATTGATCTCAATTTACACAATCTGAGCACTTAACGCTCAACCAGACAGCCCTCTTGCAATCCTTCCTGTTTGGAAATTCTGTCGAAATCATGTCGTGGTAAACGAATGTCCAACAGCAACTCCCCCGTATCGGCATACTCTTCTGATTGAATCGCACCTAGCTGATAAAGTCGAGACCTGACTTTGCCCTGATGTGGCTCCAGTCGCAGTGTACCCTGTACCAGGTCTTCACCCAGCAGCTCTGCCACTGCCTGAAGAACCAGCTCCAGGCCTTCACCCTGCATCGCAGACACCCAGACTCTGACGGGGTTTCCCTGATCATCACGCTGAATTTTCGGTTCTACGTTTTCCAGCAGGTCGATCTTGTTGTAAACCTGAAGTCTTGGCACTTCGTCTGCGTTGATCTCTCCCAGCACGTCATGTACCTGCTTGATATTATCAAGCCTTTCAGGGTCATGTGCGTCAATAACGTGTAAAAGCAGGTCAGCCTGAGCCGTTTCTTCCAGCGTTGCCCTGAACGCTTCCACCAGTTTATGCGGCAAATGACGGATAAAACCAACGGTATCGGCCAGTACGGATTCTCCCACGTCCGGCAAATCCAGACGGCGCAGAGTCGGGTCCAGCGTTGCAAACAACTGGTCCTGCGCATACACATCGGATTCAGTCAGGGCATTAAACAGCGTGGATTTACCGGCGTTGGTGTAGCCTACCAGAGAGATCAGCGGCACCTCCGCACGCTTGCGGTAACGCCGTCCCTGATCACGCTGTTTGCGAACTTTATCCAGTCGTTTGGTGATGCTTTTGATACGAACCCGCAGCAGTCGGCGGTCAGTTTCCAACTGGGTTTCACCCGGCCCTCTGAGACCAATACCACCTTTCTGGCGTTCAAGGTGAGTCCAGCCCCGTACCAGTCGGGTGCTCAGGTGCTGCAGCTGCGCCAGCTCGACCTGCAGTTTACCTTCAAAGGTTCTTGCCCGCTGGGCAAAGATATCCAGAATCAGGCCCGTGCGGTCAACGACCTTGCACTCAAATTCTTTTTCAAGGTTACGTTCCTGACTGGGGGAGAGTGCGTGGTTGAAAAGCACCACGTCGGCTTTGTGCAGTGTAACCAGCTGCTGAATTTCTTCTACTTTTCCCTGCCCGATAAAATAGCGTGGCGAAGGTTTGTTACTGCTGACCGTCACAAAATCAATCTCAGAAATGCCTGCAGAGCGGGCAAGCTCCCTGAATTCGTGAGGGTCCTCACGCTCCTTGTCATCAGTCATATCCAGATGGACAAGAATCGCATTTTCACCACCTTCATGGCGTTCAAAAAACAATGATTATCTCCTGAAGTCGGTTTAATCCGATGTGCATAGTAATATCAATTACTATTTTCAACCACCTGAGATGCTCCACCAGAAGCCCGGCGATCGTTATTTACCTGATACAGAAACACCAAAAGGCGCACTAGGCGCCTTTTGGTGTAGGAAGCAGTTTGTACCTCAAGCTTATTGATCATCCCGGGAAGGGGACAAACAAGCAGACAACTGAGGTCAATTATTCCTGCTCATGCTCTGGCATATCAGAACCTTGCATCGGCAGGCGAACCGGACGGCTCGGCACTACTGTGGATACAGCATGCTTGTAAACCATCTGGCTTACAGTGTTCTTCAGAAGGATCACGAACTGATCGAAAGATTCGATCTGTCCCTGGAGCTTGATACCATTTACCAGGTAAATGGAAACCGGCACGCGCTCTTTACGCAGCACATTAAGGTAAGGGTCTTGTAGAGAATGCCCTTTTGACATTTCTGTACTCCTTATTAATTCTCGGATTTTGAATAGCCTTGTTTCACTTTTAGGTGAGCCATTCGCTTGACCGGCAGTGGCAGTACCTAATTGTTCAATCTGTGTACAGCCCAGAAAAATGCTGAGCAACAGTAAGCGATGCCCCACACTGCCTTCAATAGGTAATACTAGCTACTCAAACCGGACCTGCAGAAAGTATTGCAGGTTCTTACGTGCCAATCCGTCACGGAACGGTTCATTCTGTAACCAATCGCGTCATCAGTGCGAACAAGGAATTCGTTAATTATCTAATATATACGGGTAGTTTTCAGTACTTTCAAGGCGTCATCCAACAGACTTGGTGACAGACTGTCCAGCCAGTCAACGTCTGACCAGCCTCGCAGCCATGTCAGCTGTCTTTTTGCCAGCTGACGGGTCGCAATGATTCCCCGTTCAATCATTTCATCGAAGTCCATTTCACCTTCAAGGTAACTCCACATCTGGCGATACCCCACGGCACGAATCGCTGGCAGGGTCGGGTCAAGGTCATCCCGTCCGTATAATCCACGAACCTCTTCCTCAAATTTGTTCTGAATCATCTGCTCAAAACGAATTTTTATGCGTTCATGCAGGACAGAACGCTCCTGTGGAGCAATAGCGAGATTGACCAGTCGATAAGGTAAACGCTGGTCTTCCTGCTCCTGGTGCCAGACTGAAAGCGGCTTGCCAGTTGTTTCATAAACTTCCAGCGCCCGCTGAATGCGCTGGGCATCACGGGGCTTTAAGCGCTCTGCCGTTACCGGATCAACCTCCTGCAAACGCCTGTGCAGTTCTGGCCAGCCTTTCTCTGCGGCTTCCTGAAGGATGCGCTCCCGTACTTCAGGGGCTGCTGAAGGCAATTCAGCAATGCCATCCCGCAAAATTTTGAAATACAGCATGGTGCCACCGACCAGCAACGGAATTTTGCCCCGGGCTGTAATCTCAGCCATTTCACGCAGGGCATCTTCACGAAACATGGCCGCAGAATAGGGTTCGGACGGGTCTTTGATATCAATCAGCCGATGGGGTGCGCGGGCCTGTTCTTCAGCAGTCGGCTTGGCGGTTCCGATATCCATCCCTTTGTAGACCAGTGCAGAATCGACGCTGATCAGTTCGCAGGGCAGAACCTCGGATAAACGGATCGCCAGATCCGTTTTGCCAGACGCTGTTGGCCCCATCAGGCAAATAGCCGGGGGCAGTTCAGCTGAATTATTGATATCAGTTGCCATAAATCTCTGGAAGTCAGGGGTCAGTCGTTTACAAAAGAGGCCAGAGTCTACCCGAAAGCGTCTCTTAGCGGCAGTTGTGGCTTTGACCAATAGACAGCTCGGAGGTTCCCATCACTGTTGGAATAAGTTCATGCCCATGCCGGGCGTACCAAATGATTTAAGCTTGATGACCAGGGTACCTGAACTAATGTCAGGTTCCGGGCTTTCAACCTCGAAGTCTTTCCTGCGCGACGAATGAGGACGTTTATTATGCCATTTAACTGCATTGCTGTTCCTGATAACTCCATGTTTAAACATACCCCTTCAGGAAATCTTTTTGTTTTAAAGCGAACTTGCAGTGTTAAAAAATTAATACTAACCCTATACCACCAAAAAGCTAATGGCTCAGAAATAAAAGCAGGCCATATAAGCGCATCTTGCAAATTTAGTCGTACTCTGGTTTTCGAACGACGGAATGATCTGGACTATTTCACTATTAAATTTATTTTTGTTAATGCCGGGTATCGCAATACCTCACTTGGAACATTATTGATGTTAATCTTAACCTGCGAGGTCGTGGTAAATGGTGGAAGATATCTGTATGTGGTCTCCCCGATCTATAAGGCTTACGGGTTTTATCTTCAGTTTGGTTTTCACCCTGCCCCGGAAAACGTGTCCAGAAATTACTGGGTAGCTCTGGACAATCTCGAAGACCCGGATGCTGGGTTGCAATTTCAAGACAAGTTTGAATTGATAAGGTCCCACAAGCTGTGGAAAGGTAATATTGACATTGTATATCACTCCCTTAAGAAGAAAATAAACAGTGTTTTCACTCCTGAAGTAACCTATTCGGGGTGAGGAAAAACTACCTGTACGTCTTCAGAAACCTGCAACCCTGTTTCAAAATGGTATTTTATCCCGTCAGCCAGCTCATCCAGTTGTCGTTGAAGCCGGGTAGTTATCCATGGCGTCATAAACCACCTTCCCAACAACCCGAAGCGGGGACGAACGGTAAGAGTAATCGTCAGGTCCGATTGAAGTCCCAGCTCATCGTCCGGGTCAATATGATAACGCGTTTCCATATCGTGGAACGGGAGAAAAAACGAAGCGTCGTTAAGCCGCAGCACATATCCCTGACCATCATCCCACTCAATCACTTCTTCCTGTACTGTCCGCCGTTTTTTCAGCCAGACAGTACGTTGAACACCCTCTCCCTTTTTCTGATCAGTATTGATGTTACTGCCGCTAACAAACGGTACATAATTCTGCACCTGTGACAGGTCTGACAGCTGTTCCCAGACTTCTGTCACAGGTTGATGTATCAACGACTGGGACTGTAGCCGGATACGGGGATTGTTCTGCGGGACTTCCATTAATAACAACATCACAATGAGTAAAAAAAACGCACAAGCCTTTTTCATCCCTTGAGTCCCTCTGGCTGTTAAACGCTATCGCCCCCGTAAAAACAGCTTATCCAGCTGATCCATTGTCAGCATAGTCCAGGTTGGGCGTCCATGATTGCACTGGCCACTGCGTTCCGTCTGCTCCATGTCTCGCAGCAGCGCATTCATTTCTTCAATAGATAAACGACGATTCGCCCTTACCGAGCCATGGCAGGCCATGGTGGCAAGGATTTCATTGATCTGGGATTCAACCCGGTCACTGTCGCCATGCTGTGACAGGTCAGCCAGCACATCACGCACCAACTTTTCTACGTCAGCACTCTGCAGCATCACCGGAACCTGACGCACCAGCAGTGTTTCAGGCCCCATGCGCTCAAGCGCTAACCCCAGTTTTTCAAAATAACCAGCAAACTCTTCAGCAATATTGGCTTCCCGGTCACTGACCGCTATAGACTTTGGCACCAGCAGTGGCTGGGCTTTTATGCCATCAGCATGCCAGGCAACTTTCATGCGCTCATAAGTGATGCGTTCATGGGCAGCGTGCATATCCACCAGCACCATGCCCTGCTCATTTTCAGAGAGGATATAAATGCCTTTCAGCTGCGCCACGGCAAAACCGAGTGGCGGCATACCAGAGGCATCAGACGCAGGCAGTGGGTCATTCACACTGGTAGCGGCTGGATTTGTTGTGGCTGGGTTTGCTGCAGCAGGCACATAATTCGGTGCCGCTGACTCTCCTACTACCGCAGCGGGTCGGGGTGATGTAGCCACTTCCGCAGGGCTTGCAGCAGCAGAATACAACTCGCTGTAAGCTTGCAGATGTTTCTGGATTTGCGCCGGTTCCGGCGCACGCTCAACAGTCCGGTTAAAGCTTCCAGTCACTGCCGATGAGCCAGCTGAAGCAAAGGCAGTCTGCCCGGCAGGTTTGGGGGTTGCTGTCAGCGAAATATTTTCCTGTCCCTGAAACTCTCCTGCTTCGACGCCAGTCGCCAGCGGCTGAGTCTGGGTCAGGGTAGAAGGAGGCAGTTGCGCATCAGGCGTCACTTCTCCCAAAGCCCGATGCAAAGTACTAAACAGAAAGTTGTGCACCGTTCGCCCGTCACGGAAGCGAACTTCGTGCTTGGTCGGGTGTACATTGACATCGACCATGGATGGATCCAGCTCAAGGTAGAGCACAAATGTCGGGTGACGACCACTGTACAGTACATCGCGGTAAGCCTGCCGAACGGCATGAGCAACCAGCTTATCCCGAATCACACGACCATTAACGAAGAAGTACTGCAGGTCAGCACTGGAGCGGGAAAAGGTTGGCAGTCCAACCCAGCCCCACAGTTTCAAACCAGAGGCTTCAACATCCACAATAACGGCATTTTCAATGAATTTAGGACTGCACAACGAAGCTACCCGACGATCTTTTTCTGCCTGAGTAGTCGCCGGTCGTAACTGGTGAATGCTGCGCTGGTTATGCCTCAGGGTAAACCCCACATCAAAGCGGGAGAGCGCCAGACGTTTTACCACTTCTTCCAGATGAGAGAACTCGGTTTTTTCCGTGCGCAGAAATTTACGCCTTGCTGGTGTATTGAAAAAGAGGTCTTTGACTTCCAGCGTGGTACCAATTGGATGCGGAGCCGGGTTCACAACCGCATCCATATCCCGCCCTTCGGTACGAACCTGCCAGCCGGATTCCTGTCCCTCGGAGTTTGATGTCAGTGTCAGTCGTGACACCGAACTGATGGAAGCCAGGGCTTCACCACGAAAACCCAGCGTTGCCACGCCCTCAAGGTCTTCAAGCTCAGAGATTTTACTGGTGGCATGTCGGGACAATGCCAGCGCGAGTTCGTTTTTACCAATACCGTGACCATCATCACGAATGCGAATCAGTTTCACACCACCATTTTCCACCTCTACCGTTACCCGTCCTGCGCCCGCATCCAGACTGTTTTCCAACAGCTCTTTTACAACGGAGGCAGGGCGTTCAACCACTTCACCGGCAGCGATCTGGTTAGCAAGGCGGTTGTCCAGCAGGCGGATTGGCTTCATATTGCAGTGTTATTCCGGGTGAGTTCAAAGTCTTCAGAAAATGACCGACGATCATGGTAAAAGAGGTTAATTCGTTCGACTGCTTCCCGGCAACTGAATGAAATGCGTGTGGGAGGCATCTCTGTTCGGATTGGTCAACAGTCGGACTGTTTCAGCAGGATTACCATTTTCTGCATGGTTTCGTCTGCTCAATAATCGCAAGACTCTCAGTAGAATTCCAGCAAAACAGACGGGCTGGACTACTGTTTGCCTGACTGGGTAATGCCAGCGAATTTGCAGAGAATCCCAGGGTCTTGCGTCAGAAACACCAGTCTGACCCAAAAGATCCGACGGGGTGACAGACTCCTGATTATTGCGGCCTGTATAAATTATAAAACGAAAGGATAATGTCAGGGCAATACCATTTGCCTGGTAATGACTTCCATCTATCCGGGCCAGATAACCGGAAAAAGGTCGTACGTTTCCTGTACTGGTGTCTACATCAAGCCACCTTAAAAAACTTCGAACATTATCAAGCCATTCAGGATCTGCAATCCTTTGCAAGTCTTCTCTTCTAACATTAAAGCGAACAATAAAAGACTGGTAGGTCGTCCTGTCAGGTATATTAATCGTTTCAAATGAAAGCAGATTATTAGCCGCCAAAAGACCTCGAATGAGATTAACGCTTTCAACACCAACCTCCAAAATATCAAAGCGATTACGCCTCTGGTTTGTGTTTATTGGTGGAAAGCTCTGTGTACCAGAGGCTGAGTCTATTTGTGGGCGCTGGATAGCTATCGTCCTAAAAGGGAAATGCTCTCTGAACCGCTGAAGAACCAATTCATGATCCTGCGATGAAACCCTGATTCTAACAGCAACCCTGCCTTCATCATGGAAAACAAGCCTAATGAAGTGCCAGTCAGCTATTGCCCCCTCGCCCTGCAGTCTGTCCGCCAACTGTCCTATAGAATTTAACAGCCACGCCAGTTGCTCCAGCTGATCAACCGCAATAAAAAAATCCCGCTGATCCACTCTCGGGGGCTCACTGGCGACAGATCTTGCCGGTGGGTGAAAGCGACTGTCAGCCATGATCAGAAAAACAGCCCGAATAGCAGAAACCAGATGGCTGCTGTATTCAGCGAAATTTAACCCTCTATGCCCGATACCACCATTAAAAATGAAATAGGCCGCATTGCTGGCTTCTATGGCATGGAACGAAACTTCCTGCACATTAAGATGTGCATTTTCCAGCAGCCAGTTTGCATCGAGTTGTTTACCTGTCCGGATAAAAACGACCTTAGCGTTATCAGATTCACAGCCTTCAGGGAAAATTCTGTAATAACTTGCGAACAATGTGTCAGAGCAGGTAAAGAAAAAAATAAAATAAAGCAAGACGCCCCGGGAAAGCAGAACTGATGACAGGCATCTTTGCATTAATAACAACCTGTGATGGGTGAACTATTCTGACAATCGTCAGAATATAGCCTGTTCTGTTAATTTTTCAGGCTCAATTCAGGATTATAAGTGGAAGGGGTCTCCATTGGTGATATTGAACTGGAAAATAATGCTCTGACCTGCAGCAGCGTCTGCGTCTAAACGATCTTGAGTAACGAATTTCAACTGGTCAGGCTTCCGTTAAGATGTAATCATGTTGTCGTCTAAATCAAGACTTTGACCTAAAAAAACGAATGAAATACAGAAATAACTATGTGGTGTTGAGCTATGATCTTGGGCATCAGTCTGGTTACAGGAGTGACCGCTATTATCTCAGGGTCGAGTACGACTTCTGATTGAGAAAACGGGGCAGCCCCTGATTCTGCCCCGTTTTTCTCACTTCATTTCAATTTCTGTGAGCACTTTGCCCCTGATAACTAGTAATAAAAAGGGAAAATAAATACACCAGGTTTGTCATATAAAAGTTTGTTTGCAAGCTATGTTGCACACTGTTCAACCACTCAATAGCCCTTTCATTCCCTGCCGATCTGGCGTGTTCAAGCGCATAAGTGAATTCATCGGGATAATATGACATCCATATCACCAGCAGACGGCGCAACTCAGTAAATGCCGGAGCTGGATTGGAACGAGAAGGCAGTGGACCAGACTCGAGGTTGACTGATGGCACTTCATGCCAGTGCGAGGAGGTGCTGGCGATTACTTGTAAAACATTTAACCCGGATGCGTTCACTGACGTAGCAGGTATCCCGGCATCAATCAAACTGATAACCAGTTGGTAATTCCTGCTGTCCAGTGCCGCAAAAAGGAGAGAACCATATTCATGGGAAGACTGAAAAAAGCTGGAAGTTCCAAGTCTTTCAATAATAATCTCTGCAAACAATGCGTTGTCTTCCGTCATACGAACAGCAGCATCCAGCAGTTGATATTGCTCCTGCGGGCTGCGCCGGTAAAGCAGGTTCGACACAACTTCACTTAATGCATCACTTTCAGTGCTTAGGGGCAACACACTGCTTTGGGGCTGGGCTATGTGAGGAAAAGCCCGCTGAATGAACCACCAGATGGCAACGGCATTTCGGCCAAGTAAATCTAAAGGGTAAAAACTTCGGGTATTCAGAGCCAGCCTTGTATTTATCCACTGCTGAAGACCCTCTGCTCCAGTCGCAGTAACCCACTCTTCTGTATCCTGCAGGTAGGCAGAGGTCTTTTTTTCACCGGCACCGTTCAGCTCTTCCAGCTCAAAGCCTAATGGTGAAATAATGGCAGTCGCTGGTTTTGACAGCAAAATGAAAAAGACAGCCAGTGCAACAAACCGAAAAACGTACATGGCGCTCTGCATGTTTTACCCAGAGGACTGATTTCAGGAAGAACAGTGTAGATGCCGGTTGACACCTCTTCAATAAAATGGCCAGCCAGCCTTGGATTCTTTCCTGATGCTGATGGGTGTGCCGTTCATAATATTACGGGCTTTCATGCCACTCAGACTGTCAACGCCAGACAATCAGCGTCGTAAATCTCCATCCGTTATCACACCGGCCAGGTCTTCCCCGTCCATGACCAGGCAAATCTTGAAACCGGTTGCGGTCATCGCCTGCATCACATCTCTGATTTTACTGTCAGGTTTAATGCAGCCATAGTTGTCGGCACTCATTATGTTGCGTACCCAGGTAATTTTCTAGTCTTTCTTCAAACCTTCCAGGTCACTTGCCTGAAAGCGGTGCAGTGCTTCCGCCAGCAAGTCGCCAATCGCCAATCGCCAATCGCCAATCGCCAGCAGTACGGTGGTATAAGTCGTGGGGGCGTGCTCCTGATCGGCCAGATCTTCGGTCACACTGGCATCCAGAACAATAAATGAAGTTAGTTCCATGAGTACCCTCCTTTTGCAACGACTCAACCGGCCGCTGGGAGCCTGGTTATGCAATAATAATTCCATGAATACCACCAACAGCGCTAAACCCGGAGCCGCCTGATATGTCTACGCCTGCGATGTCCAGCTCTTCATCACCCGCTGCTTCACCCCGCTTATCTTTTTCTGCACTTGGTCCCGGCATTATGGTGGCCGCTGCTGCCATTGGCGGGTCACATCTTGTTGCTTCAACACAGGCGGGTGCCGTCTATGGTTGGCAACTGGTAGGGTTGATTATTCTTGTTAACTTTTTTAAGTATCCGTTTTTCCAGTTCGGAGCACGCTACAGTGCCGCTACCGGGGAAAGTCTTCTGGCTGGTTATGCTCGCCTTGGAAAGCCCTGGTTAGTGTTGTTTCTGGTTTTGAATGTGTTTGCCGGAGTGGTCAATATCGCAGCATTACTTGGACTGACCGGTGCCCTGGCTACTTTTATTGTGCCGGGCGTTACACCTCCGGTTCTGGCCGGGGTGGCAGCAGTCATTAGTTTGATGATTGTTTTGCGTGGGCATTATCGAATGGTCGATGTCGTTTCCAAGTGGATCGTGTTGTTACTTGCTGTAGTAACCGTATTGGCAACCCTGCTGGCGTTCAGTCAGCCCGCTGCAGCTGCCCCCGGCTTTGTAGCCCCGACGCCATGGACGCTGGCCTCCCTTGGAGTGCTTATTTCCCTGATGGGCTGGATGCCTGCCCCGGTGGAAGTGTCAGCGATGAACTCTGTCTGGAGTCGCAACAAATTTATGAATCGTGGTCGTCCTGATATGCGGGTAGCGTTGTTTGATTTAAACGTTGGCTTTATTGGTACAGCACTCCTGGCTTTGTTCTTTGTGGCATTGGGAGCGCGTATTCTGCATGGTTCCGGTGTAGAACTGGCAACCAGCGGGGCAGCTTTCAGCCGACAACTGGCGGATATGTACGGTGCCGTTATAGGGGACTGGAGTCGTTGGTTGGTGATCACAGCAGCACTGTGCTGTATTTATAGCTCAACGTTAACATGCATCGATGGCTACAACAGGGTTAACAAAAGTGCCATCGACAACTTGCGTGGCGAAGATAATCCCGATACAGAAAGCCCGCTGTTAGTGTTGCTGGTTACATCCGGGGCGCTGGGGTTGGTATTGATGTTTCCCGGCACGATGTTAGCCATGTTGAAATTTGCCATGATTGCGGCTTTTTTGACGACCCCTGTCTTTGCGCTGATGAACTATCGTCTGATTCGTGCCAGCCACATTCCGGATGAACATCGCATTGGCAAAGTATTAAACATCTGGAGTCAGGCCGGTTTAGCGTTTCTGTTTGGTTTTTCCTTCCTGTTTATCTGGTGGCAGTGGTTAATGTGATGAGTTGATGAATAAAATGCCTGTCCGGGCTAATCCCGGACATGATTGACAGTAACGGTGTAACCGGCAACTGTTAATTGGGAATCACCAGCACCTGACCGGTTCGGATACGGCTGGCACTGCTGATCTGGTTAGCCTGCCTGAGAGAATTCAGGCTTACATCAAAACGCTGGGCAATTTCTGACAGCGTATCGCCTGCCTGAATGACATACTGATCGGGTCGGGTATTAATGCGTCCTTCGCGTTTTAACCGAGCCACCAACGTATCCACTGGAGGTTTTTTGTAGAAGTAGGCCCTTAGTCCCTTATGAATCTTCAGGGCCATGGCGCGCTGATGGCTGCGGGTTTTCAGCTTGCGGCTCTCTTCCGGGTTGGTGATAAACCCTGTTTCCACAAGAATGGATGGAATATCCGGAGACTTCAGCACCACAAAGCCAGCCTGTTCTACCTGATCCTTGTGCAACCGGTTAATGCCACCAATGTTCCTCAGTACTTTATCACCCACCTCAAGACTTGCAGACAGTGTTGACGTCATCGACAGATCCAGCAGCACGCTGGCCAGCATATCGTCTTTATCATTCAGGGATATACCACCTTCGCCGCCTATCTGGTCAGAAGAGTTCTCCTTCTGTGCCAGCCAGCGTGCCGTTTCCGAAGTGGCACCAGTACGGGACAAGGCAAATACCGAGGCACCATGAGCCCGACGATCCGTAAAGCCATCAGCATGCACAGACACAAACAGGTCTGCTCCGGCATTACGGGCAATTTCCGTCCGCCGGCGTAACGGGATGTAATAATCCCCGGTTCGGACCAGAACTGCTTTAAAGCCCTGTTCACGGTCAATGAGCTTTGCCAGCTCACGGGAAATATTCAGAACAATATCCTTTTCATAGCCGCCGCCATGGGCAATGGCTCCCGGGTCTTCGCCGCCATGACCGGGATCAATGGCAATAATGATATCCCGATCTTTTGAAACAGGTGGTGGTACAACGGGCTTGGGTACAGCTGTTCCGGTATCAAACAGGTCAATCACCAGACGATGACCATAAGTGGCATAAGGCTTCAGCAAAAAGCTTTCCGGCTTTACTCTGGCGTTCAGGTCCAGAACCACTCGCAGGTCGTCTTTGTTCTGAACACCATAGCGTATGCTTTTCACCGGCGTATCGTTCAGGCCCGGCGTAGAAACAGAGGAGCCACGAGTGGCTCCCTTGATGTCGATCACCAGCCGGTTCGGGTTACTCAGGGTAAAAGTTTTGTGAGAGACTTCTCCCGATACATCAAACACCAGCCGTGTTTTATCAGGGGAGCGCCAGAGTCGTACGTCTCTGATCACCCTGCTGGCCGCCAGAACAATTTCTGCTTTCAGCAACGACAGGCCCAACGCCAGCTTCGCACCTGTGGCAACAAACTGGCGACGACCATTTTTCAATGTCTTCTGTTTTGAGTCTGACCGATGGAAGCGGTTGAGTAATAGCCCAAAGATCCCTGGCTTTATTGACATTTACCCTCCTGCATCCTTGCCAGCATCGTTACTCCTCTGGTCGTGCCAGCAACGATGGTCGCCTTACGCCCCGGTAAATTATAATCCAGCCTTACTTCCAGATCGGCGTCAGGCAGAGCGCCTGCACCCCGGCATGGCCATTCAATCAGGCAGACACCTGCTTCGGAAAAATAATCCCGCCCGCCAATAAACTCCAGCTCTTCAGGGTCTGCCAGACGGTACAGGTCAAAATGATAAACGAGCTGACCATTAACATTATAGGGCTCAACCAGTGTGTAAGTTGGGCTCTTAACCGCACCCTGATGCCCAAAATGTCTCAGAATGCCCCGGCAGAGTGTTGTTTTTCCAGCCCCCAGATCACCCTGCAGATAAATAATTGCCTCACCCTCAGTAGCCTCTGCCAGGGAAGTCCCCAGCTTAACCATGGCATCCTCATCATCAATCAGCAGGTCTACCTGCTCCTTGTGTACATTTTTCTGCATCGCTTTTTCTTGCATAGCTTTATCTTGCGTAGATTTGCGCATCGTCCGCGACAATACTTCCTCAATTTTGTACTGGATGACCGGTTAAATTATTTAACTGCTGCCGGATAAAAGGAATCGTATCCGTAGCCAGCAAACCGGTTTCACCCTGTTGCTTCGCCAGCGTATCTGCACCGCTAGCATGCAGCCAGACACCCAGTCTGGCTGCGTCATAAACGTCTATACCCTGCGCCAGTAGCGCACCAATAACACCACTTAATACGTCACCCATTCCTGCCACAGCCATGCCCGGATTTCCGGCAGAGCAAAGGCTGGTCTGCTGCTCATGCCGGATCAGGCTGCCAGCACCTTTTAAAACGACACACGCATTATATGTTTCAGACAAACTGGCGACAGTGGTAAAACGATCCTTTTGTACGGACCCCGTATCAGTTTGCAACAACCGGGCAGCTTCGCCCGGATGGGGAGTAAGAATCATCGGAAACTTTCGCGTCCGACGCAATTGGGGATGCCCCGATAACAGGTTCAGTGCATCAGCATCCAGCACAATGGGAACATCAGCGTTCAGAGCCTCATCCACAAGGTCAAACGCCCAGGGGTCGGTACCAATACCCGGTCCCGCAACAATAACTGTTTTATCATGTAGTAAGAACTGTAGTTCTGTCCTGCTGTTTACCCCGGCAGCCATTACCTCAGGTCTGCGAATAGCAAGAGCCAGAAGGTGTTCTGCCCGGGTCGCTACCGTCACTTTGCCAGCCCCGCAGTTTATGGCAGCCTCTGCCGCCATAATCACCGCCCCCGGCATCCCATGATTGCCGCCAACAATAAGAACATGACCATAATTGCCTTTATGAGCCGTTCGCTTTCTTGGGGCCAGCAGGCTCCTGAGAGTAGATTCATCCAACCGTATAGAAGACGGTTTCAGCGAGTTATAAGCGACAGCGGGAACATCCAGATCAGTAAAGTGCAACGTTCCACACAACTGAGGGCCTTCACCAGTCAGCAATCCCTGTTTCGTGCCAATAAACGTCACTGTCAGTTCAGCCTGCACCGCAGCTCCCAGAACAGCGCCAGTGTCAGCACACAGCCCGGACGGAATATCAACAGCAACAACCGGGCTACCGGAACCATTCAAGGCTTCAATCGCCTGCTTATAATCACCACGAACCTCACCATTCAGCCCTGTGCCAAGCATGGCATCCACCAGAATCTCGCCAGTGACCGCCGAATCATCACGCCACAGAACACTACTGACACCCTTGATGGTGCAATGCTCAAACGCCTTTCGGGCATCGCCTGTGAGTTCATCCGGATTTTTCAACGCGGTGACAGAAACAGGGATATTGCGCTCAGAAGCCAGTGCCGCGACAAGATAACCATCCCCACCGTTGTTTCCTGCGCCGCAGAACACCTGCAGGCTGGCACCATGATTAAGTTGCGGGTAATGCTGCAGAAGGCGGCTGAATACCGCATCAGCTGCTCGCCCCATCAGCTCAAAACCGTCAATCCCCGGATGATCAGCAACACCAGCAATTGCCAGCCTGTCCAGTTGACGAACCTGATCAGCGGTGTAAAGTTCTTGTGGTAAACTGCGCATACGGACATCCCCGCACTTGATCTGAACCGGCTGACTCCGGTTCACTAACTAGTATTAAATCGATTATATCCTTAAGAATCCGTGTCAAAGAACCCAGCTAACCCAGAATTTACCAAGCAATCCAGCCAACGATTTACCCGGCGAGACCCTCAAACCTCTTCAGCAGAGATTGATTTTGCTCAGCTGGCCGAACAGATTCGGCAGTGGGGGCGGGAGCTTGGCTTTCAGGCGATCGGCATTTCGGAAGGCAAAGTACCCGAACAGGATCAGCAGCACTTCAAGGAGTGGCTGGCCATGGGATTCAATGGTGATCTGGATTATATGGAACGGAATCAGGATCTTCGCTTCAATCCCGAATCCCTGCATCCGGGTATGACTCGCATCATTTCTGCCCGGATGGATTATCTGCCTGCGGACACAGAGACCGTAAAAATCCTTGGCGAGCCAGAAAAAGCCTACGTGTCCCGCTATGCCCTTGGACGTGATTATCACAAGCTGATCCGCAAACGCCTGACCCAGCTGGGCAAGATGATTGAAGCGGCTGTTGGCGAACACGGTTACCGGGCTTTTGTCGACAGCGCCCCGGTGATGGAACGCCCTCTGGCGCAGCAGGCGGGACTCGGCTGGATGGGGAAGCATTCATTGATTATCAACCGGCAGGCAGGGTCGTTCTTTTTTCTGGGCGAGCTATTCACCAATCTTCCGTTGCCGGTGGATGAGCCTTACGATAAAAACCATTGCGGACGCTGTTCATCCTGCATGGACAAATGCCCGACCGGTGCCATTGTTGAACCCTATCGCATTGACGCTCGCAAATGCATTTCCTATCTCACCATCGAAAACAGTGGCCCAATTCCCGTAGAGCTGCGCAGCAAAATGGGCAACCGGATTTTTGGCTGTGATGACTGCCAGCTTGTCTGCCCCTGGAACCGCTTTGCCAAACCGACTCAGGAAAGTGATTTTCGACCAAGGCATTCACTGGATTCTGTGAATCTTGCTGAACTGTTTCTGTGGACAGAAGAAGAGTTTCTGGAACGTACCGCAGGTTCAGCCATCCGACGGGCAGGCTTTGAGTGCTGGTTGCGTAATATTGCGGTTGGGCTGGGTAATGCTCCCACCAGCGATAAGGTCATTCAGGCATTAAAATCCCGAAAAGACTATCCATCGGAGCTGGTAAAGGAGCATGTGCTTTGGGCTCTGGAGCAACACTTAAAGCGGTGAGTACATTTTCCAGACCAATAATGCCATTAAGTGTCAGAGATACTAACACTTCTGTTCGGAATTTTTGCATCTTAGGCTGTTCTAAGGGATAGAAAGGGTATGGACAGATCATACCTGTTTTAAAACCAAAGGACAGGTATATGCAACCTTCTACCCCAATAGCGAATTTATCCCAGCCAGCAGCACAGCCTGCTAAAAATACCGGCAGCCAGCTCTCCTCTGATAATGAAGTGCTACCAAAGTTCCAGCACTTATCCGTTGCCACTACGCCGGTAGCACCTGCCTTAGCGGGGTTACAGGGAAGCACTTCCTATAGTGGTCAGGCGTTGCAACCACTGGCTTCAGCCAGGGTATCAACAGAAGATTACCCACTGACGTCCAGGCCTGTTTTTCCCAGTCAAAAGGCGTTTAAGCCCTTTCAGGCTAACAACCTTACAGAGGCTCTGAAACAGTCAGGCCTGGAACCCGTAGGGAAAGTACTTGGAAAAGGGGCGTTCGCTACCGTAGAGGAGTATAAGCATCATGACCATTCCCTTGCGGTCAAAATCATCACAAAAAAAGCACAAGGCGAGTTTGAAAAAGGAGAAATCGAAGCATTAAGAATAAGCTCCCACCCAAATATTGCTCACACCCACGCTATTCTTCTGAAAAAAACTGACGGCAATTCTTATGCCCTGATTGATCACACTACCGAAATAACCGATGAGATTAAGCAGGGGTATCAACTGGCTGCCGTTATCTCTGATAAAGTATCCGGAACCGAGTTATTTGATCTCCTCAATACACCGCCACGAATCCGGCGCGAAAACAAGATGGTCATTGACTGGACATCAGATATCGCTGAGGCTCTGAATCATATTCAACAGCATGGCGTAGTTTTTCGTGACCTCAAGCCTGAAAACGTACTGATTAGCACCGAAGCTGAAGAACGCATCGCAATTCTGGTCGACTTTGGCTTATCAAAAAAAATAGGTCTCAGCAGAACCCGCTCGTTTAGGGGAACCTATGAATACATAGCTCCAGAGGTTTGGCAGTGCAAGCTCCATGAAGATTTCAATTATAGTTACTCAGTTGATAGCTGGGCTCTTGGCAGCCTTATCTTTGAATTTATTACAGATTTTCCCCCCTCTTACTGCGTTAGTAGGAATAATGAAGTTATCTTGCAACATCGCCAACCTACCATTAGAGAATGGAAAAAAAACACCGACAGCTTTGCAGAACTGGACGATGAACAAAAAATAAAGCTGATGAAGAAAGGAACAAGTAAGTTATGGGTCGTAGGAGAAAGGCCTGCCCCGGAACTGATGGAACTTGCCGCTGGTCTGCTAAGACGCAACCCAGTGGAGCGACTCACGATTCAGCAGGCAAGTGAGCAACTTTTACGCCTGAAACAACCCAAACCTATACCACTCAATCAGGCCATGCACCCTGAGGCTAGCGCATAGGTCGGGACAATAGTCGTACTAACTTGTGATAAAGAACTGACGATAGTAGCGCAGCTCCTCAATAGACTCACGAATATCTTCCAGAGCCAGATGCGTTCCCTTCTTGTTGAAGCCGTCCATAATGGCTGGCTTCCAGCGGCGCGCCAGCTCTTTCAGGGTGCTGACATCGATATTACGGTAATGGAAGAAATCATGTAGCTCAGGCATGTAACGGTGCAGGAAGCGACGATCCTGACCAATGCTGTTGCCACACATCGGAGAGATGCCCGGCTCAATATGATCTTTCAGAAAATCCAGGGTCATTCGCTCAGCTTCAGCCAGAGAAATGGTACTCTGCCGCACACGCTCAGTCAGTCCGGTCTGACCATGGGTTTTGATGCACCACTCGTTCATGTTGCTGAGTACATCATCACTCTCATGAATTGCAATAACAGGGCCTTCAGCAATCTGATTGAGCTGCCCGTCGGTTACAATTGTGGCGATCTCAAGGATTCGGTCGGTATCAGGCTCCAGGCCTGTCATTTCCAGATCAATCCAGATCAGATTATCCGCTTTTGCCATCAAACACCTGGTAGTTAAGTAGAGTTACGAATGCCTGTATGATAAGGCTTCTACGCTAAAAAAAGTACAGCAATTGTACACTTTGGCTGGCATATTAAGTCTACACCTTCATACTATGTCATTAAAAACTATGTCGTTAAAAACTATGTCATTAAGATCGTATCGGTAAAATCCACGAGTTGATTGAATCTATTGTTCTCTGCTCGACTGAGACTTGACCAGACCATCCTTTCATTATGAACTTTAAGAGATAACATGAGTAAGCGCAAACTAACGCGCAGACAGAGCTGGCGCATTCAGAAAATTCAGGAAGAGCGCATAGCCCGGGCTCGCAAGCGGGAAAGCCAGATTGAAGAAGAGCTGCAGAGCGAAGATCTGGGACCGGAGCAGGAGGGGCTGGTGACAGCTCATTATGGTGCCACACTGGATATCGAGTCTCCTGCCACCCCCGGAAAGCCCCGCCGCTGTCACCTTCGCCGCAACCTTCCCCCTCTTGTCACGGGCGACAGGGTCATCTGGCGACCTTCAACCAAAGACGAAACCGGCGTGGTTGTCGCGCTGGACGAACGCTCCAGCCTGCTTACCCGTCCGGATAACCACGGCCGTATCAAGCCGGTAGCAGCCAATATCGATTACATTGTACTGGTGATTGCTCCCGTACCGATTCCTCACCTGAACCTGATTGATCGCTACCTGATCGCTGCAGAAACCGTCGGGATCGAACCCGTTATCCTCCTGAACAAGATCGACCTGCTGGATGATGAAGGCATGGAAATGATGATCGACATGCTGTCGGTCTACCATCAGATCGGTTATCGCATCCTCACGGCTTCCACCCGGTCCGACCATGGCCTGGATGAACTGAAAGATATGCTGGATGAGCATACCAGTGTATTCGTGGGGCAAAGCGGTGTAGGTAAGTCTTCACTGGTCAATGCCCTGCTGCCCGGCATTGATACTCTGGTTGGAGAACTGTCAGAAGCCACCGGCAAAGGCATGCACACAACAACCGCTGCCAAGCTCTTCCATTTTCCGGCAGGGGGAACGCTTATCGACTCTCCGGGCATTCGTGAGTTCGGTTTGTGGCATATCACTCCGGAAGAAGTCATCCAGGGATTCCGGGAGTTCAGGCCGTTTCTCGGGTATTGCAAATTCAGGGACTGCAAACACGAACAGGAACCGGGCTGTGCCATTCACAAAGCCCTGGAAGACGGCGAAATTACGGAAGAACGCCTGTTCAGTTACCGGCAGATTCTTGCGTCCCAGCAGCCGAATCAATAGCGTCTCACCTGTCCTGCTGGTTGGCCGGATTTTCGGATAAGTCATTATCACAGTGACAATCTGTCGCTTGTTCATCGGTTATTTCAGAGGCAGTTTCAGATGCTGAAGCTGCTTCTGTGGTATCATGCGAAGGTTCAAAAAAACGTTCCATCAAACTGTTTAAAAGCACTATAAGCAGCTCTTTGCATGCTTCTTTATCGCTGCCAAATAAACTGAGAAGACTCTGTATAGCAGAGTTGTTAGCATTCAGATGACGAATCAGGGAGTCAATCTGCCAGTCCTGCAGGCTAGCTATCAATGACTCCCAATCCGGAGCCACCAAGAGGCTTCCCTCTTTACCACTAGGGTCAATACTGTCATCGACTGGCGCTCCCTGAAGAAACCCCACTGCGACATTTCCAGAGTGTGTAGCAGATTGGTCTGGCTGATCACTTATAGCTACGAACATTTCGAAGGAAGCGCTGTCAGACACTTCATCCGAACCCACGCTTTTATTGTCATCGTCGTCATCCTGGTCTATTGACACAACGCGAATATGGATAGTGGCCTCTGGAGGTAAAGTATATTCAAAAGCCCCGAAATCCGGCAAAAGCGAAACGCCCTTAATCTCGATCTCGCTCTGATTATGATTCAGCAAGTAGAGGCCATTTTGTCCCTCTGCTAACTCATGAAAACTTAAGCCGTAAAGATTCTTATGCAGTTTTTCCAGAATCTCAGAATGCTTCGTCAGCTGACTATTGTGGGATACAACTTGCAGAAAGGTTCGCTGGCTGAAGTAATCCAGATTGGCAAACAGACAGGTGATTACCGGTTCCTGACTGAGAGCATCACAATAGAGTGTCACTTCTTCCGGATCCAGCGCTGTCGCTCCTTCTGGCTGGTTTTTATCCGTAGGTTTATCATCAGCAGCCCTTGCCTGACTCACTGCGGTAAAAACGATGAATAAAAAAACAAAGAAAATGAGATAGTCTGCTTTTTTCATTTTTAGTGGCTTTCTGGTTATTAGAGGCTGGTTATTGAATTTTCTTTTGGGGCATATTAGTTCAGACTTCCTTCTCCTACTTGCGACAAATACCTATAATGCGTTCATCCACGACAAACAAACAGAAGTACAATGAGTCAAACATCACTTCCACTGATTCTCGAACCTGCTGAGCTTGAACATCATCTTCATGACAGCAACCTGTTGATCGTCGACCTGTGCAACCCTCAGCTATACGCCCAGGTGCATGTTCCCGGTGCCGTTAACATAGCTCCCCAACACCTTGTGGCAGGCACGCCGCCGGCCACTGGCAAGCTGCCACCGTTACAGCAGCTGGAAAACCTGTTTTCACTGCTTGGTTACACCGGCAATGAGCATATCGTGGTCTATGACGACGAAGGTGGTGGCTGGGCGGGGCGCTTTATCTGGACCCTGGATGTTATCGGGCATAAAAACTACTCCTACCTGAACGGCGGTATTCATGCCTGGCTGAAAGAAGACCACACAGCGGAAAGTGAACCCAGACAGGTAGAGCCAACCCGTGTCTCCCTGTCAATCGACCCGTCTGTGATTGCTTCCAAAGATTACATCCTGACGCATCTGGAAAATGCCAGTACGGCTATCTGGGACGCGCGCTCCCCTGCAGAATTTGCGGGTATAAAAGTGCTGGCCAAGCGTGGCGGACATATTCCCGGTGCCATTAATTTTGAATGGACATCAGCCATGGACCCGGCCAGAAATTATCGTATCCGGGAAGACCTGCCCGAAGTCCTTTCTGAGCTGGGTATGCCCCGGGAAAAAGACATTATCACCCATTGCCAGACTCACCACCGTTCCGGCTTTACTTATCTGGTAGCCAGAGCGCTTGGATTCAATTCGGTAAGAGCCTACGATGGTTCATGGTCAGAATGGGGCAATCTGACCGATACGCCGATCTCCCAATAGGCTGGTACAAACCAGCCTGTCTTTAACAAAACGCTTCCTTTACAATCGTCCTTCAAAATATCATCCCCTATAACAGGACAGCCTTAGTGAAAGAAAAACTGTTCGCGTTGACCCAGTACATTCTGCCTCACCACCTGATTTCCAGAGCGGTGCATTATTTTGTCGAGTGTGAAATCCCAGCTTTCAAAAATGCCCTGATTAACTGGATCATCAAGCATTACGACGTAGATATGAGCGAAGCTCAGGCTGAGCATGCGGAGTCTTATAAACACTTCAACGATTTCTTCACTCGTCCTTTGAAAGAGGGAGCCCGGCCTCTGCCTGAACAGGAAGAAACCATCGTCAGCCCTGCCGACGGTGCTATCAGCCAGATTGGCGACATTGAATATGGCCGCATCTTTCAGGCCAAGGGCCATGATTACAGCCTGATAGAACTACTGGGGGGTGATACCGACCTGGCTACTGAATTTATGGGCGGCAAGTTTGCCACTATTTATCTCTCCCCAAGAGATTATCATCGTATCCATACACCTGCGGCAGGTACCCTGCGCAAGATGATTCACGTCCCCGGTCGTTTGTTCTCCGTCAACAAAGGCACTGTAGAAAACGTGCCGGGGCTGTTTGCCCGTAACGAGCGGGTTGTCAGTATCTTTGATACTGAGCATGGCCCGATGGCGGTGATCATGGTGGGTGCCATTAATGTTGCCAGTATTGAGACCGTCTGGTCCGGCCTGGTGACACCTCACCGCAAGCAGGTAAGAACCACAGAATACGAAGAGTCGACAACGGCCAGTATAATGCTGGAACGTGGTGAAGAGATGGGTCGTTTCAAACTGGGCTCCACGGCTATTGTTCTGTTCGGCGAAGACAAAGTGAACTGGCTTGAGCAATGGCAGGCCGAGTCTACAATCAAGATGGGTCAGGCTCTGGCAACTCCTGCAGAATAGCTCTTGTAAACAAAAGCTCTGATAAAACATGCAGGCATCGGGCCTGCATGTTTTCTATCGGAGTTCCCTCATGAAGCGATCTTTCACTGAGTGTCCACACCTTTCAGCCAGTTCTGTCCTGGGCCAGCTCACTCTTATTGTTCTCTTCAGCCTGTTTTCAGGCTGCTCCGGTATTCAGGGGAAAAGCAAAAGCGGAACGACAGGGTTATGTAAACGACATGCGTTCAGAAACCCTGAAAATGCTGTATGACTATAAACCCAGTGCCTCCGCTCAACTGAGTGAAGCCGTTGGCTATGCGGTTTTCAGCAACATCAACAGCAACCTGCTCCTGCTCAGTACCGGTTCCGGTTATGGAGTTGTCCACGACAATCAATCCGGTGAAGACACCTACATGCGCATGGCCAGCGCCGGTATCGGCATTGGATTAGGCATCAAGGACTTCCGGGCCGTCATTGTTTTCGACAACCGGAGAACTCTGGATAGTTTTATAGAAAACGGCTGGGATTTCACCGGTCAGGCTGACGCAGCCGCCAAATCAGGCGACAAAGGCGGCGAACTCCTGAGCGGAACGGTCAACACAGATCTGGGTATTACCGTTTACCAGTTCACCGAGAACGGACTGGTTGCCCAGGCAACGCTACAGGGTACAAAGTACTGGATTGACAAGAAACTGAATTAAAATATCCCGAAGGGCTTTTCTTGAAATCCAGCGCGATTCCCCCATATAGTCTTGCAAGCTCCTGAATGAGCTAATACCAATTCTGTGCGTTAACCCCGGTAAAAACATGACCATTAAGCTCGGCATAGTCATGGACCCGATTGAGTCCATCGAATTTAAAAAAGACAGTTCTCTGGCGATGCTGCTGGCTGCGCAGAAGCGGGGCTGGCAACTGTTTTACATGGAGCAGCATGACCTCTATCAGAAAGAAGGCGTAGCCAGGGGCAGTATGCGTCCACTGCAGGTACGTTATGATGCCAATGACTGGTTCACCCTTGGTGAGCGTCAGGAGCTGCCTCTGGAGTCACTGAATGTGATCCTGATGCGTAAGGACCCGCCGTTTGATATGGAGTTTATCTACAGCACCTATTTGCTGGAACAGGCTGAAGCCGCCGGCTCCCTGATTGTCAACAAACCCCAGAGCATTCGTGACTGCAACGAAAAGATGTTTGCCACCCTGTTCCCACAATGTACGCCTCCGGTCATGGTGGCACGCAGCGCACGCCTGTTAAGGGAGTTTGCTGAAGAACATGGTGATGTAGTGCTGAAGCCTCTGGACGGAATGGGCGGTTCTTCTATTTTTCGCACCCATTCGAAAGACCCCAACTTCAGTGTGATTCTGGAAACCCTGACGCAACACGGCACCTCGCAGACAATGATCCAGAAATACATCCCCGAGATCGCAAAGGGCGACAAACGTGTCCTGCTGATTGACGGTGAGCCTGTACCTTATTCACTGGCACGTATCCCGGCCGAAGGCGAGTTGCGTGGCAACCTGGCAGCAGGCGGCAAAGGTGTAGGACAGGAATTAAGTGACCGTGACCGCTGGATCGCCGAACAGGTGGCACCGGTGCTGAAAGAAAAAGGTCTGCTGTTTGTCGGGCTGGATATTATCGGTGATTACCTGACCGAGATTAATGTCACCTCGCCAACCTGTATCCGCCAGCTGGATGAGCAGTTTGGTATCAGCATTGGCGATAGGCTGATGGATAAGATTGAAGAGAAGCTGTCTTAATTTCGTTGGCGGATACAAGAAAACTCAGCGTTCAGCGTTATGCTCTAATTGCCATGGTCAGGGTCGCTCACCTGACTGGCAATTCTGTATCATGAACCGTCAGAAGTTATAGGTCATACCTACACTCACCATCAAAGAGTCTTCATCATAAAAGTCGATGTTTGAGTCCTTTTTGCTGTAACCAGAGAGGGAAGCCAGTTCCCAGTTGGTCCAGCCAAAAGGCTCGTCGTAAGAGTAAGCCAGAAAAGCTCCCCACTGGTTGTCTTTTTGTTTTTTGCTAAACACCGGGTTGCTCTTGTCATGGCGATTAATCTGATAACTGAGATTAAAGGCCATAGACGACTGCTGCCATCGAGTGAATAAACCAAGCTCAACAGCATTGGCATGATAAGACATAGCATCGCCATCGGCATCCAGTCGTGTATGATTCAGACCGGTGCGAAGAAACAGGGTTCTGCTGACAGGAAAACGGTACGCACCTTCAGCGAAAAATATAGTCCCCTCCCTGTTCAGCAGTTTCCGGGTTTCGGTATCAAAAGTGGCCTGTCCACTGCGCTCTCTCTCCAATGTCTGCTTTCCTCCGGCTACTTCCAGAGAGAAACCAGAGCTCATAATGTTGTTAAACTGGACGCGCAGTGCCTGAATGCTGATATCAGTTTCTTTTCTTTTCTGACCAGTCGCAAAAGGGTCCTGCCAGGTTTTATTTGGAAAAACACCAGGGATAACACTGGCAGAGATGACACCATTTTTTTGTAGCGAGTGGCGATAGCCTATTTCGGTATGAAAACGCCCCAGTGCAACGTCGGCCCGGTCGGATCCGAGGTAAAACTGTCCTTGTGCATCACTCAGCGTGTACTGAAGAGAAACCAACGGCATGATCAGTGCCTTCCCCTTTCGTTTTGAGGCTTTATCCAGTGAATCGGTTTGTTCGTACTCGGCATTGAATTGTGACTTTGATTGAGAATAACCGGCTAACAGTGAGGCTTCTCCACTGAAGCCGGGTTGCCAGCTGGCAGTTTGTGAAGCCATAAGAATCGAAGGGGAAAGAAAGCTTACCAGTACGGCAATAAGGCGAGTATCCATGCTTGTCTCTTTTTCTTATTAATTGCCACCTGAAGTGTATCGTTTTTTATGAAGCATTATAAGTAATTGGTTGCGTATCAGGTCAGTTTCGACCCAGTGTACATCAAAAACAAACAGACAAAGATCCTCTCCTCTTGCCAGCTTCCCCCACATTCATGACAATGTCATGAATGTTCATCTTCAGGAATGACTTAAGAGGCCTGCCCCTGTCAATGTCCACAATGACCAGCGTTTCTTCAATCGACCGTTTCAGCTTCACCGTTTTCATGGCAACAGCCATTCATGCTGTTATTCTGCTGGGCGTTTCCTTTGGACTGCAGGAAATGCCCGCGCCTCCCAAAACCCTTGAGGTGACCCTGGCGACCTACAAAAGTCAGGAACAGCCTGAAGAAGCGGATTACCTGGCCCAGTTCCACCAGCAGGGCAGCGGGACACTGGAAGAAAAAGCCAGACCGCAAACCGATCAGGAAGCGGAATTTCAGTCCAACCAGATTAATGAGGTTGTACTGGAAACCCAGGAAGAAGCCTCCCCCAAACAGGAGCAGCCCCAGACCGCGCAGATTTCTACCCGGGCTGAGGTCGAACGCAAAACGCCCGACAAGGTGGAAAACAAAAAGCCCACACCGGATACACCTGAACAGGTTAAGCCCCGTAAACGCATCGATCTCAGGCAGGAAATTTCCAGCCTCGAAGCTCAGTTCAGCCAGCAGCGCCAGGAATACGCCAAACGCCCAAGGATCAAACGCCTGACTGCCGCCTCTACCATGCAGGAGCCCGGTGCCTACTACAAAGAAACCTGGCGTCGAAAGGTTGAACGGATTGGTAATATGAATTACCCACCACAGGCCAGAAAAGAAAAACTCTATGGCGAGCTGCGCCTGATGGTCTCTATTAACCGGGACGGTACATTACACGACGTTGAACTGATGGAGTCGTCCGGTTCCACCATTCTCGACGATGCTGCCATTCGTATTGTCAAACTGGCAGCTCCCTACGCCCCTTTTGGCAATGACCTGAGAGACTATGACCGTGTAGAGATTATACGAACCTGGCGCTTCGAACGGGGAGATCGGTTATTTAGCAACTGAAAATCGAATTACTACGTAAAAGTTGCTAACTGACAAGTTTCGCCCGATACTGCGCACATGAGAACGTCAAGCTTTCAAAGTCTCAAAAACCACTTTCTGATTGCCACGCCCCAGATGGCAGACCCATCCTTTGCTGAAACGCTGACACTTATCTGTGAACACAGTAAGGATGGAGCCCTCGGAGTAGTCATCAACCGACCAACCGAGCTGATGCTGGGGGAAATTTTCCGACAGGTCGGTATCGAATATTCCGACACCTGGGCGCAAAGCCAGAGCGCCGTTTACGCCGGAGGACCGGTTGCATCAGAAAGAGGCTTTGTGCTTCATTCCAACGACCGGCTCTGGGAGTCCAGCCTCAATGTGGGGGAAGATATTAACCTTACCACCTCCAAAGACATTCTGGTCGCCATGGCGAACAATGAAGGACCTTCTCACACTCTTGTCGCCCTGGGATACGCTGGCTGGGGAGCGGGTCAGCTGGAACAGGAGATGGCTGAAAATACCTGGCTGACCTGTGCAGCCACCCCTGCCATTATCTTCACAATCCCCTACGAGCAACGCCTGACCGCAGCAGCAGCATCCCTGGGAGTTGATTTGCATTTACTGTCTGGCCAGGTTGGACACGCCTGATAACACCATTAAAATCTATGACAACTTCTTCTGTATCTTCTGTTTCTTCTGTAAAAACCATTCTTGGCTTCGATTTTGGCACCAAAAATATTGGTGTTGCTGTCGGTCAGGCCATTACCCGAACAGCTACTGCCCTGCCACAGCTGAAAGCCCGCGACGGCATTCCTGACTGGAACAAAGTCGAAGCACTGATCAACGAATGGCAGCCAGATGCTGTCGTGGTAGGCATTCCCCTGAACATGGACGGCTCCGAGTCACAAATGTCACTTCGGGCCCGCAAATTCGGCAAACGCCTGCATGGACGTTTTAACCTGCCCTTTTTTGAGGCTGATGAACGCCTGTCGTCATTTGAAGCCAAAGACTGGGCTGATAAACTGGGACACAGCAAACATTATGGTTCAAACCCTGTCGACGGGATGGCGGCCCAGATCATTCTGGAAGGCTGGATGAATGATGAGAATAACCCGGTTCTTTAGCCTGTTATTTCTATTTTCAAATACGGTTGCTGCCGGTGCGCTGCATCCACTCTGTCTTGATCGTTTTACTGATCCTGAAAAAAGCAGCAGTGCTGGCACCAGTACAAGCACCATGACTTCGCTGGATCTGCGCGCCTGCCAGAAGCAGTACGCTCATCTGAATTTTGACCAGAAGAGCCCATGGCTGGCTTCGTTTAACGCAACCAGAACCAACACCGAGACCAGTCAGGAAGAGAGCGAAACACTCCCGGTCTTTGCCGCTTACCACATCATCGGGCAAATGGAAAACGAACAGGTTCTGGTCAACTATGCCGTCAGTTATGGCGGTTCAGGCACTTTTTCCTTTGGCTTCCTGTTCAAAGGATTAAGCCTCGACACCTTTCCGAACCTGGATGATGCCCTTGCCGGAAAAAAACGCTCTGCCAACCTGGAGCTGATTAAGAACTTCAGTGGCGGTGACCGGTGCTTTGGCGGCATCACCGATATGCGTATAGAGGCTCCGGATAAAGTCAGCGTGACACGCAATATGACGCCCTATAAGCTGGTCTCTCTGGGCGTTCCGGACAATCAACGGACTAAACGCTATGGTGACCTGCCAGACTGCGCCCGGTGCTGCATTGGAGAATTTACAGAAATCATTGATCTCAACGGACAATCCGAGCTTCTGGAAGTGCGCCTGACAGGTACCCGTCTGGAGCAGGGCACAGACCGGTCAGAGCAACAGGCCTGCCTGGCCGGTTTAATTGGTGCAGGAAATAAAAACCTGATACTGAATCGCAAACAGCTGGAAGACCTTCAAGCATCATATAGAACCGACTGCTTTTAAAAACTCTCCGGGTCCTTGGCTTTTTCCCGGGCGGTGTCGTGAGAAATCAAACCTTTATTGACCAGCTTTTTCAGACACTGGTCAAGTGTCTGCATACCGATGGAACTGCCTGTCTGTATCGCAGAATACATCTGCGCCACTTTGTCTTCACGAATCAGGTTGCGGATGGCAGAAGTGCCTATCATGATTTCATGGGCAGCCACACGTCCACCGCCGTTTTTCTTAAGCAGGGTCTGGGAAACCACGGCTTGCAGAGACTCGGACAGCATTGAACGTACCATCGACTTTTCTTCAGCAGGAAACACATCAATAATCCGGTCAACAGTTTTGGCGGCAGATGTCGTATGCAAGGTGCCAAACACCATATGACCCGTTTCAGCTGCAGTAAGGGCAAGGCGAATGGTTTCCAGATCGCGCATTTCCCCTACCAGAATAATATCCGGGTCTTCACGCAGTGCGGCTCGTAATGCATCGCTGAAACTGCGGGTATCCCGGTGGACCTCTCTCTGGTTGACCAGACACTTCTTTGATTCGTGTACAAATTCAATGGGGTCTTCAATGGTCAAAATATGGTCATAACGGGTGTCGTTTATGTAGTCGAGCATGGCTGCCAGCGTCGTTGACTTACCGGAACCGGTAGGCCCTGTGACCAGAACCAGCCCTCTGGGCATCGTAGAGATATCCTTGAACACCTGCCCCATACCCAGATCATTCATCGACAGAACTTTGCTGGGAATGGTACGAAACACCGCACCAGCCCCCCGGGACTGGTTGAACGCATTCACCCGAAAACGTGCAACACCCGGCACCTCAAAAGAAAAGTCCGTTTGCATGCACTCTTCGAAATCACGTCGCTGTTTATCGTTCATAATGTCATAAATCAGGCCGTGTACCTGTTTATGATCCATGGGAGGCAGGTTAATACGCCGCACATCGCCATCCATACGAATCATAGGTGGCAGACCCGCGGAGAGATGCAAATCCGATGCCCCCTGCTTGAAGCTGAATGCCAGCAGCTCGGTGATATCCATGAAGTTCCCCCTGAACCCCGGAAACAGTAAAATACTGTTTTTATTTTTTCCTGATACGCAATACTGTACAGCCAGATGACATTATTAAAAAGCCGCTTTGAACAGGTTTTTGACCAAATCCATAAAGCAGAGAAAGCCTGCCAGCGTGAAGGCGAGGTCAGATTACTGGCCGTCAGTAAAACCAAACCTGCCGATCTGGTACGGGAAGCCTGCACACTGGGACAGCGTGAGTTTGGAGAAAGTTATCTACAGGAAGCCCTGGTAAAAGTTCAGGCGCTGTCAGACATTGAAAACATTGTCTGGCACTTTATAGGCCCAATCCAGTCCAACAAAACCCGGGATATCGCCAGCCATTTCCACTGGGTTCACAGTGTTGACCGTCTGAAAATTGCCAGACGCCTGAATGATCAGCGACCAGCCGACCTGCCACCACTAAACATTTGCCTGCAGGTGAATATCAGTGGCGAAGCCTCCAAGTCCGGAGTTTCCGTGGACGGACTGGAAGAGCTGGTAAAAGCCGTTTCAGAACTGCCCAGTCTTTCACTGCGGGGCCTGATGGCCATTCCTGCGCCGGCTGAAAACAAAGAACAGCAGCGCCTTCCATTTCGAGCCCTGAAGCAGGCACTGGATAACCTGAATAAAAACCTTGGCCTGAACATGGACACGCTCTCCATGGGCATGACCGATGATCTGGAAGCTGCCGTTGAAGAAGGGTCAACCATGGTTCGAATCGGCACAGCCCTGTTTGGTGCAAGAGAATATTCCAATCGTTAAACAGCTAATGGGTGACCCTTGATGACAAGAACAATGAGCCAATCCATAAAAACAGACCAGAGCATTGCCTTTATCGGTGCTGGCAATATGGCCAGCAGTATTTTCGGGGGCCTGATTGAAGGTGGCTGGCCAAAGGGCAAAATATGGGCAACTGCCCGAAGTGAAGCAACACTGGAAAACGTTAAAAAACAGTTTGGCGTTCAGGTGACCCTGGACAATCATCAGGCGGTTCGCCAGTCAGAGATTGTTGTGCTCTGTGTAAAGCCACAAATGATGAAAGCCGTGTTGCAGGACCTTGCCCCAACCCTGAAAGAGACAAAGCCTCTGTTGATTTCGGTTGCCGCAGGCATCAGTCTCGACAGCCTTCAGGCATGGTGCGGCTCCAGCCTGCCGGTTGTGCGCAGTATGCCCAACACGCCTTCCCTGCTGCGCTGTGGCGCCAGCGGACTGTTTGCCAGTGAACAGGTTAATGCAGAACAGAAAGTCATTACCGACACTATTTTTAAAGCCGTTGGGGTGACGCTGTGGGTAGACAATGAAGCCCTGATTGATTCTGTTATTGCCGTTTCCGGCAGTGGTCCTGCTTACTACTTTCTGTTTATGGAAGCCATGACCGAAATGGGCGTCAAGCTGGGGCTTGATCAGAAAACCGCTGAACAGCTTACCTTGCAGACAGCGCTCGGGGCTGCGAAGATGGCAGTTTGTAGTGATGTTGATGCCAGTGAACTGCGCAGACGGGTCACCTCACCCGGCGGCACCACCGAGCAGGCCATCAGGGCGTTTCAGGCAGGCGGTCTGGAGCAACTGGTTGAGCAGGCGATGCAGGCTGCCGTTGACCGGGCCGCTGAAATGACCCGGCAGCTGGCAGATTAATACCTCCGGGGGTTGAATAACTGCCTGTAACAACATAACTATTATTTGTGATTTGCTATTTATTTGAAGGATATCTATGTCAGCACTCTCTTCCAGCCTGGTATTCCTGATTCAGGCACTGGGTGGCCTGTACATCATGGCGGTGTTGCTGCGGTTTATTCTGCAGCTGGTTCGTGCCGATTTTTACAACCCGATTTCTCAGGCCATTGTTAAAATCACCGCACCGCTGCTGAACCCATTACGCAAAATCATCCCCGGTGTTGGTGGGTTGGACATTGCGTCGCTGGTTCTGGCTCTGGCGCTGCAGATTGGTCTGTTCTATGTGCTGTTCATGCTGAAAGGTTTTGCCCTCGCTGGCATCCCGCTCCCTGCTGTTCTGCTGCTGAGTCTGAAAGAACTGGCGACTGAAGTTCTGAACATCTACATGTTCAGCCTGATTATTATTGCCATAGCCAGCTGGGTAGCCCCGGGCAGTTATAACCCCGGACTGATGTTGTTGCACCAGATTACCGAGCCCCTGTCCAGCCGTATTCGCAAGGTGATTCCACCGTTGGGTGGCCTGGACTTCTCCCTGATGGTGCTGGTTCTGATCATTATTACCCTGAAAAACTTTATCGCCGCTCTTTAATCTTGCCCTGCTGTTCCGATGCTATTAGTAGTTGATCAACTTGTGGATAACTCATGGCATCGGACACGTCTTTCCGCCGCTTTTCTCTACCTGTGTTTCAGGGTATTACGGTTTTATGGCTGACTGTCTGCTTTATTGCTGCCCCGAACCTTGTCACCCCGAGCATGGCATGGGCCAGTAGTGAAATACTGGTCGACTCAGAAACTGACATGCCTTACAGACATGATCTCGACGGGCTGGAGATCAAACTCGGTTACGAACTACAAATTAAAGGCCAGAACAACAGTGACGCCGTTCTGATACTGATTGTCCGCATCGACAATGACCACTCAGAGAATTATTACACCCGTTTTAACCGACAATTCAGTATTAAACCGGGGCCATTTTCCCTGACCCTTCCCATAACGGGTCTGAAGACCTCTGGCAAGCAGCCACTGACTCTCCCTTACACCAAAATGATCATATTCACTGCCGGAAGCAGTGACGATATGGTTCTGACACAAGCCCGTATAACCCCTCCGCCACCTCGCCCCCAACAGGTTCTGGCCCTGGATTTTGGTAAAGAGGACAGCCCGGTGTTTCCCGGATTTGAACCGGTGACAGCAAAGGACAAACGACTCAGCGGAACACTGCTACAGCGCTTTCGTCCTTCGGGCGACGCATTAATGCAGGATGGGCTGGAGGGCATTGATAACTTTTCTGCTCCCTGGGAGAACGGACAGTGGAAACTGACCATCTGGTTGCAGGAGCAGGGAGAATGGGAGTACCTGCCACACTTTCTGCAAAGAAAAGTACGGGTTGAAGGACAAACGGTCGTCGACGAAAGTTATAACACCAGTCAGTGGCTATCCGACGTTTATTTTGCAGGGACTAAAAAGGAAGCCGTGATTGATGGGGACCAGTGGCAACTGATCGGAGAACGCAGAACCAGGCCCGTAACGTCTACCGTCACGATTACCGACAACACCTTTACAATCGAGTGGATCGGAGACCGCGCCGCCCGCTATGCAGCTGGTCTGGTGCTTGAACCTCTGGATGGCCAGTTTGCTGCGGACGCTGAGAAACAGCGGAAAGCGCGTTTTATGGAAAGCTGGCCCGCCACAGTCCCCACGTTCCCACGTTCCCACAAACTCAGCATCAGCGATAAATCAGCCCAGCCATCAACGAGTCTGGAAAAGTACAAGGTCTATCCGACGGCCAGAAACTCATTGTTAAACCTTAACTTCCGGATCAACAGCCCGGAGCCTGACAGCAACCCGATTGTTGCTATTGCCAACCCCCGCAACAGTGCGGGACAAAAGCTGGCTCTTAAATCCCGTTACGGTCACTGGCGCTTTGAACGTCCTCAACCCAATGCTAATGAACTGGTGGCCGCAGACAGTTACCTTCGTGCCGACCTGTCCAGCATGACGCTCTCGCCGGAACTACCACGCAACCTTTACCTGCAGGTGGAAGTCCCTGCTGACACGGAACCGGGTATCTACAAAGGCAACCTGCAACTGTTAAGCAAAGGGGCATTGAAAATGGTTGAGTTTGCCGTCGATGTGATACCAGTCGACCTGCCTGATATGAACCGTTCTGTCGGGCTTTATCTGGAGCCTGCACCGTATTACGAATGGTTTCCGGACAATCGCAGTCTCAAACCCTTTGTCACCGCTTGTGATTTCTCTCTGCTGACTTCCATGGGCTTTACTAATGTTGCCCCCGCTCTGGAAGTACCTATTGACCTGGATCACCGAAAAAAACTGATTAACCAGCTGAAGCAGTTGCGGATGTTTGGTTTTCAGGGACCCACACTGGCTTACACTCCACTCAAGCGTTTATTGTCTGTCCAGCCTCAGAGTGAGGCTATGCAGTCTCTTTCCAGAGTTCGGGACGATGCCGCTGTTGCCCAGCTGGAAACACCTTACTGGTCGATTTTCGACGAACCTCATCCGGATAAGTTCGCTGCCATCAAAGATACGGCCATTAAGCTACACAGCCAGTCTCTGGACATGAAAACCGCCGGACACCTTAACAACCCCAGGCAGGATGAGCTGCTGAGTGTTACCGACCTGGCGATTATTAACCATGGTTTTGGTGTCAGTAAAGCCGTTATAGAGAACTTGAAAAAAAGCAGTAAGGTCTGGCTCTACAATATGCCCGCCCCCCGACTGGCTGCCGGATTTTACCTGTGGAAAAGTAACCCGGATGGTTATGTGCAATGGCATGGTCGTATGCCTACCGCAGACCCTTTTGATCCGACCGATGGCCGCGAAGGGGATGTTATTTATATGTACCCATGGCAGGGAAGTTGCCCGGACACCATGGACATCCACAAGCGCCTGCTGGATTTGCATGAAGCTACAATCGACTTGCGCTGGCTGCAATGGCTGGATGCTCAGTCAAAAAACAACATCGACGCCAGGGAGCTTGCTGAGAAACTGCGTAATGCCATACCCGATGAATGGGAAAAGGCTCAGGAAAGTCTGTCTGCTGAACAGTTAATACTGATGCGCAAAAGTATTATGGGGCTGGTTCGGGAATCATTTACTTCAGGGTCGGCTTCAGAATAGTCACCGTGTTGGGAGTCGCGTTCCGCTCGTCCCAACCTACGGGTTTAACAGAAAGGCGTTAAAGCAGCAGCATACGAATATCCGCCAGCAACTGCCCTAACATTGTCGTAAACCGGGCAGCGTCCGCCCCGTTAATGACACGGTGATCATAAGACAGTGACAGAGGACACATCAGCTTCGGCTCAAAGTCACTGCCATTCCATACCGGTTTCATGGCCGCTTTGGAAATGCCCAGAATAGCGACTTCCGGCGCATTCACAATGGGCGTAAAGGCAGTACCGCCAATGGAACCCAGACTGGAAATGGTAAAGCAGCCACCCTGCATCTCATCAGGCTTGAGCTTCTTGTCACGAGCTTTTCCAGCCAGTTCAATACACTCTGCCGACAGCTCCCAGATGCTCTTCTTATCCACATTCTTGATAACCGGTACCAGCAAACCGTCCGGCGTATCCACAGCCACACCGATATTGATGTATTTCTTGTAAATCACTGATTCGCCATCGGCGCTCAGGGAAGAACAGAACTGCGGCATTTCCTTCAGCACGTAAGCACAGGCTTTCAGGAAGAATGGCAGCGGAGTCAGCTTGGTGCCACGAGCTTCCGCCAGCGCTTTTTTCGCTTTGCGGAAAGCTTCCAGATCGGTGATATCTGCTTCGTCGAACTGGGTAACATGAGGCACGTTCAGCCAGGAACGCTGGAAGTTCTGAGCCGCTACTTTACGCAGGCGGTTCAGGGCAACCTCTTCAATGTCACCCCACTTCCCATAATCCTGGGCAGGTACCGGTGGAATGCCCATGCCGCCGGAAACACCCTGAGGCTGGCTCGCTTCTTTCAGCTTGGTTTTAACATAAGCCTGTACGTCTTCTTTCAGAATCCGTTTGCGTGGGCCTGAGCCTTTCACAAACTCAAGATTGACACCAAACTCCCGGGCCAGTTTGCGCACAGCCGGACCCGCATGGAAATGCTTGTTGCCTTTTTCCAGCTCTGCCAGATTCTGTGTCGGAGCTTCCGCTGGAACAGTGGCTGCGGGAACAGCTCCGGAAGCTTCGGGAGCCGCCTTTGCAGGCGTATCAGTTTCAGCAGGAGTGGCGGCAACAGCGGGTGTTTCAGCAGGCGTGCCACCAGCGACCTCAACCTTCAGAATCAGGTCACCCTGATTCATCACGTCGCCTTCTTTGACCAGGATGTCTTTTACCACACCGCTGACAGGCGAAGGGACTTCCATAGTGGCTTTATCAGATTCGAGAACGACCAGTGAATCATCTTCTGCGATGGTGTCACCAACGGCAACGCAGATCTCGACGACCGGTACATTTTCTGCCCCCAGATCCGGCACAAGGACATCTTCAACTGAACTGGCTGCAACACTCGTTACAGCAGGAGCTGGCTTAACCTGCTCAGGTTCAGGCGCTGCCTTCGCAGGTACGGCTTCCGGAACCGGGGCATTTTCAGCTTCAGGCTCCGCTTTCGATGTCGCCAGTTTCAGCAGGTCATCCCCTTCTGAAACGGTATCCCCCACTTTCAGTAATAATTCAACCACCTGGCCATCTTTCGGGGCGGGTACTTCCATGGTGGCTTTATCGGACTCCAGAACAATCAGGGAGTCCTCTGCGGCTACTGAATCACCCGCTGCAACGCAGACTTCAATGACTTCTGCGCTGCCACTGCCGATGTCAGGAACCTTGATAATTTCATCACTCATTCGTTATACCTTCCAGCATGAAACCCTGGCTCTTCTTATCCTTGAACAAGAGAGACAGGGCATCACTTTATCAGCAGTACACAGGGTTAGCTTTTTCGCCGTCGATGTTATATTTCTTCAGGGCTTCGGTCACTACTGAGCGTTCAATTTCACCCTCTTTTACCAGCCCGGTCAGCGCGGCAATCACCACAAAGTAACGGTCGACCTCGAAGAATTCACGCAGTTTTGAACGCGTATCGGAACGACCAAAACCATCGGTACCCAGAGTGATGTAAGTACCCGGAACAAAATCGCGAATCTGGTCAGAGTACACCTTCATGTAATCACTGGCGGCAATGACAGGGCCTTTTCGGTCCGCCAGCTGTTTCTCAACCCAGCTCACCTGAGGCTCGGCTTCAGGATTCAGCATGTTATGACGGGCAACGTTCAGTCCGTCACGACGCAGTTCGTTGAAGCTGGTTGCGCTCCAGATATCGGACTCAATGTTAAAGTCATCACGCAGCAGTTGCGCTGCCGCACGAACTTCTTCCAGAATCGTGCCACAACCGATCAACTGAACACGCTGTCCTTCGGTCTTATTGCCTTCTTCAAAGCAGTACAGACCTTTGACAATGCCTTCCAGTACATCGTCGCCTTCAGGCAGAGCAGGCATCTTGTAACTGTCGTTCATGGTGGTGATGTAGTACCAGACACTCTCATTCTCACCATACATACGACGCAAGCCGTCCTGGATAATCACGGCCAGTTCGTAGCCATAAGTCGGGTCGTAACTGATGCAGTTCGGCACAGTGGAAGCCAGTATATGGCTATGGCCGTCCTGATGCTGCAAACCTTCACCATTCAGGGAAGTTCGACCGGAAGTCGCACCGATCAGGAAGCCTCTGGCCTGAATATCGCCCGCTGCCCATGCCAGATCGCCTGTACGCTGGAACCCGAACATGGAGTAGAACGCATAGAACGGAATCATGGGGACATTATTGCTGCTGTAAGAAGTGGCAGCCGCAATCCACGCCGCATGCGCACCGGCCTCGTTAATGCCTTCCTCCAGAATCTGTCCGGTTTTGGATTCCTTGTAGAACATCACCTGGTCAGAGTCCACCGGATCGTACTTCTGGCCTTTTGCAGAGTAGATACCCAGCTGACGGAACATGCCTTCCATACCAAAGGTTCGGGCTTCGTCCGGAATAATGGGAACGATATTCTTGCCAATATTCTTGTCTTTTGCCAGAGCGCCCAGAACCCTGACATACGCCATGGTTGTGGAGATTTCACGTTCGCCACTGCCTTTGAGGACCGCATCCAGTGACGACAGTTCGGGAACGGTCAGCTTCACATCCGACTGAACCCGACGGGAAGGAATAAAACCGCCCAACTTCTCACGATGCTTGCGCATGTAGATCATTTCCGGACTGTCTTCCGCCGGTTTGAAGTAAGGCAGACTGGGCAGGTCTTCATCCCTGATAGGCAGGTCAAAGCGATCACGGAATTGTTTCAGGTCATCAATCGGCAGTTTCTTAACATTGTGACTGATGTTGGAGGCTTCGCCCGTGGTACCTGTACCGTAACCCTTAACGGTCTTTGCCAGAATCACAGTTGGCTGTCCGGTATGGTTCACAGCGGCATGGTAAGCAGCGTACACCTTGTAAGGATCGTGACCACCACGGTTCAGACGCCAGATGTCGTCATCAGACAGATGCTCAACCAGCTTCAGGGTTTCCGGATAGCGACCAAAGAAGTTTTCACGGGTCCAGGCACCGCCTTTTGCCTTGCAGTTCTGATAATCACCATCAACGGCTTCATCCATCAACTGTTGCAGCATGCCGTCTTTGTCTTTGGCAAAGAGTTGATCCCAGTGACGGCCCCAGGTGACTTTCAGGACATTCCAGCCAGCACCACGGAATACACCCTCCAGCTCCTGCATAATCTTGCCATTGCCCCTGACCGGCCCATCCAGACGTTGCAGGTTGCAGTTCACAACGAAGATCAGGTTGTCGAGGTTTTCACGCCCCGCCAGAGAGATAGCACCCAGGGATTCCGGCTCATCCATCTCACCGTCACCCAGGAAAGCCCAGACCTTGCGGTTCTGATCCGGTGCCAGACCACGGTTGATCAGGTACTTCATAAAGTGTGCCTGATAGATCGCCTGTAGCGGCCCAAGCCCCATGGATACGGTCGGGAACTGCCAGAAGTCAGGCATCAGCCAGGGGTGCGGATAAGACGACAGACCTTTGCCATCCACCTCCTGACGGAAACTGTTGAGCTGGTCTTCTGAGAGTCGGCCTTCCAGGAAAGCACGGGCATAAATACCGGGAGCTGTGTGTCCCTGGTAATAAACCAGGTCGCCCTCACGATCGTTTTCATGACCATGGAAGAAATAGTTGTAACCAATGTCGTACAGCGTCGCACTGGACGCAAACGACGAAATGTGTCCCCCCAGAGAGCTGTCTTTCTGGTTGGCACGCATCACCATTGCCAGAGCATTCCAGCGCACCAGAGAACGGATTCGGCGCTCCATAAACAGGTCGCCAGGCATCCGGGCTTCTTTTTCCGGAGGAATGGTGTTGCGGTAAGGTGTTGTTATTGCGTAGGGCAACTGCGTACCCTTGGCTCTTGCATGCTGGGACAGGCGGGTCATCAGGTAATGCGCCCTGTCCTCCCCCTCTTTCTCCAGAACGGAATCCAGGGAGTCCAGCCACTCCCGGGTCTCGATAGGATCGATGTCGTGCATACTAAATTCCGAAAATGTCGGCTCCGAAAATAAAGAGCGTTTGGCGAAAAAGGTTATGACTTATGATCATTCCTGATCCTGTCTGAACTGTTTCTTCTGAGCTATCGAGAGCCTGTCCGCCCAGCCAGCAATTGTTTGAGCAAGACAGAATAGTTCAGATTTCCCCCCCGGTCAGCCATGCCACAGACGTTCACTGTGGTTAACCTTCATCGCCGTTGTTAACATCCATGCCACAGAATCCTTCCAAAAAGCGCTTGCTGTCAGCAAAGTGCTTTCCATCGAATTTATCTCAAAAATGATCAACTCTTGAGGAATTATGGGGCTCGATGAGATTCTGTAGCGGTAAACTTCTAAAACAATGATATCGATCAAATGTAATATAACTACAAGATAAGCAATTTCCACCATTAGTACCAGTACTAACGTGTAGTAAATTTACAAAATTACAACATCTTTATAATTTTTCTACCGATTCTGACCATCATTCAAACAGTTTGCATGTTAACTTGTGTTAAATTCATACAGAATGCACCTTAACAGGATTCATGTTCTCGCTACAGCCCGTTTTCGTTAGAATCACAGTACCAGTTCAGCAGCAGAGTATTGGCTCCATGTCCTTCCCGATTAAGATTTCACCAGCCGTTGCCCCTGTGATTAACAGACACTGGCAAGCGTTTTGTGCAAATTGCGAACAACTCGCACCTCAATTTTCTTCTGAAACCCTTTCTTCTGCTATTTCTTCTCCAGACAGCCTGAACGATCCGTCAAACCATCACTTCCTGCAGCAACTGGCCAACACCTGGGCAGGCAGTGACTTTGCGGCAGAACAGTGCATTCGTCACCCGGAGCTGGTGTTTCAATGGCTGGAAAATCCCGAACTGTTACTGCACTTTGATCCGGAGTTGCATCATGTCCAGCTGTCGGAACGGGTTCAGGCCATCCACTCTGAAGCGGAGCTGATGAACGTTCTGCGTGTGTATCGTAACCGGGAAATGGTTCGCATCATCTGGCGGGACCTGAATCGAATGGCCACTCTGCAACAAACGACAGCAGACCTGTCTGCCATGGCTGACGCCTGTGTGGATCAGGCCCTGCACTGGCTGTACCAGGATTGCTGCAAAGGATTTGGTACACCCATGGGCTGCGACCCCGGCCAGGAGCCGGAACCACAGCATATGGTGATTCTTGGCATGGGCAAGCATGGCGCTCATGAGCTAAACCTGTCGTCTGATATCGACCTGATATTCACTTACCCCCATAAAGGCGAAACGGTAGGTGGTCGCAGGTCGTTTGATAATCAGGAGTTTTTTACCCGGCTGGGACAGCGACTAATTAAAGTAATCGACAGCAAAACAGCTGATGGTTTTGTGTTCCGGGTTGATATGCGACTTCGGCCTTATGGTTCCAGTGGTTCGCTGGCCATGAGTTTTTCTGCAATGGAGCAGTACTATCAGGATCAGGGACGGGACTGGGAACGTTACGCGATGATCAAGGCTCGCCCGGTGGCTGGTGATGTGTCGGCAGGGGAGCAGTTATTGCAAACCCTGAAGCCCTTCACGTTCAGGCGTTATATCGACTTTGGCGCCATCACCGCCCTGCGGGATATGAAAAAGCTGATCCAGCGAGAAGTAAAGCGCAAGGGCATGGAAACCAATATCAAGCTGGGGCATGGCGGTATTCGGGAGATTGAGTTTATTGCCCAGTCGTTTCAGCTGATTCATGGTGGCCGGGATCGCAGCCTGCAGTGCAAAGCCCTGCTGGATGTTCTGGACGTGCTGAAAGAGTCCGGCTATATGCCAGAACAGGCGACTGAGGAGCTTCGCGAGGCTTACATTTATTTGCGCAACCTTGAGCATGCCATTCAGGCACTCAAGGATCAGCAGACCCAGAACCTGCCTGACTTTGACGAACCCCGGAACCGCGTCGCCTACAGCATGGGTCATCCGGACTGGCAGACACTGATGACGACCCTGGATATGCATAAAGATCGTGTCGTACATCACTTTGACCATGTTATTGCCGACCCTGATGAACAGGATGATGATCAGCCGATGCCTTCTGAAAGCTGGAAAATGCTCTGGGACAGGGAGCTGTCAGAAGAAGATGAAATCAAACTGCTGGAAGAAAAAGGCTTTACCGATGTCAACACATCGCACAACCGTCTGCGCGCCCTGCGTGACGGTAAAGCCATCACCCGGGTCAGAAGGCAGAGTCGTGAACGCCTTGATGCCTTTATTCCGGTTCTTATGGAACAGGTCATCACCACGGAAGCGCCTGACGTCTGTCTGATCCGGCTGATCCCGCTGGTAGAGAGCGTATTGCGTCGAACCGCCTATCTGGTGCTGCTGATGGAAAACCCGGGCGCCCTGGATCATCTTTGCCGACTGTGTACCGCCAGCCCGTGGATTGCCGAACAGATTAACCGTCACCCGGCACTGCTGGACGAGTTTCTTAATGTCGGTACCCTCTACAACCCACCCAAACGGGCAGAGCTGGCAGACGACCTGCGACAGCAACTGGCACACATTCCGGAAGACGACCTGGAATCTCAGATGGAAGTGTTACGCCATTTCAAAATGGCGCATGTACTCAAGGTCGCAGCCGCACAGACTGCTGGCACTCTGCCACTGATGAAAGAGAGCGATTACCTGACCTGGATTGCCGAGGTTGTGCTGGAGCAGGTGGTCGACATTGCCTGGCGCAACCTGACAGAACGCCATGGTCGCCCGGTTGGTCAGGAAGGCAACCCCTGTAATCCCGGCTTCATCGTCATTGGTTATGGCAAGCTGGGTGGTATTGAACTGGGTCCCGGCTCTGACCTGGACCTTGTATTTGTTCATGATGGTGCCGCTAACCGGGAAACAGACGGCGACCGTCCTCTGGACAGCGGCACGTTCTTTACCCGACTGGGGCAGCGTATTATTCATATTCTGACGACCCATACCGCTTCCGGCTCGCTGTATGAGGCTGATATGCGACTACGGCCGTCTGGCTCTTCAGGCCTTCTTGTCAGCTCCATAACTGCTTTTGAAAAATACCAGAAGAATGATGCCTGGACCTGGGAGCATCAGGCACTGGTCAGGGCCAGGGCAGTGGCAGGCGATAAACAGCTGACTGCCCGCTTTGAAACCTTGCGCAAACAGATTCTCTGCCAGACCAGGGACAAAACAACGTTGCAAAACGATGTAGTGGATATGCGCATCAAGATGCGTGACCACCTTGGCTCTAAAAAGAATGATGACAGCGGCAACCCCCTTTTCCATCTGAAACACGACAAAGGCGGTATTGTAGATATTGAGTTCCTGATGCAATACGCCGTGCTGGCGTATGCCAGTAATCATCCGGACATTACCCGTTATACCGACAATATTCGTATTTCAGAATCACTGGAACAGAGCAATATAATCACCCATGAGCAGGGCAAACAGCTTCGGGAAGCTTACAAGTTTCTGCGAAAAGCCATCCATTCAAGGGCTTTTCTAAACGAGCGTTCGTTTGGTAGCCCTGCCTTTGTTGAACCTTTCCGGTCACAGGTCTGTAGTCTCTGGCAACATTGGATGGAATAGCTACTCTATTAACTGGCATAAAGAATGGGCTGGAAACGAAAAGTTTTTCAATAAACGATGACGTAAGCCTTCATTCTTCCGGGCAGCTTGGAAATCGCAGCGATTTTATGCTCAAATACCTTACCTGCCCGCGACAAACCGAAACGCTTGCAGCAACACACCCGACCACAGCAATACCCGTGGTCACGACCATCACACACTACCCATGATACAGATGGTCAGGCAGCAAGGGCGGTTAATGCATAGCTAACGCGTAGCTAACACATAGCCGTCTGGCAAAAACATGTTAGAACAGTACGGATGCCGGCATACTGCCGGATTAACAGAACCAATCAAAATGAATAACAGGCGGGAGTTTAAGTATGTCCTTCGCCGATAAAGATGGCGTTATCTGGTTTGACGGAGAACTGGTTCCCTGGCGCGAAGCTAAAACCCACGTTCTTACACACACTTTGCACTATGGCATGGGCGTTTTTGAAGGCGTGCGCGCTTATAGTACCGACAGGGGGGCGGCAATTTTTCGCCTTAAAGAACACACCGACCGACTGTTCCGCAGCGCCCATATTCTGGGCATGAACATTCAGTACAGCAGGGAAGAACTGCTCGAAGCCCAGAAACAGGTGGTGCGTGAAAACGGTCTTGATTCCGCTTACCTGCGTCCCATGAGTTTCCTCGGCTCAGAAGGCATGGGTTTAAGGGCTGAAGGGCTGAAAGTCCATACGATTGTTGCCGCCTGGGACTGGCCTTCCTACATGTCACCGGATGCACTGGAACAGGGCATCCGGATTCGCACCTCATCGTACACCCGTCATCATGTCAACATTACCATGTGCAAAGCCAAGGCTAACGGTAACTACATGAACTCCATGCTGGCGCTGCGCGAAGCTCTGGACAGCGGTTGTGAAGAGGCATTGCTGCTGGATAATGAAGGCTATGTTGCGGAAGGGAGTGGAGAAAATATCTTCATTGTTAAAGACGATGGTATTCTCTACACACCTGAACTAACGTCCTGCCTGGAAGGCATTACCCGGGATACGATCATCCGGTTTGCTCAACATCTGGGTCTGGAAGTTCGTGAAAAGCGCATTACCCGTGATGAGGTTTATGTGGCAGAAGAAGCCTTTTTTACCGGCACTGCTGCAGAGGTTCTGCCCATTCGGGAGCACGATGGCCGGGTGATCGGCAGTGGCAGGCGCGGCCCCGTTACCGAAAAACTGCAAAAAATGTATTTTGACCAGGTGACAGGCAAAAGCGAGTTATTCCCTGAATGGCTTGACTATGTGGCCAGGCTCTGTTGACCCCCCCCCTGTTAAAGTCTTGCGACGATTACTGAGTTTTTAACTATAAAAGTGGTGTAGTACAATCCTACACCACTTTTTTTATGTTGCATTTATTCTGGCTCGTTAGCAGAGTCCTTTCGATACGATTTGTTTCTGAGCTGTTTCATCAGAGTCTGCTGGAAAAACAGTATTTGCACATAAACAGACAAGCTGAACGATCCCTGACGAACTGGTTACGACTGCTTTGTCTGGCGGTAGCGTGCCTGAAAGCTGTGAATAACGAATACAATGAATCAAGGAACCGTCCAAGCCGTGAAGTACCTGATTGTTGGCCCCTCATGGGTAGGGGACATGGTGATGGCACAAACACTGTTCATCGCCCTGAAACGACAGTACCCAAATGCCATCATCGACGTGCTGGCACCTGGCTGGAGCAGCCCTATACTGGAACGCATGCCCGAAGTCAGGCAGGCGATCGATATGCCTGTTGGGCATGGTAATCTGAACCTGAAACTGCGTAGAAAGGTCGCCCGTTCTCTGAAGGCGGAAAGTTATGATCACGCAATACTGCTGCCAAACTCTCTGAAATCAGCCCTTATCCCCTTTCTGGCAGGCATTCCTGTTCGAACGGGCTGGCGTGGCGAGATGCGCTACGGGCTTCTGAATGACCTGAGAACACTGGACAAGAAGCAGTACCCGCTGATGATTGAGCGCTTCGTGGCGCTGGCCTATCCAGATAAGCAAGCGCTTCCAAAGCCTCTGCCAGTTCCTGCGCTTGAGGTGAACAAAGCTAATCTGGACAGTGCGCTGGGGCGCTACCGCCTGAACAGCGGAGCCCCGGTTCTGGCACTTTGCCCGGGCGCTGAGTTTGGCCATTCCAAACAGTGGCCTGCCGGTTATTATGGCGAAGTTGCATTGATCATGGCCCGACAAGGCTGGCAGGTGTGGCTGTTTGGTTCCGCCAAAGACCGTCAGGTGACGTCTGAGATCGTCAGCTACCTCCCCAAAACATTACAGGATCATTGCTGCAATCTGGCAGGAGAGACTACCCTGGCCGATGCAGTTGACCTGTTGTCACAGGCTGATGCGGTTGTCAGCAATGATTCCGGGCTGATGCACATTGCAGCGGCGCTATCGCGCCCTCTGGTTGCTGTTTATGGCTCAACCACTGCAGCCCACACCCCCCCCATGAATCAAAACAGCAAAACCCTCTGGCTGGGACTGGAATGCAGCCCGTGCTTCAAGCGCGAATGCCCGCTGGGCCACATGGACTGTATGAGAAAGCTTGGCCCCGAAATGGTTCTTAAAGCCCTGAACGACCTGACGGGCGAAGAGCTGCTGGAGATCCGTGAGTGAAGGTTCTTATTATTAAAACCTCCTCAATGGGAGATGTCATCCACACCCTGCCAGCCCTGACAGATGCAGCCAATGCGATTCCGGGCATTCGTTTTGACTGGGTGGTAGAAGAAGGCTTTGCAGAAATTCCCAGCTGGCACCCTGCCGTGGATAAAGTGATTCCCGTGGCGATCAGGCGCTGGCGAAAGTCACTGCTGGAAACGCTTCAATCCGGAGAGTGGAAACGCTTCAAGGCTCTGCTTAAGTCCCGTCGTTATGATGCGGTTATTGATGCTCAGGGGCTGGTAAAAAGTGCCTTTCTCACACGTATTGCCAAAGGTCCGGGATTTGGTCTGGATAAACATTCAGCCCGGGAGCCGCTGGCCTCTGCATTTTATAAACATCCCCAGGCTGTTGGGTGGAACCAGCATGCCGTTGAACGGGTAAGACAACTGTTTGCCCAGTCTCTTGGCTACCCATTGCCAGAAACAACCGGGCATTTTCATCTGGACAAAAGCCACTTTACTTGTGAAGCGGTTACCGGAAAGCCTTACGTTGTATTTATCCATGGGACTACCTGGCCCACCAAACACTGGCCGGAAAAATACTGGTGCGAACTGGCTCATCGGGTTAATGGCGCTGGCTATGACGTGGTACTGCCATGGGGTAACGAAAAAGAAAAAGAGCGTGCAGACATTATTGCCCACAGTTCAAAATCAGCGATTGTTTTGCCCAGAATGAATATTTGCGGCGTGGCAGGCGTTATTGCCAGAGCAACAGCCGTAACAGCTGTAGATACCGGTCTGGGACATTTAACCGCCGCTTTAGAGGTGCCAGCAGTGTCTCTTTATGGCCCAACCAGCCCTGAAGAGGTTGGCGCTTATGGACAGTCTCAAGTCCACCTTACCCTGAACGATTGCCCGGAAATGGATAAAGCTTCAGTCGCTAACCAGAATATTGAGCCAGAGATGTTCATCCCAATGACACCGGATTTTGTCTGGTCATCTTTACAACAATTGATTAATGAAACACCAAACCGGGAGAACCAATGATTCTGGCATTTGCGCTGTTTAAATACTTCCCGTTTGGTGGTCTGCAACGGGACTTCCTGCGGATTGCTCTTGAATGTCAGAAGCGTGGGTGTGAGATTCGGGTTTATACGACGAGCTGGCAAGGTGATTACCCAGAAGGCTTTAATGTAAAGACTTTGCCTGTGAGAGGAAGTAGCAATCACAAAAGAATGCTGGATTTTCAGGAACAAATACAGAAAGATATTGCAGACGATCCCGTAGATTTGCTAACAGGCTTTAACAAGATGGCAGGTCTCGATGTTTATTATGCAGCAGATACTTGTTTTAAAGAAAAAGCATTCACCAGTCGTGGTTGGTGGTATCCGTTAACATCCCGTTTCAAACAGTATTCGGCTTTTGAGAGTGCGGTTTTTTCTTCGGACAGCAAGACATTGTCACTGCTGATTTCACCATTGCAAAAACCTGTATTTCAGAAACATTACCAAACACCAGACGAACGGATCATACTGCTTCCACCAGGTATATCTAAAGACAGGTGTCGCTCTAAAAATCATAATGAGATTCGACGTAAATTCCGTCATGAGTTCGGTTTAAAGAATGATGAAAAGCTTATCCTTTTAGTCGGTTCAGGCTTCAAAACCAAAGGGCTTGATCGGGCTATAAAAGCTTTAGCGTCATTACCGGAACCATTAAAATCTCAAACACAGCTTTTTGTTGTTGGTCAGGATAAGCAAAAGCCTTTCATAAGATTGGCAAAGCAATTAAACACGGAACAACAGGTAAAGTTTTTATCCGGTCGTGATGATATACCACGTTTTTTATTAGGTGCCGATTTACTCATTCACCCAGCATACAATGAAAACACAGGAACAGTGTTGCTAGAAGCTTTAGTTTCTGGATTGCCTGTGCTAACGACCGATGTGTGTGGGTATGCCCACTATATAAAAGATGCAGATGCTGGTTATGTCGTACAATCGCCATTTCGGCAGGAGCGACTTAATGACCTGACTTGCCGCATGTTGTCATCAAACAAAAAGGAAACATGGCAGAAAAATGCTGTTAAATACAGTCGTTCAGAAGACCTTTATAGCATGCCGCAGAAAGCAGCTGAAATAATCATGCAGCAAGCACTAAGGAAGGCGTAGCTAAATGCTTTATTTAAGAGATGACTTCAAGGAAGCTTGGCAGGGAAAAGACCCATTCCAACTCCTTATAAGTATGAATGGGGAGGTTTTCCGTGAACTGGAAGCAAGACGCACTTTTCGGTTCGAGCATGATGGCAAAGGTTACTTTGCCAAAATACACAAAGGCGTTGGCTGGTTAGAAATTGCAGAAAACCTCATTCGACTTAGGAAGCCTGTGCTAGGAGCGAAGAATGAATGGACAGCATTAAGCACCCTTAAATCTGTCGGCATTGATACTATGACTATGGTCGCCTATGGAAAAAAAGGCTGTAATCCGGCCAAGCAAGAATCATTTCTGATAACAGAAGAACTGGAGGATATGTATACTCTTGAAGACTTCTGTGACACTTGGAAAGAAAAGCCTCCTTCATTTGTTTTAAAAGCGGCCATCATCAGAAAGCTTGCAGAAATAAGTCGGAAGCTTCATGACAGCGGAGTTAATCATAGAGATTACTATCTTTGTCATTTCATGCTATCTAAAGTAAAAAAACCTGAACCCGGCAATCTCCGCTTCTATTTAATTGACCTTCACCGTGCACAGGTAAGGAAAAAGGTTCCTGAGCGTTGGCGGCTTAAAGATATCTCAGGTCTGTATTATTCAGCTATGGGCTATAACTTAACGCAGCGCGATATTTATCGTTTTATCAAGACTTATACCGGTTTGCCACTCAGAGATGCATTAAAGCGGCATGACTGGATGTGGAAAAAAATCGAGAAAAAAGCAATAAAACTGAATGATCGTATGAAGCGTAAAGTTGGGCATCCGAATTATTAGTAAACAGGATATTCATGTTTAATTCGTCCACATGGACCATTACCCCAGAATACCAGACTGGTAATAGACTCAAAGCATTTGCATCCATTGACCATGTATTTAATTTGCGTGGTAAGCAAATAAATGATGACAAGCTTAGTAGTGTTCACCGTGTAGAAATCGATGGCGTTGGCTACTACGTTAAGAGATACATTAAAGCAGGTAAAGGAATAAGGCGCTATTTAGGAAGGAGTCGCATTAGAGCCGAATGGGAAAACATGCTCTTTTTTCATGAGTTGGGAGTACCCGCTGCAAAAGTTGTAGCTTATGGAGAAGAAAAAAAATTCGGAGTAATGACCAGAGGGGTGTTAATTACAGAAGAAGTAAAAAACTCAAAAGACCTAAAAACAATGGTTAATGAATCCTCTCCGAAGCTTTCAGACAGAGCGTGGATGAAGCAAGTCATTAACCAAGTGGCAACTATTGCAAGAAAACTACATGATAAAAAGTTTGTCCATATTGATTTCAAATGGCGTAATATTTTGGTGACACAAACAGATCATCCGGAAGTATTTTTAATTGATTGTCCATCTGGTACGATTGTTAGTGCCTTACTTTTTGAAAGAGGTAGAGTGAAAGATTTGGCATGCCTAGACAAAGTGGCAAAAACTATACTTAGCTCAACAGATCGACTAAGCTTTTTCTTCAGATACTGTAACTCAAGAACATTAAGTAAAAAAGATAAAAAGCTAATTAATACTATTATACACTTTTTCGATAAGACGAAATAATGAAAGCAGCAATCTTTCCTATATCTACCTTAGGCGACGGCTTAATCTTCACAATATTAGCACAAGGCCTATCTAACTCAGGATTCGAGACAACGCTATTTAGCAGCACTCTTTCAGAACTTGGCTCAATTCTCAAAGACTTTAATACAAAGGATTGTGATCAACTTGAAAAGATAGATTTTTTTTTAGAATCATGTGATTTAATCATCTGCGACCCACACAACGCAGAAATAAACAGTCTGCTTTCTACAAAGGAAAATTTTCTTAAAAAAACTGTATGGGTCACCTGCACTAGATGCCCAGAAAAGTATTTAGAAAAAAAAGTACACTTACATAACTTCAAATTTGCAAGTGGTGCTTTATACAATAAAGAACATAGTGGGTGCAACATGGTTCAACATGCTGTAAATTTTTGCAAAAACAGCTGGAATCTTAGCGAAATAAAAAGTACACCAAATATAGAAATATTAAAAAACTATAAATTTCAAAGAAACAAAAATAGGGTATGTATATTCCCATACACACCTGAAAAAGAAAAAACTTATCACATATGTGGATTTGAAAAAATAGCACTCGAGCTAAAAAAAAATGCAGCTGACCCTGTTTTTATAGGAACAAAGAAACAGCTAACTAAGTTTAGAGAGAATAGGAATACATGCACAATTCCATTTATAAGTTTTGAATCAATTTTTGAACTTGCAATTTACATCTATGAGTCTGGTTTTGTTATTGCCAACGATTCAGGAGGAGGGCATTTAGCATCCTTACTAAATATACCAACTGTTACCATACACAAGAAAAACAACTCGTTCAAATGGAAGCCAGGCTGGCGAAAATCATACATTGTCACACCAATAATAACATTGAAGTTTTTTGGGCAACGCATATGGAGCCCATTCATACCAAAGAAAAAAATAATCAACCATGTTATGAACTATAACAAAAAGAAACCTAGCCAACGAAATGATATTTAATCATAAACTCATAGCATGTTTAAAAACCAAAAATGGCTCAACTTTAAATATTATCATTCTGAAAATATTCCATGCAATTTTGCCAAATCCGAAAAAATGATAGAGATTCTGAAAGCAGGTACTTTAATAAAAGATGATAAATCCACAAGAATCACCTATGCTTTTAGGCCTTACTTTGAAAATCCTGTAATTATCAAAAAATTTAAATTTAAAGGTTGGCTTCATAGCATTATTAGAAGCTTAAACAAGCCAAGATCTGAAATATTCTGGGAAGGTTCTCAACTCATATCTGCTTTAGGCATAAATACACCTAAGGCATTAGGTATAGTAAAAATAAAAACCGGTCCTCTCACTACGGAAAGCTATGTTATTACCGAGTTTTACACAGGTCAGAATGCCAAACAGCTTATTGATCACCCAGAACGTTTTTCGCAAAAAATTATCACAGAATTTGTAGACAAAGTAATAGAAATACTTGCCACATTATTCAAAAACAACATCACACATGGCGATACCAAAGTACCAAACTTCATGATAAAAGATCAAGATGTTTGTATTATCGATCTAGATGTTGTTCGTATCCATAAGTCCCCAAAAAAACTAAAAAAACACATACAGAAAGACATAGAGAGATTTGAAAGAGATTGGGAAAACCACCCTTATAAAGAGGCGGTCCTTAGTAAAACTAAAATATTGCGAAAATCATTTTTAGATAAATAAACATGAAAAAAGTTATACAAATTTGTCATAGCTATGGAGCGCCTTTTCTGGATGTTGCTAGGCAATATGCAACGACGCTTTGTTCATTAGGATTTTCAGTAACTACTGTATACGTAAAAGGCGCTAAATCCGAAGAAGTTATTAGAGGTTCAGCTTCTGACAGAGTAATTTTTCTGAATAACAGTACAAAAGACATAAGAGGGCTAAAGCTTAAACAAATTGCTCAGCTTAGAGAAATTTGTAAAAAAGATTCTTTTAGTTTTGCAGTGGCGCACCGCTTTAAATCTATCTACATTGCTACTCATATTAAAGATCTTCACGTTATTGGAGTTAATCATTGCTTTGGTGATTATAAGCGTTTTTCCAGACGCTGGCATATCTATAGAAACAAGAAAAACATCACATTGCTAGGTGTCTCTAACGCCATTAGAGACGATATGCGTAAATCACTGAGTAAACTAGAAGATGATAAAATACACACTCTCTATAATAGAGTGGATTATCAATCACTCGCAGCAAGCCAAAAATCGAAGAGGGAAGCAAGAAATTTTCTTCAGCTACCAGAGAATGCTTATATATTTGTTAATGTAGGCCGCCTTCATAAAGACAAAGATCAAAAAACACTGATTAAAGCATTTGCAGAGATTTGTCATCAAGTACCAAATTCGCTGTTGGTTATTCTGGGAGAAGGTGAACTTCAGGTAGAACTTCAAGAGCTGAGCAAAAGACTATCAGTTGAGAGCAAGGTTCTCTTTCTTGGAATGGTTCCAAAAGCCTGTCAGTACTTCAAAGCTTTTGATAGCTTTATTCTTACCTCCGATCGTGAGCCTTTTGGGATGGTTTTGCTGGAAGCCATGGTTGCAGGTCTGCCAATTGCCATTGCTGATTGTGGTGGGGCACCGGAAGTAACGGGAAATACAGCTTTAAAATTTCAGTTTGGAAACGATTTGCAGCTATCGGAATTAATGCTTAAACTTCAGGCGCTGAACAGCTTACAAATAACAGCAAAAGCACAAGAAATGCAAAAGCGAATTCGACAATATTTCACCGATGAAGCTGTTGTTCATCAGTTTGAGTCAATTCTTAAAACAATACCCTGACTACGGGACAAAAAAGTTCAAAGCCTGTTTAAATCCACGTTTCAATTTATCAGGATTCAGAAGTAGTTCCTGCAGGTACTCCAAGCCTTGATGGAAAATGCTTTCTGCTGGCCATGATGCACCAAAGCGCGTTTTCGCAATTCTTGATGGAGAAATTGCTTGCCTCTTCAACCATTCGGTGTAGCTCCAGCAGAATGCCAAAGCCAGCAAAGCCGTCAGCTTGTCCGTCCTCTCTGGTGCGGTCAGCCTGCAAGCTTCCATGTCAAACCCTCTGGTTTTAAGGCAACTGAACAGAGACTCGATTTCCCAGCGGCAATGGTAGTCGGGAATAATCGTATCAGGCTTATCCTGGCTGACAACAAAGCAGTAGCCTTTATGGGACAAACTCCCTGCAACATAAAGCTTCAAGCCCCAGATTTTGCAAGGCTTCGAAATTGCGTCCCAAGTGCCAGCCTTCAGTGAACGAAACTGCAACCGCACGGAGATGGCAGAGCTTCCGGGCTTCGCCACTTGTGTATTCTTCTTGATGCGTACTCTGAACAGTATTCCTTGCTCCATGAGCCAGCTTAGCCAGCCATGTCCATGAAACTCCCGGTCTGCAGACAGGCAGGCAACTGGCTGATCCGGAAAAGTTGCCAAAAAGCGTTTCATGAGGGCAATTCTCTGATTCGACTCGGAGCAACCAGCTTTATCAAGGTTGCTCCAGAACAAAGGAATGGCAACACCCTGACAACAAACAGCCAGAACCAGATGGTTAATGTCCTGACTTCCGAGTTTCCAGTTGGTTCTGTCGAGACAGAGAGTCCACTTAGGCTCAAGAGGCACTAACGTGACAATCAAGCGAGCAATAGCGGAGTAGTCCAGTGAGTAGCTTCTGAAAAAACGTTGAATCCGTTTGTAGCTTGAGTCGGGGGAGGCCTCTCTGACAAAGGCGACACGGAGTCTGTATAGAGAGCTGGTTCTGAGTTTGATCAGACCAAGGATAAATTGAGCAATAAATTCACAACGAGCCTTGTTCCAATCGAGATGAACACTAAGCTTGTTCTGGAGTGCTGTGACAGGGTTCATTGGCATCAAAGAAAGTTTGTGTGAGAACTACTCTCTTAGCTCATGCTGCTGACCTTGCCAGCACTCTCCTCAAAAAATGTCCCGTAGTCAGAACAATACCTTTGAGTCAACAGCCAAAATGCAAGTAACAAAACTTAAAGCACTAGATCGTTATAGGCAGGCTCTTGCAGCCGAGCGAAAAAAGGGAATAAAAAAAACAACCAAATACTGGCTTGAAACACTAAATTTATACTTTTTAAGTATTCTTACCTGGTTGAAAATAACCTTTCAGTCGAGTCCAATTCGAGCTGAAAACGTTGACATACTACTCTTTCAGCACTCAGAAAAAGTTATAAGGCTAAACCGAAAAAAAGCACTGAAAGCTGAATTACAAAAAATCAATTATTCCTTAGCTGAAATACCTTTTTACAAGGGCCAAAAAGTACTAAACAAAGGGTTAGTAAAAAAGCCTTCTTACCCTGTCAGTTTTAAATACCTTTACCTAGCAGCTTACGCCGAATATCTTGTTTCAACATATAACCCAAAACTAATGCTTAATGATCGAAACGGCATGCTGTTGAGTCCATTTCTAAGAGAGTCTTTAAATCGTAGAAATGCAAAATTGATACAACTTGCCCATGCTACTACAGTAGAAGATAACTGGCAGTTCTCTATGAATGATTATGATTATTATTTTCTGTTTGGACAGAGTTCTTATGAGAAACTAAAGCAAAGGAATCTTATTTTCGGAGACTCTAAAGTTGTTTTGAGCGGTTCCCATATGGTTGACAACAGTTATAACTTAAAGCCTATGAAGGCATATAATAATAAGCTTTTGTTACTTGGAATGGGGCCAGACAGAGAAAAAACCAAGTTGGCGCAGTTGAATTATCAGATACTACTGGACTGGGCAATCCAACACAAAGAACATAAATTATTTATTAAACGGCATCCAAGAAGCACATCTACATTTTGGGATGATGCTGCTAAAAAGTATAATAATATTGATCTAGTATCCAAGAAAAGCTCTCTCGCACAAGCACTTGAAACATCGGGAATTGTCATATCTATTGAGTCTAATGCAGTACTGGAAGCATCCTTGGCAAAACGTCCAATCCTATTCTTGAATGCGTTAGATTCTGAAGATATTTTTTCATTGGAATCTTTTTTTGGAAATCGAGTAAGTGATAAAAACTCATTCACTAAGAAAATTGCGGAGTATTCAAACAGCTATATTCAGTTTATAGAAAAAACTGATGATTTTTCCAGCTTCCACTTAAAACACGGATGCAATGGCTTAAATATCTCAACCAAACTGATACATAATATTATCAGCAAGCAATCCACGATTAATTCCTATCCCCTTAACAGTAAGTTGTAGTACTTTTTCATGTCATATCCTCAAACTGACCAGCGGCCGCTCTTGCAGCGCTTTAGAGCAATTCTGCTTGTCTGGTTATCCATAGGTCTTTTTGTACAATTATCAGGCAATATGTGGCTCCCATCAGGGAGTAGCCATGCAGCACAAATTAACTTGTGGTTTATGCTCCCCTGTCTTTTGCTGCTTGCAACATACGCAAACAGGTTCACAGATGTAATCAAAACAAGAGAAGAATTATTTATCGTCTTGTTTATACTCTGGTTTGTTATTAGTGCGTTATGGACAACCTCTGACAAATCTGGTGTCTTCAACAAGTACGTTCGATATGGAGCATACGTCCTGGTTTATCTGGCCGGAATCACTTTAATTTATCTAAAAAAACCTAAGTACCTATTGCACTCTATTGATGTTGCCATGCTGGTCGTTGCAATAGGAGCAATTATTACTTTTTATCTTCAAGTATTTGGTGCTGAAGCAAGCCTTTCATACAGAGAGACACGAATACATGAAATGGGGATTGGTGAGTTTGGTAAGTTCAGCACTCCTCTCCAGTCAGCTAACTATTTTGGAGCATTCACTATTCTGGCGTTTGGTAGATTGCTAAATGAAAATAATAAAGTAAAAGTAGTTATTTTTTCTTTATTAACATTTATTTTTTTCTCCTATGTATTCTTAACTGGTTCAAGAGGCCCACTTGTCGGTGTAGTCTTTGCTATTATTGCTTGTCTGCTAACTCTTCGTCCCAAGCTAATTTTACCTGCTTGCCTTATTTCGATTACAAGTATAATAGCTCTTATTGTACTTACAACCGATGTATCTTCTCTTAATATAAATCCTGAAAATTTTGATAGCGTTATGGCGTCAGTGACCAGCGATCGATGGTTTGTTTGGGAAAAAGCAATAGCTAATGTTCTAGCAGAGCGGCCAGTTATTGGTTTTGGTGCTGATGCTCATATGGCATTCTATAACCCCCTTATTAATTTCACTTACTACCATCCTCATAGTGGCTTTGTTCTTGTTACTTATGAAACAGGCTTAGCTGGATTGTTTCTTTATGTTCTTTCAATGGGTTCAGTAATTATTGCAAGTTTTAAGCTATTGAATGTACAACATGTAAAAATAGCGCTTGGATTGCTAGCTTTCTCCTTTATAGCAATGCTGACGGATGTACATAAAGTTGTCACACGCCCTCATGAATATTGGGTTTTCCTCTGGTTACCTGTAGGCTTAATTCTTGCCGCTAAACGTGAAAGAGTTATGAACGCAGACGATAGTAGTTCATCCAGACAAGTCAAATCTGAGTTAGAATACTCTTACGAAGTCGAAGCAAAGAAAAAACAAATAACACAAGATTGATTTTTAGCAGCTCTTCTATGAAGAGCTGCTCTTATTTCCTATATTGGGTGCAAGGACATTGAATAAAATACCAAAAAAGATACACTATTGCTGGTTTGGTGAATCAAAATTCAACTTAACTATAAGGCGATGTATCGCCTCATGGAATCATAACCTTCCAGACTATGAACTATGCCTATGGAATGAAGATACCTTTGATATTAGTTCTAATAAATTCGTAGAGTCTGCTTACAAAAACAAAAAATATGCCTTTGTTTCAGACTATGTTCGGATGTTGGCACTCCACCAGGAAGGTGGAATTTATTTGGATACTGATGTTGAAGTATTCAAAAGTTTTAATCCACTATTAACATCTGATTTTTTTATAGGGTTAGAAAACATTGGTCGTTTCGGCACCTCAACGATTGGATGCAGAGCCAAACATTGGCTTCCTGAAAAAATGCTAAATCTATATGACTCCTTAGAGTTTGATGCGTCAGATTTAAAAAAAATGGTCAATGTTACAATGGTGAGTAATTTGCTACTAGAAGCTGGTTTTAAACCAGACAACCACATAGAGACGATCAGCAACCAAGTCAAGCTACCAATAGGTAGTTTTGGGTCTGCAAATAAACAGCTCGTAAAACCAGAAACGATTTACGCAGAACACCTGTTCGATGGTAGCTGGAACAAAGGGAACAAGTCAAAACTCAGCAAAAGTGTAAAATATATTACTAGGGGGGGGTTATCTATCGACATCAACAACCTGACTAAATTAACAAAATACTATTTTAAATAGTACCTAAAAATATTAATACAAACATAAAAACAGAGTCATTTAATGCATAAGATTCCTAAATATATTTTAATAACCATTCCTATTCTTTTTATGTTTGCTTTTGGCTTATCTGCACTGATTCCATCAATATTTATTGCTTGGTTGGTTTATCAGTCATTTTTTTCTGACCACATTTTATACAACCCTAAAAAAAATTACCAGTATAATCTCCAATCATCCCGAAAAAAAACAATAGTTATTCAAGATAATACAATATTGCTTGAAGCTTCTTCTAAGCAGTCTACTTATATCATTGAAGCTAATGTAACTTCTTCTTTTAGCGGGAATTTTCTAGACCCTTATATAACAATCACTTCCCAAGGAAATGAAGTAAAGCAGTACTTTGAAAGAAGTGTTAGTGGCAAACGCTATTTAAATATTTCTTCTTTATGCAATGATCACGGGGGATCGTTAACTCTTAATCTGAAAATATCGCATTGCACTATCTCTAGCTCATGCATACTACATACCTTTGATAACTCTCGAATCAGCATTGATAAACTAATGGTCATTGCCCCTCATGCAGATGATGCTGAAATTGCGGCTTATGGTCTGTATAGCCGTACAAACAGCCACATAATCACGCTTACCGCCGGGGAAATTGAACCAGAAACTTTTAAGCACTTTTCTAATGACTTAGAAAAAGCTTCAAAGCTAAAAGGCCTTGTCAGGGCTTGGGACAGTCTGGCAGTTCCTTTATGGGGTAATCAGCCATACACCAACTCCATTCAATTGGGTTATTTCTGTAAGCAACTTGCGAAGATGCATGACTCACCAGACCTGCCCGTGCAGTCCCTTACATCCCCCATTAATGACACCCGTACATTCAGAATCTTTAACACGAAAACCTTGACTTCAGATCAGGATGGTAAATCAACCTGGAAAAACCTGGTTCAGGATCTGGCTGATCTTATTGAGCAGATAAAGCCTACTTCAATCGTCACTCCTCATGACCAGATTGATGCTCACTCAGACCATATTTTTGCAACGAGAGCCTTAAAAGAGGCGCTGTCCAAAACAAAGCATCAGCCTGATCATCTTTTGCTCTATGCAAACCATTTGACGACAACTGACATGCATCCTTATGGTCCTGCTCACAGTAATGCTTCGCTCCCACCATCATTCGAAATGACTAAAGTTAACAGTCTGTTTTCTGTTCCTCTTGACAAGAAAGTTCAAACAGATAAAGCAATTTCTTTGGAAATGATGCACGATTTACGTCGACCAATAAAATTTAAGAAAAAAATACGTGCTATAATTCAGTCACTCATTATCAATCGGAAAATCACTTCTTATGGTGCTGATCCATATTTCCGTAAAGCTGTTAGAAGCAATGAGCTTTTTTTTGTAGAACCAATCAAATAAAGTATTTTATACAATATCATTCTTTACTGACTACGGGACATTTTTTGAGGAGAGTGCTGGCAAGGTCAGCAGCATGAGCTAAGAGAGTAGTTCTCACACAAACTTTCTTTGATGCCAATGAACCCTGTCACAGCACTCCAGAACAAGCTTAGTGTTCATCTCGATTGGAACAAGGCTCGTTGTGAATTTATTGCTCAATTTATCCTTGGTCTGATCAAACTCAGAACCAGCTCTCTATACAGACTCCGTGTCGCCTTTGTCAGAGAGGCCTCCCCCGACTCAAGCTACAAACGGATTCAACGTTTTTTCAGAAGCTACTCACTGGACTACTCCGCTATTGCTCGCTTGATTGTCACGTTAGTGCCTCTTGAGCCTAAGTGGACTCTCTGTCTCGACAGAACCAACTGGAAACTCGGAAGTCAGGACATTAACCATCTGGTTCTGGCTGTTTGTTGTCAGGGTGTTGCCATTCCTTTGTTCTGGAGCAACCTTGATAAAGCTGGTTGCTCCGAGTCGAATCAGAGAATTGCCCTCATGAAACGCTTTTTGGCAACTTTTCCGGATCAGCCAGTTGCCTGCCTGACCGCAGACCGGGAGTTTCATGGACACAGCTGGCTAAGCTGGCTCATGGAACAAGGAATACTGTTCAGGATACGTATCAAGAAGAATACACAAGTAGCTAAGCCCGGAAGCTCTGCCATCTCCGTGCGGTTGCAGTTTCGTTCATTGAAGACTGGCACTTGGGATGCAATCTCGAAGCCTTGCAAAATCTGGGGCTTGAAGCTTTATGTTGCAGGGAGTTTGTCCCATAAAGGCTACTGCTTTGTTGTCAGCCAGGATAAGCCTGATACGATTATTCCCGACTACCATTGCCGCTGGGAAATCGAGTCTCTGTTCAGTTGCCTTAAAACCAGAGGGTTTGACATGGAAGCTTGCAGGCTGACCGCACCAGAGAGGACGGACAAGCTGACGGCTTTGCTGGCTTTGGCATTCTGCTGGAGCTACACCGAAGGGTTGAAGAGGCAAGCAATTTCTCCATCAAGAATTGCGAAAACGCGCTTTGGTGCATCATGGCCAGCAGAAAGCATTTTCCATCAAGGCTTGGAGTATCTACAGGAACTACTTCTGAATCCTGATAAATTGAAACGTGGATTTAAACAGGCTTTGAACTTTTTGTCCCGCAGTCAGCATTCTTTATCCAAATAAACTTACTTCCATTTCCACCTTTTAAAAACTGAGTGCTACTTTTATAAAGTAACTATTTCAGCCACCAGCCCAAAAAATTGCTAATATGTTAGCTGGATTTATAGAGAATCCTTCATCATGCCAATTGACTCAGTAACATTTCGAAATAAAAAATTCTACAGTAAAAAAATCAAGCCCTATACTGGTAAAGAAAACATACACTCAGACAACAAAATTTATGAGAGCATGTATTCAAGAGTTTACATGCACGAACGCAGTGTTTACAAAACAGTTAAAGTAAGTAATTTCATTCGAGACAACTTCAGATTGCTAACTTATCGATCAAAATCGTATGACGAGATTAAAGGTAATATCTTTCTTAGTAAGTTAGGAATAAGAGTACATAATATTCAATTCTGGGGAGTTGCGCCACTAAGTCGCGATGTTAACGAGCTTCTCATAACAGAAAAGCTTGAATCTTACTTACCTATTGAACACCATACAAAACTATTTCGAGAAAACAAAGTTATTGAAAAAATTCTTATCGATATAGCAAATGATATCAATCTGATGGCTGAAAATGGAGCTATATATAGAGATCTTCACTTCCAAAATGTCATGTCAACTGAGTTAGGGGAGATTTGCTGGATCGATACTGCATTGAAATACATAAGATCCTACCATAAAATTGAAGATAAACTAAGAGTTAAGGTTAAAGTCCTCAAAAAAGATCTTCTCGATACTGGAAAACTAACAAAATCAGAATGGGAAATTTTTTATGACACTCTAAAATATGGCAAATAATTTTCTCATACAAATCAACACTTGAACCAAATTTTCAAACCTATTAAAGTACGCTAGCCTTTTTTTGATAAAGACATTTTCGGCTAACTGCACACAGCCATCTCTTTAAATAATATTTAACAAGTAATCAAAGCTGACTTTGAACGGCATCAGGTAATATAAATGCCCAAAATTGATGAAATTAAATCCCTACTGGAAACTGTTCTCGAACTGGATGCCAGTGAATTTAACGAAGACACAGAACTTCTCGGCGCACTCCCTGAATTCGATTCCATGGCAGTTGTCGGCGTTATCACTGCTCTGGAAGAGTCTTTCGGAATTGACGTTGCAGACGATGATATCGACGCGACTATTTTCGAAACCGTTGGCAGTCTGCTGGAGTATGTGAATCAGGCCCATTCCTGATCAACATACCAGACTGGCTACACCTCAGGGTGTAGCCAGTACTGAAAGCTCAGAATAAGCAGCATTTACCTCAGAAGCAGGCAGCTTACCCCGAACCTGCTTAGGCTGTGGAAACACCTTTCTACGAGACAGCAGTATTTTTTGCCCCGCCAAAAAACGCTCATCGACCTGCAACGACTTAACATCAATACTCTTACAGATTGATCCACACGTTGCCCCAACTGCCTTCCTGAACAAGCTAACATTGCTAATCATCTGAATATGCCCACGCCCCAAACGACGGGTCATTAAAAGATAGCAATGCTCTTGTCCATCACTGATCACTATCTGCTTTACATCCAGCCCTTCATGATCAATAAATACCTTCTTTTCCTTCTCTCTTAATATTTCCTGCACTTCATCTTTTGCTGAAAGCACTTTGTACTGTCTGCTAAAAGACGGCAGTGGATAAATAATCCGGCAATCTGTTTCTACATCCTTAAACCCCAGCTTTTTATACACCTTATAAGCTTCAGGAGAAGAGGTCAGGCTGGTCAGGCTGGTATTCTTGCGCTTAAGAAACGGCATAAGCAGCATGATAGAGTTGTTACGGTATTCATCCTTAACAATCCACGCCGTCAGATTGCAAACGATGTGGGTTTCCCCATCCAGTACAGTCGTCGAGTTCAGCCCACCCAGAAAACCGACCACTTTCTCACCATTATCCAGCACATAGCCCGGACTCCAGTCTTCCTGATGCCAGAGGTTGGTAAACAGTCTCTGCCAGATTTCACGGGTAAAGCGCGTGCTGTTCAGTTCCTGTAATAATGGATAAACTGCATCAAAGTCTTCAGCCGTTGCAGCCCTGACCTTTGCTTTAGGCAATGCAGGTGCAGACATCAGATCAGTAACTCCCGGACATGTGGATGACTCAAAAAGTCCTGCGGACTGGCTGTTGCGCCGTAAGCACCAGACTGGAATACAACCACCAGATCGCCAAGTTCCGCTTCAGGAAGTTCAAGTTTAGCGCCGACAATATCCAGTGGCGTACACAAAGGGCCAACTATTTCGACTTTTTCTGTTTTATCACCATCGACACGGTTAGCGATCAAGACAGGATAGTTCTTCCGAATGACCTGACCAAAATTACCCGAATTAGACAGATGGTGATGTAAACCACCATCTGTCATCAGGTAGGCCTGACCTCTCGACACTTTCTTGTCAGTCACCTTGCAGATGTAATAACCGGCTTCTCCGACGAAGTAACGTCCCAGCTCCATGACAATTTCAGTGTCACGAAAATCACCACTACGGGAATCCAGCAAACGTTGAAGGTTTTCAGCGACAGGTGTCACATCCAGCGCCTTTTCACCCGGGAAATAGGGGATACCAAGACCACCACCGATATTGACGTGCTCCACTTTAGCGGGTGCAATAGCTGTTAGCCTGGCAGCCAGCTCAAATGTCTTGTCATGGGCTTCTATCAGTGCATCAGCTTTCAGGTTCTGTGAACCTGAGAAAATATGAAAACCCTTAAAATCAATTTTTGCCGTATCCAGACCTGACAGAATATCCGGCATTAATTCCGCATCAATACCAAACTGCTTAGGTCCTCCGGCCATTTTCATGCCAGAAGATTTCAGTTCAAAATCCGGGTTCACACGGAATGCCACTTTGGGCCGGATGCCCAGATCTTCACTGATGACATAAAGCCTTTCCAGCTCTAGAACTGATTCAACATTCACAACAATTCCTGCCACAACCGCAGCCCACAGCTCGCCAGGTTGCTTGGCAGGGCCTGCAAAGCTTATCGTTTCCGGTGCTATACCAGTACTCAGAGCCACCAGCATCTCTTTGTGTGAGGCAACGTCCAGACCATCCAGCATGGAAGACATGTGTTGCACAACCGCTGGCATAGGATTTGCCTTAATCGCATAATGCAGCTTCAGAGCTTCCGGCATGGCGGCACGCAATGCTTTAACCCTGTCACTTAGTTCTGTCCGGCTGTAAACATAAACCGGTGTCCCCCCAACAATGTCAACCAGCTCTGAAGCTTTCCTGTCAGCTATCAGCAGTTCATTGTTATTAACATTGATTCGCTCAAGCCGGTCATGTTTTTTACTCATTGCTTCACTCCTGTTGCACTGAACAGGCTTTTGTACTCTTCAGTCAATACTTTACGGTCAATTTTGCCATTCGGGTTGCGGGCAAGGCTCTGCTTTTCGATCACCTTTGCAGGCACCATATAGGCGGGTAAATGCTGCTGACAATATTTGGTAATGGCTTTTTCATCGAACACCTGTTCGTCACCGCACACGACCACCAGAACAACCGCCTGTCCCAGACGCGCATGGGCAAGGCCAATGGCAGCCACTTCTGAAATCAGACCAGAAGCGTAAACCACCTCTTCTAGCTCGCTGGGGCTGACACGATAACCAGACGTTTTGATCATATCGTCACGACGCCCAATAAAATACAGAAAACCATCGTCGTCCCGCTTCACAACATCACCCGACCAGACTGCCAGTTCCTGCGTCGGAATTTCCTTAAAAGCCATGGGTGCAGGTTTGAAGCGTTCAGCAGTACGCTCTGTATCATTCCAGTACCCCATTGACACCAGACCACCCCGATGAACCAGTTCGCCGGGCTCATTGGGCTGGCACTCCTCCCCCGCTTCATTAACCACCAACAATTCGGCATTCGGAATCGCTTTGCCCATAGACGTCGGACGATGGTCTACTTCAGATGGATCAAGGTAACTCGAACGGAATGCTTCGGTCAGGCCATACATCAAATACGGAGAGGCATTGGGTAATCTTTCTCTTAGAGCAGACAAGGTTGCGGTCGGCATAGCGCCACCGGAATTAGTAAAGTAGCGCAAACCATGACCCGCTTCCTGCCACTCCAGGTCAGCCAGCTGAACCCACAGTGGCGGAACCAGCGCCAAACCGGTAATGCCCTGCTTTTCAACCGCTTTTACAATATCCCTTGGCAGCAGGTATTCGAGCAGATAACAACCCGCCCCCACAGAAAAAGCCGTGGTCAGCTGACTGAAGCCGTAATCAAAGCTGAATGGCAGCACACACAGCAAACGGTCGTCAGCCGTATTATGCAGGTACTCTGCCACACTGTGAGCACCTGTCACCATATTACGATGGGATAATACGACACCTTTGGGTTTACCAGTGCTGCCCGAAGTGTAGAGGATGGCAGCCATGTCAGCGTCAATACTGGATGGAGGCAACCATTGTTCAGCCCTTCCCAGAAAATCATTCCAGGCCAGTGTCGAACCATCGACATCAACAGGATCGACTACAATGACCTGAACCAGATCATGACATTCATTGAGCAACGGCTGAAGCTGTTTATATCTGGCTTTATTTGTCACCAGAATACGAACATTGCAGTCTTTTAAAATATGTACGACCTGTGGAGCCTTCAGCACCGGATTCACCGGAACCATGACACCGCCCGCAGCGGTTGCACCAAAAAAACTGAATACGGCTTCTGGCGTTTTAGGCAGATAAATGGCAACCCTCTCATGACGAGCCAGCCCAAGCTGCTGCAAACCAGTGGCAACACGTTTCACATGATTGGCAACAGATGCATAATCATACCATTGTGTTTTGACACCTAACGCCCGGGCATCAGGTGTTTTCTCTGCCTGATCCAGAAGCAACTGGTGGAGAAGCTGACTCATACATCGATCCAACTAAAGGAGAAATAACGGAGTATTGTAACAAACAGAGCACTTGTAATCAGTGCGTGTTCCTAATCTACAGTCTATTCAATTTTAAGGTACTATAGTCCAATATTTAGCCATCTATAAAAAACTATTCTCTGATAAGTAGAATTACTCAAAACCTAAAGCTACTTGCCAAAAGTACAAGACACCCCTCCAAAAAGCCATTCCATGTACTTTCCACAACGGAAATAATCTACTCATACCGCCTGATCCAGAACAACAATAACCAAGGTAGGAAATAATGAGTATACGCCCTCAGGACTATCGCCCCGAAGACTATCGTGCTGAATCCAACCGCCCTCTTACCGGAGAAGAATATCTTGCCTCTCTCAGAGACGGTCGGGAAATATATATCGACGGACAACGGATTGAAGACGTTACCACACACCCGGCATTCCGCAACTCTGCCGCCACTGTCGCCAAACTCTACGATGCCCTCCATGACCCCGAAACCAAAGAGAAACTCTGCTGTGAAACCGATACAGGCAATGGCGGTTACACTCACAAATTCTTCCGCTATGCCCGCAGCAAAGATGAGCTCAGGGAACAACGGGACGCTATCGCAGAATGGGCCAGAATATCCTACGGCTGGATGGGTCGCACCCCCGATTACAAAGCCGCGTTCGGTAGCTCACTGGGGGCATTTCCAGAATTTTACGGCAAGTTTGAAGACAACGCCCGGCGCTGGTACAAACGTATTCAGGAATCCTGCCTCTATCTGAACCATGCGATTGTTAACCCACCCATTGACCGGGACAAATCAGCTGACCAGGTGCGTGACGTTTATGTACACGTTGAACGTGAGACCGATGAAGGCATTTATGTCAGCGGTGCCAAAGTGGTTGCCACCAATTCTGCACTCACCCACTACAACTTTATTGCTCAGGGTTCTGCCCAGGTGATTGGTAATGACACCGATTTTGCCCTGATGTTCCTGACTCCAATGAACACCAAAGGCGTTAAACTGATTTCCCGTGGTTCTTATGAAATGAACTCAAGCCGGGTGGGTGAACCCTTTGATTACCCACTCTCCAGCCGGTTTGATGAAAACGACGCCATCCTGATTTTTGATAACGTCTTTGTTCCCTGGGAAAACGTGCTGGTTTACCGGGATTTCGACAAACTACGCTCCTGGTTCCCGGTCGCAGGCTTTGGTCGTCTATTCCCCATGCAGGGTTGCGTCAGGTTGTGCGTCAAGCTGGACTTCCTTGCCGGTCTTCTGGAAAAGGCGCTGGAGTGTACCGGTGTCGTTGATTTCCGTGGTGTCTCTGCTGACCTTGGCGAAGTTGTGGCATGGCGAAACATGTTCTGGTCATTAACGGACTCAATGTACGCCGAAGCGGAACCCTGGCAAGAAGACGCTTACCTGCCCAACGTAGCCGCTTTGCAGTCCTACCGGGTATTCGCGCCAACGGCTTATCCGAAGATCATGAATATCATTCAGCAGACTGCCGCCAGCGGCCTGATCTATATGCCCAGTGGTGCGAAGGACTTAAAGAATCCGGAACTGGATAAATACCTTGCGCAATATTGTCGCGGTTCCCGGGGCATAGATCATGTTGATCGCATCAAAATCATGAAGCTGCTGTGGGACGCTGTAGGTACCGAATTTGGTGGACGTCATGAGTTGTATGAAATCAACTATGCCGGTAGCGCTGAAGAAGTCCGTATGCAATGCCTGCGCTGGGCGCGCAACACTGGAGCTATGGCGGAAATGAGCGCACTGGTTGAAAAATGCATGAGCGACTACGACATTGAAGGCTGGAATGACCCTGCCTACAACAACGGCGAAGACTTGAAAAAAGGCTTCATGTAATACCCATAAAGGCTGTCTGTTGACAGCCTTTTTCTGTTTAAGTATTCGAACAACTAAACCATACTGTTCCACAACAAGAATAAGATCAGGAACTCTGCATGATTAAACTTTTCAAGGTAAAGCTCCCCATTGTAAAACTCTCCATTGCAAAACAAGGCCTGAAATTATTGTCCGCCCTGGCTTTAACCGCTGTTGCCAGCGTCAGCCAGGCATCGAAAGAAATGATACTGGCCACCTGGCTTCCAGCGTCACACCCCATGAACGCAACGGTGTTCCCTGAATGGGCAGACCAGATTGAACAGACGACAGAAGGTCGTGTAAAGGTCAAGCTGGAATACGACCTTGGTCATCCGAAGAGTTACTTTGACCTTGTGGAAGATGGCGTTGCCGATGCCAGCTGGTCGGTTCACGGTTACATACCTGGTCGTTTTGTGATGACTGAAGTCGCAGAGATGCCTTATGTCAAAGCCGATGCCCGAGCCTCTTCAGCCGCTTTCTGGAAGGTCAATGAAGAGTTCTTTGCCAGACAGAACGAACACGACGGCATTGAACTGCTGGCGTTGTTTACCAATGGCGGCAACTGCCTGTACCTGACCCGTCCAGCCAACAACTTTAACGACATCAAAGGTCGGAAAATCCGTGTCACCGGAGGTATTGCCTCACGACTGGGCGAACTGATCGGTGTTACCGGCATCAGTGCTCCAGCCAGCAAAATCTACGAGCTGCAACAGCAGGGCGTGGTTGATGGTACCATTATCTCACTGCAGGACCTGAAGGCCCTGCGCCTGAGTGAAGTCACTAAACAGGTTATCTGTTTCCCCGGAGGTCTGTACCGGGCAAGCTTCTCTTTCTTTATCGGTGAAGATTTTATGGCAGGCCTGTCTGCCAGGGACCAGCAAGCTATTCGGGCCCTGTCCGGGGAAAAACTCTCAGCCCGTATTGGTCAGGTCTGGCAGGAAGCCGACGCTGACGGAATCAATGTTGCCTTAGCCAATGGTGTTGAAATTATTAACCTGACGGAAGACGATGACATGTCAAAAGAGTTGATCCGAATTCTTCCCCTGGTTGAAAATAAATGGCTCGACAATGCTAAAAAACGGGGAGTGGATGGTAACGCCGCGCTTCAGGCTTATCGCAAATACGCTGAAAATTATACGCCCCAGGGATAATAATGACGTAAGGCTCTGTCCTCTGGCAGAGCCTCTGAGAGAAACAGTCAGTGCCAGATCTGAAAATCGACAACAACATACAGTCCATTCCCAATATCAACATTGGTCAGGCCTATGACCAGCGGTATGAAAACGCTGATATTCACTATGAACGCCACGAAAAAATGGCGTTATTCTTTGGGCGTAATATGCCTGTACACCACCATGACCGATACTTTCAGGTTCATGTTATTCTACAGGGTACAGCAAGAGTTCAACTCGATGACCGCTACTACAGGGTGAATGCTCCCATGTGCATCTATACACCGCCCGCCACGCCACACGCCTTTGTGACGGACGACGATGCACCCGGCTATGTTCTGACAGTTAAACAGGAGACAGTCTGGCAGTTATTAAAAGATTCTGGTCTTTTATATGACCAGCCAAAATGTTTCTCACTAAAACACAACAATGCTACAGCACAACATTTTCTGGAGTTGTGCCGACTGTTTCAGTATGAGTTTGAACACGAAGAAATATACCAGCACCACACACAGGCCGCCTGGGCAAAGCTGTTATTGATAAATCTTCTGAGAATGACTGGGAGTGATACACCGGTCCTGAATACCCGAACCGCCGACAGCCGCACCTTTACCCGATTTAATATACTGATTGAATCCCATTATACCCGGCACTGGGCAATCACAGATTACGCTGTTGAGCTGGGAATCTCGACCACTCACCTGAATACTATCTGTCAGCGTTTGTCCGGCAAGTCCTGCAAACAACTTATTCATGACCGCCTGTATGTAGAAGCCAGACGGCTGATGTTGTTTACTGGTCAGACCATTAACCAGATCAGCTATGAGCTGGGGTTTAAAGATCCTGCGTACTTTTCCCGTTTCTTCAAGCGAATGACCGGGGTATCACCTAATCAGTTCAGGCAGGAAAAGAATCTATAGCAGGGCGGATAACCGCCCCTGAAAGAAACGATTACCGCAACGGCACCATCAACACAGGAATATGGCTGGACTTAAGCACCTTGTTAGCCACTGAACCCACCAACAGCTTATCCATTCCATGCTTTCTTCGCTTGCCCATCACAATCAGGTCAGCATCGACCCGGTCAGCAAACCCAACGATCGCCTGCCCGGCATGCGTCCCTTCAATGACATGAAGCTCCGGTTTGCCCTGAGGAAATTCAATGCCCTGTTCCATTTCCTCTTCTATAAAGCGCTCCAGCCTGTTTATCATTTTAGATTGCAACCGGTCCATGCTTTCCGTTTCCATTTCTTTCAGCATTTTATCGGTCACCGCAAGGCTGACTCGCCTTTTGGCGTATTCGTTACTGTCTTCAATCACCGTTATAAAAAGCAATCGGGCATTATTACTCAGCGCCAGCCTGACAGCCATTCTGAAAGCCGGACGTGACCCGGGTTGCAGGTCAGAGGCGTAAACAATGTTATTAACGTCTGGAATCATAGCCACTCCTGAATAACATACGACAGCCAATTTCAGGAGACTGTCGTAATATAAAATTTACAGGCTTACACTTTTTATAGGCTCACACTTCGAACAAAACATTCACCTGTCCTGTACCCGAGCTTTCAAAGTAAGGCGTGATCATTTCAATTCTTCCCTCATACTGATCCCACCCCAGCGCGCCAAACAGCATGGCTGTGTCGTGCATTCCTCCTTCACCATCACACTTCTCAGCGTATTCAGGCAGTATTTTCAGAAACGTTTTAAAGTCTCCCTGCTTCCAGAGGTCAAGCACCCCGCAAATCCATCTGCTTGTTAAATTCACTGGAAATGGTAAAGAGTCCTTTGTCTACCAGCCGGTTTTCCCAGATCAGGTGAGACAGAGAACCTGAGGCCAGCAAAGCCACACGACTGTCACTCTCTTTTACAGCTTCAGCAATGGCTTCACCAATACGACGGGAGTCTTTCAGCTCATGTCGTGTACACCAGGCAGCAACAGAGACGACTTTAATATCGCCCGGCTCATTCATATAGCGCATCGGGACAATCGTACCGTACTCCAGATCCAGGCTCGGCACTTCATGGGACATAGCATTAATGCCCCTGGCTACAGCCTTTTCAGCGATAGCATGGGAGAGTTCCGGATTACCGGTATAGTCGTAGCCAAGATTCTGAATGAAGTGCGGAAACTCATGGCTGGTATACACCCCTTCATTACGCCGATTGCCATTGATATGGAAAGCCGCATTGACCAGCCAGTGAGTATCAAGAACAACAAATGTGTCTACATCCAGCTCTCTGGCCATATCCCCCAGCTTTTTCAGCCCATTGATCGCAGCATCCCTGCAGCCATTATGAGGGCCGGGCTGTTCAGAAATGATCATGGAAGGCACATGAGTAATTTTGGCAGCAAGTACGATTTCGCCCATGCCTGACTCCTCGCTTTTATTGTTATCTGTTTTTTTAGCTCGCCTGACTGTAATACTCTTCCTCTGACACCAGCCAGGTTCTGAGCCGCCCAACGCTTTCCACTTCGACAATAATTTCATCGCCCGGTTTTACATCAGACAACCCTTTGGGTGTGCCGGTTGCAATCATGTCTCCGGGTTGCAGGGTCATAAAACTGCTGATGTACTCAATCAGTTCGGGGATATTAAAAATCAAATCCCTGGTATTGCCTTCCTGCCGCAGTTCACCATTTACCCAGGTTCTGACCGCCAGATTATGGGGGTCATCAATATCATCACGATCCACCACCCAGGGACCCAGTGGGCCAAAGCTGTCGACATTCTTAACCTTAATGGGTGGACGGGAGAAATCTTCAAGGTAATCCCGCACCGTCAGTTCATTACAAACGGTATAGCCACCCACATAGTCCATAGCTTCTTCAGCCTTTACCTTGCTGGCGGTCTTACCGATTACCACCACCAGTTCAGATTCATAGTGCATGTAATTAACATTATCCGGACGGTAGGCTTTTTTGTTGTGCGCATTGCTGCTGGATGGAGACTTTACAAACAGAATCGGGCTTTCCGGTTTATCAAAGTCCAGCTCTGCAGCATGATCTGCATAGTTCAGCGCTAAACCAATAATCACGCCACTTTTGGGGGGCAACCAGGTAACTTCAGTTTCTGAATAGGTTCGGCCATCCCGGGTCATCACCTGATAACTATCCGGATTAGCATCATCACAGGTGACCTGTTCAACCACAGCGTTAATTTCAACACGAGCATGCTTCATAATTCTTTTACGCCTTTTAAATGCTTATTTATTGTTTTTGTTTACAGCTTCATGCGGTCTTCTACTTCAGAACACAGCTCAATTAACTGATCGACCAGTTGAGGGCTCAACCGTTTGCGCATTCGCCGATACTGCTTCTCCACTTCAGGACTGAGTTCAGCGAATAAATCCCTAGCTTTTCTGGTCATACGAATCAATGTACGTCGCTGATCTTCCATTGGACGACGGCGTACAACATAGCCTTTCTGTTCCAGCCGACTGATCATCCCCGTCAGGCTAGGGGCAAGGATGCAGCATTTCTGTGACAGCTGGTTGGGTTCCAACTCGTCAAATTCATACAACGCTCGCAGTATTCTCCACTGCTGTTCAGTTAAGCCATGCTCCTGCAACAACGGCCGGAAGAAGCTCATAACACCATCTCTGGCTTTTAGCAGCTTCAGTGCAACGGAATCATCAAACTTTCTCATCCTGAATCGAATCTCTTATTTATATTTATCGCAGCCCTAAGAGGTCGGTCAGTAAACAGAAGGACCTGATGCCTT
>NZ_JBEWTB010000002.1:2370000-2575000 GCF_040549045.1 Endozoicomonas sp. NE40 | reverse complement strand
CTTTCCCCCTCTTCACCTGATCCCTCTTTATATAACCGGGCTAACTCGGCAAGGCTTGGTCTATACCTTTTAGAGATTTTTTTTGAATACCTGCTTTATTTGTTCAGATATAGATCTACTTTTATATAACCAAGGTTATATGTATAGGCGTGTTCGTTTTACTAATCAGATGTTATGACCTCTGAACATCAATCTGCGGGGATAGAGTACATGTCAAAAACGACCGTAAAACCCAGAAAAACACCAGTGCAAAGCCGATCAAAAAAACGTGTTGAGTCGATTTTAGAGGTGACCGCATCCTTACTGGTAGAGAAAGGTTATGAGTCACTGACAGCAGTAGGTATAGCTGAGAAAGCCAAAATTCCAGTCGCATCTCTCTACCAGTATTATCCCAACAAAGAGGCTGTTATCTATGCACTGTGTGAAAGCATGATTAATGACGTGATGCAAAGGTTTGACGACTACGAAAACTTTGAGTCTCATAAACTGGGTATCTGGGAACTTCTCGAATTGATTGGTGAACAGGAGTACGCTAACCCGGCTAATCATAAGCTTGAATTTGAACTCAACAGGGCAATGATTGCCATGCCACAACTGTCAGAACTTCATGAATCATTTGACGAGCGCATATCAAAACGCTTTTCTTCAATCCTGAAATACTATGGTTCAAAATGGAGCATTGATGAATTGGTCAACTTATCACGCATTGTCTTCAGAATGGGGACAACTTATTTTGAGCACATTAACAATAACCGGGAAAATCCAACTCTGGCAAAGCAGAGCAAAGAATTGATAATGAAAGCAATGGGGTCACTGATTCAAGACTGTCTGCATGAGCCAGCAACCGCCTAAAAGTCTGTGAGGGGAGTAATGTTTTATCCCCTCTGCAGGTCAATTAGCCAGCTTTCACTTCCAAAACCGGCTCAGCTTTGGACGTAATACTTTTACGACTCCAGATATGAGCCAGAATCAATCCGGACACAAGATGCCACATGCCCCACATTCCAACAATCTGGAGCATGCCAAACATATCCGGATAAAACGTCACAATAATGGCAACGCCCAGTACAGAGTTTTGTATGCCTACCTCAAAAGTGATCGCACGCTGATCAGGTACTGGCAAGCCTGTCATTCTTGCTGAAAGGTAACCAACAAGCATCGCCATAGCATTCTGCCCAATCAGAAGGGCTGCCAACATAGCGCCAAACAGCTTTAATGCCTCCAGGTTCTGCGACAATATTCCAAGAACAACAACCAGCAATACAGTAAATGTTAAAACTCTGAACGGCTTTTCAGCCATAGCAACAAATCGTGGAAAGCGATTGCCAATATACATACCAGCCACCATAGGGATCGCCAGAATAGTAATAATCAGAAGTAAAATATTAGAGGCGTCTATTGCAATAGACTGGATCATTCCCTGAGTTTGCGGCAGAAGACTTCCATAAAAAGCAAAGTTGAAAGGTGTCATAAAAATGGCCATCAAACTCGACGCTGCCGACATACTGACAGATACAGCGACATTACCCCGGGCAAGGTAAGTCACCATATTTGAGATACTTCCACCAGGACAGCAGGCGATAAGAATCATCCCTGCCGCATATTCTGCCGGAACGTTTAAGATATAAGCCGCCAACGTACTCAGCCCGGGTAACAACATAAACTGGGCCACCATTCCAACCACAGGCGCTTTTGGCTTTTTGATGATTCGGGTAAAGTCATCCACTTTCAGAGGAAGCGCGACGCCAAACATGACGCATGCCGAAAATAATATTAAAAACTATTACACCCGCAGCACCTAAATTAGCTTCCATACTGTCGCTCATTTTTATAGTTATTGTGGTTGGGTTCTAGAAATAGTGACTGCTTAAAAAAAAGACCCGATGATTGAATCAACGAGTCTTTACAATACATCGGTTTTCTGATCATAAATCAGGGTTTTAATTCGAAAAAAAATTAGTCTCTTTGAATGAGTTAAAACAGCTTAAATCGCTATTCTTTCAACTCTCAGTCTTCTTTATTTTAATAACAACGGTGCCTGCCAACTTGTCATGCCAGCCCTGTTTTCTCTTATCGATGGCAATCCAGAAAAATCCAAGCATCAGGGGGATGATCGACAAAAAGTAACCAACATACCGAATAGCAGACTGACGAAATCCCGGAATTTGCCCGGTTTTGGCATCAACAACTTGCACCGACGTTGCCATTTTCCCGGGCGTTGCCCCTCTGTAACGCCAGAACAGGATGACAAACACAACAGGAAACAGCCAGTTAATCAATAAGTCCCAACTGCCAAGTACCAGTGTTTCGTTGTGCCACATTTCGCTGCCGTAGATCACCAGCGTCAACGGGACAGTAACGAGCAATAATACAAAAGTATCAATCAGCATGGCTCCACAGCGAGTCCAGAAGCCTGCGTATTCAATAGATTCGGGAAGCACCGGGGCCTGTTCAGTCATGTTTCCACCCTTCAGTCCTGACCATGTTGTAGTCTTATCGACCTGCAAACCCTATCTCTTATGACTCAAGTTCTGCCAGAATAGCACTTTCCAGATTTTCAGGTTTTGTCGTTGGTGCATAACGGGCAATGACTTCTCCCCTGCGGTTCAGGAGAAACTTGGTAAAATTCCATTTAATCTTTTGGGTTCCCAATACTCCGGGAGCAGCCGACTTCAAATCCTGATACAGCGGTGCGGCCGTGTCACCATTAACGTCAATTTTCTCAAAGACAGGGAAGGTAACGCCGTAATTTTTTTCACAAAAGCTTCCAATATCATCACTGCTGCCAGGCTCCTGATGACCAAACTGATTACACGGAAAGCCCAGAACCACCAGCCCCTTCTCTCTGTACTTTTCATACAGACTTTCCAGCCCTTTGTACTGGGGCGTGAAACCGCACTGACTGGCAGTATTAACGATAAGAACCACTTTGCCACGATAGTTGCCCAGGGAGCAGGACTCACCATTCAACAGCGGCATCTCATATTTCAGTAAATCCATCATCTTTACCCATGCTTTTATAGTTTTTGAATATAGAATGATATTTCTTTGCGACGGGCAAGACTATTTTTTTTACCGTGAAAATTTTTCCATCTCCGAAGGTGACGAAAAAATGTTTCACCCGCTCATGGCTGTTTAATGGCTAAACGTTCGCGTATTGCTCAGCATGCCCCAGCCAGCGAAGAATCAACGGCTCGGCATTTTCCGGAGCGACCTGCAACAGGGTTTGTGCGGCGGAGCGAACATCTTCCAGCAAGTCACTGTCCCGTTCCAGCTCAGCAACCCGCAGTTGCGCCAATCCTGTTTGCCGGGTTCCCAGCACTTCGCCTGGCCCCCGTAGCTCCAGGTCTTTTTCAGCAATCATAAAACCGTCGCTGGAATCGCGCATCACCTGCAGCCGCTCCCGACTCTGCTGAGATAACGGTGCGTGATACATCAGCAGACAATGACTGGCTATACTGCCCCGGCCAACACGTCCCCGTAGCTGATGAAGTTGTGCCAGCCCCAGCCGTTCAGGGTTTTCAATAATCATCAGGCTGGCATTGGGAACATCCACACCCACCTCAATAACTGTTGTCGCCACCAGCAGGTGCAAATGGCCTGCTTTAAAGGCGTCCATCACCGTCTGTTTGTCATTGGCTTTCATACGACCATGAACCAGGCCAATAGACAACTCTGGCAAGGTTTCCCGTAATTGTTCCGCAGTGACCTCCGCAGCCTGACACTGCAAGGTTTCCGATTCATCAATCAACGTACAAACCCAATACGCCTGCCGACCTTCCAGACAGGCAGCACGAAGCCTTTGCATGACCTGTTCACGCCGTTCGTCGCCAATAACCACGGTGTTAATCGGCGTGCGTCCCGGAGGCAGTTCATCAATCACCGAGCAATCAAGGTCAGCATAAGCACTCATCGCCAGCGTTCTGGGAATCGGTGTGGCGGTCATAATCAGTTGATGAGGTTGCCCGCCGTTCTTTTCGCCTTTGTTCCGCAACGCCATGCGCTGATGGACACCAAAGCGATGCTGCTCATCAATAATTGCCAACCCCAGGCGGTGAAAATCAACATCATCCTGAAACAGAGCGTGGGTGCCTACGACAACTGACGCCTCACCGCTGGCAATTTCCTCCAGAACCTTCTCACGCTTTTTACCCGTGGTTTTACCGGATAAATAAGCCACTGACACGCCCAGTGGTTTCAACCAGTTCTTAAAATTGCGTTCATGCTGTTCTGCCAGAATTTCAGTGGGTGCCATAATCGCCGCCTGATAGCCATTTTCTACCACCTGCAGGGCCGCCAGCGCAGCAACAACGGTTTTACCTGATCCCACATCCCCCTGAACCAGACGGAGCATAGGCTCTGCCTGCATCATATCCTGACTGATCTCAGCCACCACACGTTCCTGAGCGCCCGTCAGGTTAAACGACAACTGTTCACGGAAGGTGCGTGTCAGTTCCTGCTTTGGCGGCATTGGGTAGCTGTTAACAGTACGCACCAACGTGCGCAGCTTCTGCATACTGAGGTTGTGTGCCAGCAGTTCTTCAAAGGCAAGACGTCGTTGGGCAGGATGACGACCTTCGCCAAGCAAAGCCATTGAATTATCCGGAGGAGGGCTGTGCAACAGCCGGACAGCATCCACAAGCGTTCCCAGCTGATACTGTTGTTGAACAGACTCTGGTAACCAGTCCTGTAGTACAGAAGGGTTGTTCAGTTTATCCAGTGCCAGATCACACAGGCTGCGTATGCGTTGTTGAGTTAAACCTTCTGTGGCGGGATAGACCGGTGTCAGCGTTTCTTCAACCTCAAGCTGATTGTCGGGCTTTATCACCCGGTACTCCGGGTGATAAAACTCCAGACCTGAGGCACCCCGTCGGGGTTCGCCAAAACAACGGATTTCGGCTCCGGCTTTCAGGTTGTTTTTCTGAGCTGCAGAAAAATGATAAAAGCGTAAACCAACACTGCCCGTACCGTCGCTGACACGGCATAGCAGGCTACGCCTGCGCCCCATAATCACTTCAGCACCAAGCACTTTGCCCTGCACAACAAAGTCCCCATCCGGCTGGAGCGCACCAATGGGCGTTATGCGGGTACGATCCTGATAGCGCAATGGCAGATGGAACAGTAAGTCCTGTAGATTACGGATATGGATTTTAGCCAGTTTCTCAGCCAAAGCAGCCCCCACACCTTTGAGTGCCGTTACCGGAATCTCATGCAGAGGCTTGCTCATTAATCTTCAATCCTGTTGATATCGGTACATTGCTTTAATGCCGCTGCCAGTACATCAATGGCTTTGGGTCTTGGGAAGCTGGCTCGCCATGCCAGTGCGACCGTTCTTTCAGGCCCTGGAGCACTGAACGGCTTAGAAGTCAGCACATCCGGTGCATAATAATTATTGCCCAGAGCCGATTCCGGCAGAATGCTGATGCCCATGCCTGATGCCACCATGTGACGAATGGTTTCCAGCGAAGTGGCTTCAACGCCGGAGCCGTCATGACCCTCATGCACACCAAGCAACGGGCAGGCTTCCAGAATCTGGTCCCGGAAACAATGGCCTTCACCCAGCAGCAACACTTCATCCCTGGACAGTTCATCTTTATTAATCGCATCACGCTCAGCCCACGGATGGTGGCCTGGCATCAATACCCTGAAGGCTTCATCATAGATGGGTAGTGTTAAAACGTCCGGTTCGGTGAAGGGCAGGGCAATGATGATGGCATCCAGTTCGCCCTGTCGTAATTTTCGACGCAGAACCGCAGTAAAGTTTTCTTCTATGTAAAGTGGCATTTCTGGTGCCAGCTCTGCCAGTTTGGGTACCAGATGCGGAAACAGGTAAGGGCCAATGGTGTAAATCGCACCCACCCGCAACGGTGTACTCAACTGGTCTTTACCTTCTTTTGCCAGCTCTTTCACAGCATCGGCTTCTTCAAGGACTTTCCTTGCCTGCTGAATAATGCGTTGCCCCATATCACTGACACGAACAGCGTTGCGAGTACGTTCAAACAACTCAACGCCCAGTTCTTTTTCCAGTTTTTTCACCCCGGCACTGAGGGTTGGCTGGCTGACAAAGCATTCAGCTGCAGCACGACCAAAGTGCTGTTCCCGAGCAAGAGCAACAATATAGCGCAGTTCAGTCAGAGTCATAATAAAAGTAAGCCGACGATGGTGATAAGAGTACTGTAAATTTAATCAGTATTATTAACTATATTCCCCGTCATGTCAGCCTTATGTCCTTATTTTCTGGCTCATACCGGTCAGAATATTTCATAAATCTGTAGCCCCGAAGTAAAACAAATCCAAAGCGATGTCGATAACCTGCAAAGGGATTAATTTTCAGGATAGAGTGAGATATGTCGGTAACTGGCGCAAACAACGGAATAGGTGGAGTTCAGCCAGGAGTTCATAACAGTGGCGTTGAGAATCAGCCAACTCATGGGACTACTCATGGAGCAAGGTGGGGAAGAAAGCTGTCTTCCTTCAGCCCGAAAAAGCTGTTTATCGGTGGGGCAAAAAAATCTCCAAAAAAACAGAAGAGCCTTCCTGACTACAAAATTAAAAAGATTGATGTTCAGATAAAAAGCGACGGCTCGTTATCAATTACTCATGCTTATAAAAAATCTCGGGACTTCACAGCCAGCAAAGCCTTTATGGAAGAACAGGCTAACATTCTCATCGAAAAAGGTTACTCTCCTGAATGGGCAAAAGATACCGTTAAAAGCATCAGCAAAACAACAAAACGCAGTAGTTTCATGATTGAACAGGGAGTCGCTAAAATTCCTTTTAAGGACCAGAATCGCAAAGAGTTGGCTCAATGGACGGAACAGAGCTTTTTAGGAAAAGGCTATTCACCGAGGGAAGCCGCAAAACGGACTCACGAACTGTTAAAAAAACCTGAAGCCAACCATGAGCAAGTGAAAAAGGCTGTCAGTGATACGCCTTTAACCCCGTCTATGGAAAAAGCACTGACCGCTGCCAAAGCCGCACAAACGGCTTATATTGAACAGAATTTTAAACCCTGGGCTCTGGAAAGTCTGAAGCAGAAAGGCTTCAGTCCGAAAGAATCTACCAAGATTTTTGAAAACCTCGTCAGCTCTGCTAACGGTAACCTTGACAGCCTGGTAACCCGAATAAATAGTATGGAGCCTGGCAATAAAGGAACCCCTTCATAGGGACTCAGTCAACCTGAAAGGCTATGGAAATCAATCAGAAAAACTCAAACTGATAGCATCTATCCTTAAGAGCGAAAACACGTCACCGATCTTATGTACGCTCAAACAACTCAGCACCCAGTTCTTTTTCCAGTTTTTCCACCCCGGCTCTGAGGGTAAGCTGGCTGACAAAGCATTCAGCTGCAGCGCGGCCAAAGTGCTTTTGCAGTGCCTGCCACTTTATTTTCCTATTTCTTACTTTATTTGGAACTGAATGAACGCTCAGTGGTCAAAGGAGCGTCTTAAACATGGATAAGTAAAAAGGAATTTTAAACAATGAAATCTGATCCGGTTAGTCTGCATGCTCCTTCCGTTACTGGATACGCCACCCAAAATCCACCAGGAAATCCTGATGGACCACAAAGCAGCGCAGTGACACAGACAGGAAACACTACACCTTATGTTCAACCCGGAGCATCAGGACAAGCTGCCGTTTCAGGCAAAAATATAGCGGAAAGACAGCCCGGGCGGGTACAAGCCCAAAGCGATAGTTCACGCCCCTGTCGAACGAACTATCGAACGAACTATCGAACGAAAGAACTGCTCGAATGGGCAAACTCTTCAAACCACCCGGACACGACAAAGGCACTTAAAGCATGCAGAATCAGTGCATCCGCTGATTATGCCGAGCCTGGTAAACAAAGTTTAGAGAGACTAGCTCCGCAGGAGCAGCTCAAACTATTAAAGCAACATCTTGGCAAAAAACAGCCTGAAGCCAGAAAAACAGTCACCGATGCCTGCCATGTTTTTAACCCGGTTAAAAAATCATTTGGTACACCTATAGAACTAAAACTCTCTGTAAACCGGCGAGAGCAGAAGCTAAATTTGTCGGAACAGTCAAGGCTGGCCAATGAGGTCGTACTGGACGAAGTGTCAGACCAGTTTAAAGGCATTTCAAAAACAGGTAATGACAGTAAGTGGAAGGGTGACCTCGAAAGAAGCGATATTACTCTGCAGGTCGAAGTGCAGGATCAAAGCAGCGGCGATAGCTGGATTTTACCAATGCATTCAGTCAACCCAAACCGCAAGAGTGTTCAGAAAACATCTGAGAAGAAAAGCTCAGAGTATGAAAAGCCAGTTGCGCTAAAAGAAAAAGAGCTGACTGAAAAACTACAGTTAGCAATACCCGGGTCTGAGCCAATATTAAAGGACGTAGTAAGACAGGATACTCTCAACCCTGTCTATACATTTATTACCGATAAGCTTGGCATTACGCCATCGTCGTCAACACAGACTTACTCTGTTGAAGTCATCGCTATTAACCGGGATGAATTCCGGGTAGAAAATAAAGCACAGTTCACGAAATACTCAAAACCGGCTGTTAATAAGGCCTACGACGGTCAAACGACCATTCTCGTCCAGTCTCATTTCAAACGGGATCACGGGCAGTTTGTACCGGCAGGACTTTCGGTTGATATCAATCTTGATGGCATCAAGCCTAAACACCTGCCTGATGATCCAAAAATGAAGCGCGCGAAAAGCGCCGAAGCCCTGAATCGTGACAGAGTCATACCCGCTACCAGTTCCAATTGGTCACCTCCGGTTATGAGGCGCCAAATATCTCAACAACATAATGCTCCGGTAAAACTGGGTATTACACTTGTGGAAGGTCAGCTCTACGCAATGAATATGGCAGCCTCTGAATTAGAACATCTGGTCAATGAGAAAATGGCAGTCACATCTTATAAAAAGAGCCTGACAGACGCTCAGGAGCGATGGGGAAACACTCCTGAAGCCAGTTCAATGTCAGTCGCTTGTCCAATAACGCAAACCACCACTCAGTTAAGCAAACTTAATACCTATGCCCCAACAACTGACTTTTTTGAAATGCATAAAGCCGGTCTTTCAGCCAAAGACCAAAGCACCAAAAACGTCATTGAGCAGACAAAAATTGCCTATAAAAAACGGTGGCTGGAAAAAGCTACTGAGTTGACCAAAATCAGTTCTGACGCCATGTATACATCGGCCATCAATTCATTGCCACCGATGACATTACAGGGAGAAAAGGTTGACCAGTTTTTAGAGCTGTCCGGAATACTGGGAAAGATGAACAAAGAAATGATCAGGCTTGCAGAAAAAACCAGAGCCGTCAAAGGTTCTTTTTCCAGACAGGAGTTAACCCGGGAGCAGTTTCTCAGCAAACTGCTTGACATTAAACTTGAGTCTTCAAAACACCTTAAGAAACTGAGGGGGGCAGGTTGCGAGTTCAGCAGCCTGTGTGAGCAATATGGCTTCTATAAAGACCAAAAAACCACTGAGGGCTGTGAAGCCGCTACTCAGTATCTTGAAAAGAAGAAAGCTCGGGTCATGTTAGAAGAAAAGAAGGTTAAGGCGTCCGTAATGCAGGCTATCATCGAAGCTGAAAACTCTGGTCTCTCAGCCAGCTACGGTGATCTTTCCAAATTCATTAATGATCCAATGGTGTTTGATCCAAAAGGCGAAAGCACTGCGATGATTTCAAGAGTTTTAGAGGACGACTGCGCTGCAATGCAGTGTAAACTATTTTCTAAAGGATCATTCAGACATCTCGATAGAGCCAAACTTGAAGCTGGCAAAAAGCTCCATGCCATAATGCAATCCCATAGCCCTTTATCATCAGCTCAAAAGCAGATTATTCAACGTGAGCTGGATATAGAACTAAAGCCAGTCGAAAGTAAAGAAAGTAAAAAAATCTATATTCCCAGCGAAGCTGAGATTCTTCAGTTAGCAGAGCAGAAACTGTGGTCTAATCCTTATTACTATGAAACGAAGCTGGATAATATGATCAGCCACTTTGATACTGAGCTGCTTTAACACTGGAAAAACCTGAAGCTATGTCTGAAAACATTCTTATCGCAGGCTGTGGACGTAGGGTGCGTGCTGGTCAGACACCTGTTCTTAGCCTCCAGCACCAGCGTCTATGAACGGGTATCGGCGGGTAGCTCTCAGATCAATCAGGAAAATATCCTAATGAATACTTTATATAATCTTTTGGCTGGAAATACTCCTGATTTATCCTTTGTGCTGAAAAAGGATCTAATTCATAAATCTGGCTTACAGCGTTGTTGTAAACGTTCCAATTGCGCCCCTGCTTAATGCAGATGATTGTGTGTGCAAAACTGAAACCACTGTATTTTCTGGTTAATCCTGCTCTGTAGGCTAGTCGTTCCGTACGGACAAAATGCCTATTGCCCCAGTCCATGTAGTGATTAGCACTCACCCTCAATGCTCTTGTCCCATCTATAGACCGTGGCATACAAACGCCATTGTGGTCGTGGTAAATACGGTTTCCCTCTTTCTCACGCCTTACCTCAAGAGCGCAACCGTTCATAGGGTAAGTTAGAATAAGTGTACCGTCAGGCTGTCCAAATGGAACTAACAGTGATTTCACCTCATGCTCCTCGTACCCACAGTACCAATCCCTGCCTTCATCCGTCAGGTGTATATTGAGCGTCACAAGGTTATTATTATTCAACAATGGCCTACAGGTAACATTACACCGACCTGACAGGTAGTAATCTTCATCGGTTGCTTGTACGACGAAACCTGTTGTTCGCACTGCGTCAAATGGTCGTATTCTGAGGAATGCCAAATCTATCATTAATAACGTTGCCAGTTTATTTACTGGGTAGAACCTCTGCAAATATAGCTCAGGCAGGACTTTTGAGGGATGATCACACCTGAGAAGAAGTTGGAATGTTTGCGACGCAAATATAGAAAACAGTACACAAGACCATCTCTTTAGGCATTTTATGAGAACAAAGATGGAAACACTGAACATTCTTATCGCAGGCTGTGGCGACGTAGGGTGTGAGCTGGCCAGACAAATTGCTGCTCACCAATGGGTTTAGAGTCTGGGGCCTGCGTCGCACCATTGATCAGTTGCCCGAAGGGGTTAGCGCTATTCCCGGCGACCTTTCAGACCCGGACAGACTTGGCGCATGGCCTGAAACCATCGACTACGTTCTTTATACGGCCGCTGCCGACGGACACTCACCAGAGCTTTACCAGAAAGCTTACGTCACTGGTCTTATGAATGTGATCAATCATTTAAAAAAGAAAAATATTCAGCCCAGACACCTGTTCTTCACCTCCAGCACCAGCGTCTATCATCAGTGCAATGGCGAATGGGTCGATGAAGGCTCTGACTGCCACCCTCAAACCTTTGCCGGTCAAACTCTGCTGGAGGCGGAAAAGGTACTGTTTGCCGGCAATCTGCCTGCCACTTCTGTGCGCTTTGGTGGCATTTATGGTCCTGGCAGAAACCGGCTGATTAAACGGGTGCTTGAACAAAAAGGATGCGCGAAAGAGCCTGCTGTCTACAGTAACCGCATTCACCGGGATGATTGCGCCGGTATTCTCAAACACCTGATTCAAATGAGCATCAGTGGGCAAATGCCTGACCCTGTTTACATTGGCGTTGATTGCCAGCCAGCTCCTATGCACGATGTTCTGCACTGGATTGCGACTCAGTACGGTGTCGAACTGAACGATGATCATCCTGCTCCCCCAAGATCCAGTAAACGTTGCAGCAACCACAAAATTCTCGATACGGGCTATCAGTTTAAATACCCGGATTACAAGGCTGGCTACCTGAAGCAAAAAACCATGAGCGAAAAATGCAGCTTTCGTCCCCCCCGGTGATGAAAACTGCATTTTCATAATAAAAAGACGATTAATATTCAGAACAATCCTGTGCGATAGCGGTCTATTCTTTCTCCAGGCAGATCAGGCAGAGAACAAGAATGTCCGCTAATAAAGAAGTAGCCATCATCGGGGCAGGGCCAGCAGGGTTAATTACCGGCAGCATACTGAAAAAGGCCGGTTTTACCATTACGCTTTTTGAGCAGCGCAACTGTCTGGGGGGTTCCTGGGCTATTCAGCCTCTGTCTGAGCTGATTGATATTCGTGACGGTCTCTCCGGCATTTACTGTCCAACCTACCCCACGCTACGTTGCAATGTACCCAGACAGACAATGGCGCTGCCCGATTTTCCCTATCCTGATGATTACCCCTGCTATCCCCGGCATGATGAAGTGTTGTCACAGCTGCAACGCTTTGCAGAACATAACGGCCTGTTGCCACACATTCGATTTAATCACCGCTTTCTTACGCTTGAGGCATCTCCTAAAAGTGGATTAACCAATGGCAACCCCAAACGCTGGCAGATTCAAACCAGCCAGAACAGCGCAGAATTCGATGCCGTTGTATTCTGCAACAGTCGTTATTATTACCCAAAGCTTCCGGATCTTGAGCCATTACTGTCCTTTACCGGGCGGCTTGAACACAGTTTCAGCTATCGGGGGCCGGCAGCGTATCGCAATCAGCGCATTGCCCTTGTGGGTACAGGCCCTTCCGGTGAAGACCTGAGCCGGGAAATCAGCCATTGTGCCAGCCGGGTATTTCTTTGTGCGCATTCTGGCAGCCGGGAGCTGCACAAACCGATCTGGAAACCCTACGGTGCAAACCAGAACCTGACCCGGCACCGGGATGTTATTGCCTGTAATGGCCGAACCGTGATTCTGGAAAACGGTGAAAAACTGCAGGATATTGATGTCCTGATCCTGTGTACCGGTTACCAGCCTGATCCTGTTTTCAGGCAGGCCCTGCCAGGTATTGAACTATCTGGTGATAAAAGCTGTATGGCGCCTCTCTACCTTAATCTGTTCCATCCTGTACACCCGGAATTATCAGCCACCGGGATGACTCTGGCCAGTGCGCCATTTATCCTGTATCACTGTCAGGCTGAAGTGATTGCGGGTTACCTGAAAGGAAAAATCCAATTGCCAACCGCACAACAACGACTATTTGCGGCAGAACAGGTAGAGCTTCGAAGTTCCGGGCGGGTGAACTTTTCTGTTCGCAGAAAAATCAGTATGAAACAGCTGGACCAGCTGGCAAACATGGCGAGTATTCCGTCACCGGTAAAGGCAACGGTAGAAGCACTTGCGATCAGCAATAAACAGCGGCTGAAATACCCGGATCATTATCGGGATTTGCCATGGGGAAGCGAGTAGAGCTTCGTAAGAAGCTCTACGAAAAGCGGGTATTATTTCAACTCCAGAACAGCATCAACCTCAACCGGTACGCCCTTTGGCAGCTCTTTCACACCAATGGCAGCTCGTGCCGGGTAGGGCTGTTCAAAGAACTCAGCCATCACTTCATTTACAGAAGCAAAATTGCTCAGGTCGGTCAGGAAGATATTCACCTTGGCGGCGTCCTCTAACGTACCACCTGCAGCTTCGGCAATCGCTTTGAGGTTGGTGAAACAACGACGGGTCAGATCTTTAAAGTCGCCATCCTGCAATTCCATGGTTTCAGGTACCAGTGGAATCTGTCCAGAGATATAAACCGTGGTTCCCGCTTTTACTGCCTGGGAATAGGTACCAATCGCCTGTGGTGCTCGCTTGGTATTAATAATCTGTCGGTTACTCATATCTTCCACCTTCCAAAAGGCTGATAGTAGGGAAGACCTCGTATATTGCAAGCGGATTTGCTGATGATCATGAGCCAGATCAAAGGAATCAGCCCCTGCTTAATACAGGGGACAGAGCTTAGGATTCCCTGCGGCGGGTAATGGAGTGTACGCCTTTAATCACGCGCAGTCGTTTAATGATACGGGCAAGATGGACACGGTCTTTAACGTTCACCAGTAGTTGTACCATGCAGAAACTGGCATCACGTTCTTCCATGCTGATCTTTTCAATATTGCCTTCAACCGCCGTAATACTGGTGGCCAGAGAGGCGATCATGCCACGATGATGTTCCAGCTCGACCTGCAGGTCTACCGTGAACTCACCGGAAACGTGTTTGTCCCAGTCGACTTCCAGAACCTTTTCAGGGTTATAGCGAATTTCTGCAATGTTTTTGCAGCTGTCGGTGTGAATCACAATGCCCCGACCGGAGCTGACATGCCCCACCACCGGGTCGCCCGGAATAGGATGACAACACTTGGCAAAGCTGATTACCATGCCTTCCGTGCCACGAATGGTCAGAGACTGTTCAATGTCCACATCCAGTGAAGACTTCTCCTCACCATCGGTTTCCTGAGGCTCCACCAGCATACGGGCAACGATGTAAGCCATACGGTTACCAAGGCCGATGTCTTCAAGCAGTTCGTCCAGCGACTCCAGCTTAAAGTTTTTCAACTGCTGGTTGAGAATGCCCTGATCCAGTTGATCCACCCGGGTATCAAAGCTGACCAGAGCCTTATTCAACAGGCGATAGCCAAGAGCAATGGATTCGTTGCGACGCTGATGTTTGAGGAAGTGACGGATGTTAGAACGGGCTTTGCCAGTCAGGACAAAGTTCAGCCAGGCGACATTGGGGCTGGCACCTTCCGCCGTTACGATTTCTACCGTCTGCCCACTCTGCAGTGGCTGACTGAGTGACGCAAGTCGTTTATCAATACGACAGGCAACGCAGGTGTTACCCACATCGGTATGAACCGCATAGGCAAAATCGACCGCAGTCGCCCCTTTTGGCAATTCGAGAATCGCACCACGGGGTGTGAAAACATAGACTTCATCGGGGAAGAGGTCGATTTTTACGTTTTCAATAAACTCCAGGGAGTCACCGGCATTCTTCTGTAGCTCCAGCACACCTTTTAGCCACTGTCGTGTACGGGCATGACTGCCCGACAGCGCTTCATCACCGGATTTATACAGCCAGTGCGCGGCGATGCCATTGTTCGCCATATCTTCCATTTCCTGAGTACGGATCTGGATTTCCACAGGTACGCCGTGCATACCGAACAAAGTGGTGTGGAGGGATTGATAGCCGTTGGCTTTGGGGATAGCGATATAGTCTTTGAAGCGGCCGGGGATGGGTTTGTAGAGGTTGTGAACGATGCCAAAGGCGCGGTAACAGCTGTCGACACTGTCGACTATGATGCGAAAGGCGAACATGTCCATGATTTCACCAAAGGACTTGCTCTGGCTGCGCATCTTTTTATAAATGCTGTAGAGATGTTTCTCGCGTCCCACCACTCTGCCTTTAAGACCTTCTTCTTCCAGCCGGGCAGCAATGGCTTTCTGTACTTTGCCCACCAGGTCCCGGCGATTGCCACGCGCCTGTTTGACGGCCTGGCGAATCATGCGTGAACGCATGGGGTACATGGCTTCAAAGCCGAGGTCTTCCAGCTCAATCCGCAGATTGTGCATACCAAGACGATTGGCTATTGGAACATAAATATCGAGGGTTTCACGGGCAATTCTGCGGCGTTTATCCGGGCGCAGAACCCCGAGGGTTCGCATGTTGTGCAAACGGTCTGAAAGCTTGACGAGAATAACCCGGATATCCCGGGCCATGGCCAGCGCCATTTTCTGAAAATTCTCGGCCTGAGCCAGGGTTTTATTCTCAAAGTGCATGTGGGTCAGCTTGCTGACCCCGTCTACCAGTTCAGCGACCACTTCACCAAACTGTTCGACTATGGCACTTTTTTCAATACCGGTGTCCTCTATGACATCGTGCAGCATGGCGGCCATCAGGCTGTGATGGTCCATGTGCATGTCGGCCAGAATAGCTGCCACTTCCAGAGGATGGGTGATATAAGGCTCACCACTCCGTCGTATCTGCCCGTCATGGGCCTGTTCGGCGTAATAGTAAGCCCTGCGAACAAGATTAACCTGTTCAGGGGTCAGGTAGGACTTCAAGCGGCCGGCAAACTCATCGATAGTCAGCAAAGCCCGCTCCTCCTGTGCAGCAATCCGGACATCAGAGGCTTTCCTGGCTGTTAGCTTTCTACACCAGCCAGAAACATAGCGGCCTCGTCTTCATCGACAATGCGCTCTTCAACAGTAGTCGCGGTTACCAGACCTTCAGCAATTTCACGCAAAGCCATTACCGTTGGCTTATCATTTTCCCAGTCCAGCTTTGGTTCTTTACCACCAATGGACAGCTGGCGGGCGCGCTTGGAAGCCACCATAACCAGTTCAAAACGGTTATCAACGTTATCCAGGCAGTCTTCTACGGTTACTCGAGCCACTACTTCACCTCTCGTTATTTAGAAAAACGGTTTTCTTTCGCTATGGCTGCTTGAATCATCGAGCCGCCAGTCTATCGACGTGATATATTTTTGCCGACATTAGAGTGTACTTTACGACCTGCTTTCAAACAAGTCTGAGCGATATATGAACAATGAGTATGCAACATTCAGACAGTCGGTCTGGAGGATGGTCTCCCCAAACTCCTCTCTGCGTGTGTATACCGAACTGCCTTGTTCGTCGTTTAGTAAGATCGAAAGTCACAGAATCCCGGAGATTTTGGAGGACTTAAGTAACATGCTTTTTGAAAAAATTTTTTCTACGGCAAATAATTACTCAGTTAATGCCCATTGGAATAAAAAAAACTTAAGTCCTGTTTATAACAACTCAGGTATTTGCTCTGGCATGGTAGTGACCTGGCTAAAAAAAAGCATAACCTCAGAGGGAAGAGGCGTCCAAAGTGCTGCTGAATTTGATTTTGAATCAATCTCAATTATCCAGGCATCCTACGCATGGAAGCATACATTCCCTTCTAAAGCATTGAGTTATTCTGCTGGTATTCCTTTTTTATTACAAAGCCAAAATCTTATTTCTCTGGATAGCACATCTGGAGAAATGAATAAAAGCAGCAGTGCGGGATATATTTCTAATTGGGTGCTGGAAAAGACCGGACACTTCATTTTGTTGTATTTTAACGGGATGGGCGACGACTCGTTGTACAACGGCCACGCAATAGGCTTTCGGTTCGAAAACGGCATCCTGGAACTGTTTAATCCCAACGAAGGACTCTACAGATACTTTGGCGTATCACCGTTTGAGCTCGACATCAATGTACTCTTCTGGGAACAATACGGCAATTTCGAGGGTAAGTGGTATCTCCACAAGGTTGGATTGGATATGTGATTCACTCCCACACAAAAGTACAGACAAAGCGGCCAGCATTTGTCGGGTTTTCATTTCCGTAATACAGGCTTAGTCGATGGTATTTCCGACAACTTAAGGGTTATAGTTCGGGAAACTCGTTCGAAGAATAGTTCTGAAAATAGTTCTGAAAATAGTCCCGAAAAACCGTTTCAGACTGAAGTCATCCGGAGTGGATCAATAATGACCAGTACGCCCGAAAAACTCACGGCTCTGAGAGCCGCCATGAGCACCAGCCATATAGATGCCTGGATTATTCCCAGCTCGGATCCTCACGAGAGTGAATACAGCTCAGAACACTGGGGCGGCAGGGAATGGCTGTCCGGTTTCACAGGTTCAGCTGGCACCGTAGTCGTACTGAAAGACCGGGCCGCCCTCTGGACCGATGGCCGTTATTTCCTGCAGGCCAGCCAGGAGCTGGAGAATTCCGGCATTGAGCTGATGCGTGACGGGATGCCGGAAGTTCCGGCCATTCAGGACTGGCTGGCAGATACCCTGCCCGAAGGCAGCGTGGTAGGTTTTGATGGCAAGGTGATGAGCCACCAGCAGACACAGAAACTGCTGGAAACCTTTAAGGACAAAAACATCACCATTGAAGTTGAAAAAGATCTTCTGGAAACCGTCTGGATCGATCGTCCAGATATGCCTGCGACACCGGTATTTCTGCATGACGACAGCATTGCAGGCAAAACCCGGGAAGAAAAGCTGGCAGAAGTCCGCCTGGAGATGACCAAAAAAGGTGCCAGTCACCTGCTGATCACCATGCTGGACGATATTGCCTGGCTGCTGAACCTGCGCGCCAGCGATATTGAATGCAACCCGGTGTTCCTGTCCTATATTCTGCTGACAGACACCGACGTCAAACTGTATATCAATGCCAGCCGCATAGAAGGCGATGCTTTGCAGGCTTTAAAGCAGTCGGGCATAGAGCTGCTGCCTTACGATGCCATCGCTGACGATATCCGCAGCCTGGACAGCAACACCCGCCTGTTGATGAATCCGGCCTCCACCAATCAGTGGCTGGTCAATGCGCTGCCGGAGTCCGTCAAAATCATTAAGGCTGCCAGCCCAACCCTTCTGCTGAAAGCCATTAAAAACGATGTGGAAATTCAGCGCATGGGTGACTGTCACCGACGCGATGGCGCAGCGGTTGTCCGCTTTATGCGCTGGCTGGAAGAGACAGTTCCCGGCGGTGAGGTCACCGAACTGTCACTGGATGAGTTTCTGCAGGCCAGCCGGGCGCAGGCACCGGAGTTTAAAGGACCAAGCTTTCCGACAATTGCCGGTTATGCCTCAAATGGTGCCATTATTCACTATCGTGCCGATGAGCAATCCTCCCGGAAGGTTGAAGCAAAGGGTCTGCTGCTGGTTGATTCCGGTGCCCAGTACCCGGACGGCACCACGGACATTACCCGAACCTTTGCCTGTGGTCCCATGACGGAAGAAGAACAGAAAGACTATACGCTGGTTCTGAAATCGCATATTAATCTGGCAAAAGCCCGCTTCCTGAAAGGTACACGGGGCATGCAGCTGGATATCCTTGCCCGTCAGCCGGTCTGGGAAGCCGGGCAAAACTACAACCACGGCACCGGCCACGGCATTGGTTACTTTCTGAACGTACACGAAGGCCCGCACAGCGTCAGCCCTAAATGGATTGACCAGCCTTTGCAGGTGGGTATGCTTCTCACCAATGAGCCTGGCATGTACCGTAATGGCAAACACGGCGTACGCCTTGAAAACATCATGCGTGTGGCTGAAGACATCACGACGGAGTTTGGTGAATTCTACAAGCTGGTTCCGATGACACTGGCACCGATTGACACCCGCCCGATTACCCGGGAGATGCTGACCCAGACTGAAATCGACTGGCTGAATCAATACCACGAAATGGTTCGTGAAGAGCTGTCGCCACTGCTCAGTGGTGCTGACCTTGACTGGCTGAATAAAGCGACACAAACATTCTGACGATCGCACTGCCCGGTTTCAGTTCTGGAAACCGGGCTTTAACAAAACACCGCTAAAAATCCTGCACGGTCTCTGTTTACACCTATCTTGTTAAAACCAAAAAGAATTAAAGAGTGAATAGAGCATGCAGTATAAACATAAATGTCTTTTCTTAATGACTTTTTTGTTTGCGCCTTTCTCGCAGGCGCATCCCATAAAAACACCCGTTAAAAAAGAAGTATGCGAGATTATAGAAAGCAACGACAACACCGTCCTGGTTAAAACAGAAGGAGGACGTAGCTGGAAAACCGTTGTCGAGTGTATAAAAAAACAGAGTAATGACAAAAGTGACTACCTGCCATTTTCAGCGTCCCATAATCCAGACCTGTCGATACGGCAGTCATTAATTAATCCGATAAACAGTTTTGTCACTGAAAAGCATGCTCAAAAACCTCAGCAATATGTGTCCAATTACACCCGTATCAATCAGGAGACCGGCCAGAAGTCAGACTGTTATGAGGTTGACTCACGCGAAGAATGTCAATTTACCCAAACAGCCTCCATTCCGGAAATAGCCATTCGGTTGAAAAAACTGCCACCCAGGTCTGTTGTTCACACCAAGGTGCTCTATTCGGAAACCGATCAGCCTTTGATCAGGGCAATTAATGCCTACCAGAATCTTTTGACGAAAGGCTCATACCTCTATGGAGTCTACCTGAATGTTGTGCTACAGCCTTCCAGCATCATTGCATTTGTCTCTGCCTCCACCCCCGGTGTTGTAATAAATTCGGAGCTTTTTTTCCTGGACGAAACAGGTTTAATGACTTGGTACCGATATAAGAATCAGAGCTTCAATCATTTTGGATCAATGTTTCTCCCAAATTATCTGGGGGGACCAGAGCAAAGACAGGAATGGTATGAACAAATGCATTCAGGAACAGGCTACCCTCGCATCCCCAAAAAAGATGAGTATTTTACCGGACCTTTGAATGAACATTTTTTCTATGAAAGGCATCCGATTGACAGCAATATTGAGTACAGGCGAATTCCTGTCAGTTCCCGGCAGCTAAAAACAATGTTGTCGGAACTTACCGACAAAACCGCGGAAGACGGAAAGTTTCCCTGCATGAGGTCTGCTTTTTATGGCTTACGGGTCACCGCTCTGAATCAGGGCTCAGAACTCAGTCACGTCATGGAAGTGATCACAAAAAAAACTAAAAAGGCTGAAGAAGAAACCTGTCTGAAGCAGGCAATGGCGCCACTTATTGCAGAACAGTAGTTTCAAAAACCTCCCTGTCAGCCTTTGATACAGGGAGGTTCTGCTTACCGGTTAATTCAGCAGCCCTTTGATCAGATCGGCTTTGTAGTGCTGCATCCATCCAATCGCCAGGCGCCGGCTACGGATAATGGTTTGCAGGTCACGCAGAGCCAGGTCAAATTCATCATTGATGACCAGGTAATCAAATTCACCGTAATGAGACATCTCATTCACTGCCTGAGCCATACGGCGGTCAATGATTGACATATCGTCTGTCGCACGACCAATCAAACGCTCACGCAATGCTTCCAGCGAGGGAGGCAGTATAAAAATACTGACGGCATCGGGCATCAGACGACGAACCTGTTTAGCCCCCTGCCAGTCGATTTCCAGAATAACATCTTCACCCTTTGCCAGTTGCTCACGCACCCAGGTTTCAGAGGTTCCGTAGAAGTTTCCGAACACTTCCGCGTGTTCAAGGAAACGACCTTCACCCAGTTCTTTCTGGAATGCTTCAGCAGAGACAAAGTGATAATTTACACCATCTACTTCCCCCGGACGCTGTCCGCGAGTAGTATGGGATACCGACACCTTAACGTGCGGCGTAGACTCTACCATTGCCTTAACCAGACTGGTTTTTCCCGCACCGGAAGGTGCTGCAATAATATAGAGTTTGCCTTTATTAGCCATGATTGCTCCAACAGCCGGGCAGCCGCCCAACATTATTCAATATTCTGGACTTGCTCTCTCATCTGTTCGATTAATACCTTGAGGTTCACCGCACTCCGGGTCAGGCCGGCATTGATCGACTTGGACGACAGTGTGTTGGCTTCACGGTTCAGTTCCTGCATCAGGAAATCCAGCCTGCGACCAATGCCACCTTTTTTGTCCAGGGTTCGTTTCACTTCCTGAACATGGGTATCAAGACGATCCAGTTCTTCATCAACGTCCATCTTCTGCGCAAGAATGATCATTTCCTGCTCCAGACGCTCGGGGTCCAGTTCTGCTTTAGCTTCTTCCAGGCGATCCAGAATCTTCTGTCTCTGAGCTTCAATCAACTCAGGCAGAACACCACGAATCGTACTCACTTCTTCGCTGATGCTGTTCAGCCGGGTCAGCACAAACTGCTTCAGTTCGGCTCCCTCTCGCTGACGCATGTTAATCAGCTGAGTAATTGCCTGTTCAAATGCCTCCAGAGCTGCTGCATGCACAGGCGCCAGATTGGTTTCTTCGTTCTCCATCACGCCAGGCCAGCGCAGGATCTCCAGCGGGTTGACACCAGAAGCGTTGATAAACCAGGTTTCAACCTGGTTAACGGCACTCTGCACATCTTCCAGAACCGCTTCATTCAGATTCAGCTTCTGGCTGCCTTCAGCCAGTTGCAGCCTCAGACTGCATTCAATCTTGCCACGATTCAGCTGTTTGCGCAGAACCTCACGCAACCCCGGTTCAATTTCGCGAGCCTGTTCCGGCAATCGAAAATGCGGTTCAAGGTAGCGATGGTTAACAGAACGAATTTCCCACACCAAACTGCCCCAGTCTTCCTGGACTTGAACACGGGCAAAAGCGGTCATACTGGAAGTCATAAAAAACTCTTTTCGTACTCTTTACTATGAAAATGCAGCGCTCCCTGGCTCTGTCGCCATTTTCATAGTTCAGGGTGAGCTGCATTTTCCGCTCATGGCTGTTTCGTACAATAGCGCCCAACCATAAGGATAAATAAACAAAAGATTAACCAGCCCCGGAAGGGGTGACATAATCTTTCGCACTAAAAAAATGCCCCAGAAGCCTTCCAGAGTCGGCTCACAGATGAGAAAAAGGGACGGATTGTACGATTATCCGGAAGTTTATCCACAATTAAAACAATCTCATCGATAAAAAAGCGGGCTTCTGCCCTGAAAATTGTTAATGACAAACCTTAAAACGGCAAGGTTGCCATCTCACAACGTCCTAGCCTTCCTGGAAGGCTGGGTTATAATCTCGCCTTTCCATTTCCGGCGGTAGAAGGTAATACCATGCGTCCAAGCGGCAGAACAGCTGATCAACTGCGTGAAGTTAAAATCACCCGAGAGTACACCATGCACGCTGAAGGCTCAGTGTTGGTAGAATTCGGAAATACCAAGGTTATTTGTACTGCATCTGTCGATAAAGGTGTCCCACGCTTCCTGAAAGGTTCCGGCCAGGGCTGGGTAACGGCAGAGTACGGCATGCTGCCTCGCTCTACCACTGAACGAATGGGTCGTGAAGCGGCTCGTGGTAAGCAGGGTGGCCGCACCCTGGAAATCCAGCGTCTGATTGGTCGTTCCCTGCGTGCTGCTGTCGATATGAAAAAGCTGGGTGAGAACACCATCAACATTGATTGTGATGTTATTCAGGCTGACGGGGGCACCCGTACCGCTTCTATTACCGGCGCCTGCGTAGCACTGGTGGATGCCATTCGTCACATGCAGCGCAAGAAGATGATCAAGACTGACCCGTTTGTTCAGCTGATCGCTTCTGTATCCGTTGGCATGTACAAAGGCAGCCCGGTTCTGGACCTGGACTACCCGGAAGATTCCAACGCTGATACCGATATGAACGTTGTGATGACTGAAGAAGGTGGCTTTATTGAAATTCAGGGTACCGCCGAAGCCGCGCCATTCAGCCAGAATGAAATGACTGCCATGCTGGCGCTGGCCAAATCCGGCATTGAAGAGCTGGTCATTTTGCAGAAGAAGGCACTGGACGAATAATATCAGTGGCTTTTATCAGGCTGGCTGTTCCGGTCAGCCTGATCTCCAAAAACATCTTCCCATCGTTAGTATTTCAATTAACCAAGAGCAAAAGATCCAGGGCTATGATGGATCGCCGGCTCCATCCGACTCATCCATAAAATAGTTATCAAGATCAATACCTGGCAAGTCATCAACAAAACTACCTATGAAGCCTGGCTGATAGCCGCTGGCACTCATGGACGGAGCCGCAACGCCTGCCTGGGTCGCAGTGGTTAAAGTGGCAGAGGCAGTAGAAGGTATTTGTTGTGTAACAACCACGGCACCGCCCAGGTGTGATGTAATGGTGGAAATGGTCCCCCCGGCAAAGGACTGAGTTATTGCAGTTAACACATATCCAGGCTCTATCTGTGAGTGCATCCTAGTGGCTGTTGAAGTGGCTGCTGAAGTGGCTGCTGAATTGACTGTTGAGGTGGATGTTGAACCAGCATGCATCGTTCTCAGATGTCTGGCGAGAGATCCTGAGGTTGCATAACCCTTCCCACAGACAGGGCAATTATGCTGCCTTCCTTCGTGAAGACCTTGTATGTGCCTGGTTAAGTCAGGACGTCGTGTAAAAATGCTGCCGCATACCGGACATTCATGCCCCCTTCCGGTATGCATTACCATGTGCTCCCTGAGGAGGCGCTGTCTGGAAAAAGAACGCCCGCAGTACTGACAGGCAAAAGGCGTTTCTCCAGTATGGGTACAGAGATGTTCGAGTAGCTTACTTGGCGTAGGAAACACTTTATTGCATACACTACAAATGTAGTCTCGCATAACAAACTCCCCTTCCATTCAACCTCTGAAGCGTTTGCGGAACATAGAGCGTCGGACCACCGTTAGCATTGGAACCCGTAAACTGATAGATCAGGATTCCTTTATTAAGCCCACACAGATGGTTGCAGCCGAGCGCTTCGGCGGCAGTTTAACCAGGAGGATTAATAATATTTTGAATGTCTTCCTTATTGATATTATCCCCAGTGACCAATACTGCAGGAACATCAATCATTTTCTTTACCTCATGACCTGTCAGAACGTTGTACAGGGTTTTCATACCAACATAGCCAATCTGATAGGCATCCTGAACCACCAGCCCCTGTATCACTCCCGCTTTCAGGAAGTTTACAAGAGCGTCACTGGAATCAAAGCCGATCACCTTGATTTTGCCGGCAAGCTCCTGGCTGTCGATAGCTGAAGCAACCCCAAGCGTGCAGCCTTCGTTAGTTGCATACACCGCTGACAGGTCAGGATTGGCGCGAATAACATCCATTGTCTGGTTCATTGCCCGCTGAGGGTCACCTTCAGAATACAAAGGACTCAGAACTTTTATATTCGGATAGTTCCTGCCCATCTGCTCAATAAAACCGTCCAGGCGATCCGTGGTTGTCATCGTACCGGCATTGTGAGCAACCACTGCCACTTTGCCCTTGCCTCCCAGAAACTTTCCCATAGCGTCAGCAGCCATAGCGCCAGCAGCCTTATTGTCAGTGGCAACAAAAGACGCCGGGATATCAGAGTTGACGCCAGAGTCGAACGTGACAACCGGCACTCCCTGTGCATGAGCGCGTTCAACAGAGGGCAGCAACGCATTGCTGTCCAGTGCTGCCAGAAGCAGACCATTCGGTTTTCTGGCCAGAATATTTTCAACCAGCTGCACCTGCTGATCGACCTGGGTTTCATCGGAAGGGCCAACGAAGCTGGTTTTTACATTCAGCTCTCTGGCTGCAGCGTCAGAACCATCTCTTACGGACTGCCAGAACTCAAGCATGAATCCCTTGCTGACAACAGGCATATACAACTTTTCTTTGGCAACTGAAGTCATTGATGCTGCCATCAGCCCTGCTGATAAAAGCAAGGGGATTGTCAGAGTACGAAGATTCATGATGGTTCTCTTGTTCGTTATCAAAAGTTCGTTATCAAACGTTGATTAATAAAGGTTTGGCTTTATAGAGTGGTTCATCACCGCTGCGCACGTTTACGCTGGTTATCCAGAAAAACTGCCGCCACAACCACCACACCCATTGCAACCATCTGCCAGAACTGAGAAACCCCTGTCAGGTTGAGACCATTTTTGAGAACACTCATGATAAAAGCACCTATAACTGTTCCCCAGATGGTGCCAATGCCTCCACTCAGGCTGGTTCCACCAATCACAACCGCTGCAATGGCTTCCAGCTCATAACCGACACCGGCAGATGGCTGCCCGGAGTTCAGACGGGAAGCGAGGATAATACCGGCAATACCGGTCAGAAAGCCGCAGAATACATAAACCATCAGCTTCACACGCTGAACGTTGATCCCAGACAGTCTTGACGCTTCTTCGTTACTTCCCACTGCATAAATATAACGACCGAAAACCGTACGACGGAGGATGTATGCTGCCATCAGGGCAATAACAAACAGGCAGATCACCGGGTAAGGAATAACACCCAGCAGCTTATCTTGCGCCAGCAGTCGGAACGCCGGGAAGTCCAGAAAGTAAATGGGGCGACCATCGGTAAATACCATATTCAGCCCCCGGACAGACATCATCAGTCCCAGAGTGGCAATAAAGGACGGAATCCCCGCTTTTGCCACCAGAACACCGTTCAACAAACCACAGAGCGTTGCAGCGGCAACCCCGGCTGTTACGCACAAAACGAGAGGCATTCCGAAGGTTGCGGCGATACCGGTGCAGACTCCTGAGAAAGCCATGACAGAGCCCAGCGAAAGGTCAATTCCTCCCGAGATAATGACATAGGTTACTCCAACAGCCATGATCCCGATCACGGCTGTCTGCAGGGCAATGGTCATCAGATTCTCTATCGAAAAAAAGTAAGGGCTGCCAATACTGAAGAAGGCGCAAAGCAGAATAAGGCTCAATAACGGTGCCAGCTTCATCAACAGTTCACGGTTGACGATTTCGCGGTTGGCAATAAAGCCTGACTTCTGTTTCTGCTGTTTTTCAGCTTGTTCGTATTCAGCGGGTTCATACATAGCCATCAACCTTCTAATGCCGCATATTTCATAATGCTATTCTGACAGGCCTGCTCTCTGGAGAGTTCACCGGTAATACGACCATGGCGCATGACCAGGATTCGGTCGGAAAGGCCAATAATTTCCGGTAACTCAGACGAAATCATAATGATGGACTTGCCCTGCTGAACCAGTTCATTCATTAATTCATAGATTTCATATCGGGCGCTTACATCAATACCCCGGGTTGGCTCATCAAAAATAAGTATATCGGTATCCCTGCAAAGCCAGCGGGCAATGATAATTTTCTGTTGATTACCACCACTGAGGTTGCCTGCCAGTTGCTCCAGACTCGGGGTTTTGATTCTCAAACGCCTGCTGAGTTTTTCCACAACCGACGATATTTTTTTCTCATTGATAACGCCCAGAACACTGGCGTACTTCTGGTAGTTACTGAGCAGTGTGTTCACCTGCACAGACAACCCCAGTGCAAGACCTTCAAGCTTTCTGTCTTCCGTCAGATAACCAATGCCGGCTTCAATAGCCTCTTCAACAGAGTGATTCTTCAGCAGATTACGATTGAGAAGAATTTCTCCACTGTCGATCGGGTCGGCACCAAAAACAGCCCTTGCCAGCTCAGTTCTGCCTGCGCCCATCAGTCCCGATAAGCCAAGAATTTCACCACGATAGAGATCAAAGCTGACATCATTCAGTACGCCTTCACGGCTAAGGTGTTTAACAGACAGCGCTACCTGATCAGAAACAGCAGACTGACGGGGGGGAAAGAGATTGCTCAGTTCCCTGCCCACCATCATGCTGATAAGTTTATCCAGCGTCGTATCTTTGTAGTTGACAGTGTCCACAGTTTCACCGTCCCGCATGACCGTAGCGCGGTCGGCAATGATGGCCAGTTCTTCCAGACGATGGGAAATATAAACAATGCCAACCCCCTGATCCCTGAGGATATTGGTAACCCTGAACAGACTGTCGATTTCACGGTCTGTCAGGGCCGCAGTAGGCTCATCCATAATCAGTATTCTGGAGTTGAACGACAATGCTTTAGCTATTTCCACCATCTGCTGCTGAGCAACAGTCAGGGTGCTGACCTGCCGGTCAGGAGCGATAGCCAGATTGAGCGTTTCCAGTATGTCAGCAGCGGCACGATTCTCACGTTCCTCATCAAGAAGCCAGCCTTTGCGATGTTCACGACCGATAAAAATATTCTGGGCAACCGTAAGGTGGGAGCAGAGATTAAACTCCTGGTGAATGATGCTGATACCCAGCTTTCTGGCGGCCAGCGGCCCGTTAATAATGACCGGACTGCCTTTGAAAATAATTTCGCCCTCATCTTTCTGGCAAACGCCGGACAGAATTTTCATCAGGGTAGATTTGCCCGCACCGTTTTCACCAAGCAAAGCATGAACTTCCCCTCTGCGAAGATTAAAATCCACCCGGTTCAGGGCAAGCACACCGGGGAATCGCTTGGTAATTTTTTTCATCACCAGCAGAGCATCTGACATAAGCCTGTACCCTCGAACTGCGATTAACGCCTACTCAAACCAACAGAGTTCAAACCAACAGAGTTCAAACCAGCAGAACTAATCTTTCTCTCTTAATCCATAACACCTGAATTTACCCACCACCACATCAATTTCATCATCAGGCAGCAACGGAATTTCCAGTCCGGTTTGCAGAAGGTTGACGTACAGCTTAGACAAAGTCTCCACTTCTTCCGCGAGCCACATGGCTTTGCCAAGGGTTTTGCCTGCCGCCGTCATTCCATGGTGCTGCATCAGGATGGCGTCACGCTTTGAAAAGCCAGCAGCCACATGACCGGATAATTCACGGGTTCCATAAGTGGCGTAGGGAACACAGGGGATGTCTTTTCCTCCTGCTGCAGCGATCATGTAGTGAATGGCAGGAATCGCCCTGTTCATGATAGCGAGAACTGTGCTGAACTGGGCGTGGTTGTGTACCACAGCGTTCAGGTCCGGGCGGGTCTGGTAAACAATTTGATGAAAGCGCCATTCGCTGGAAGGCACCTTTCCGTCCTCATAACCACCATTATTGTGAACAAAGACAATGTCACTCTCATCCATCTGGCCATAGGCAATGCCAGAAGGCGTGATCAACATCCCGTCCTCATACCGGCAACTGATATTACCTGCGGTTCCCTGGTTAAGGCCTGAGCGGTTCATATTCAGGCAGGCATCAATGATTTTCCCGGGCAAGTCGCCACTTACGTGCATAAAAACAAACTCCTCTCTGTAACAAAACAGGCATTGTGTCTGGGGTCTCAAGATCAGGGGATAGGTCATCTTGATTTTTTGACAGAAACGTTCTTCTTTTTAGAGGCATTAGTTTAATCGTTCTCGAAATATCTGCCGGTCATCAGAGCTGTTGCTGAAGGGGAAGTTATGAGGCAAGACGTTGTCATTGTTCTCGATTGTGGTGCCACCAATGTCCGGGCTATTGCCATTGACACCCTTGGGCATGTGGTAGCGAAAGCAGCGCAACCCAACGCAACCAGACACTCTATAGAAAAACCTTCATGGCTCGTCTGGCCTTTGGATGACCTCTTTAAAAAACTCTGCCTCTGTTGCCAGGAAGTCGTAAAAACAGTCAGCCCCGAACAGGTAAAGGGGATTACAGTCACTACTTTCGGGGTGGACGGAGGTCTGGTCGATAACAACGGAGAACTGATTTATCCGGTTATCAGCTGGAAATGCCCACGAACCAGTACTTTCATGCAACATCTGGGGAAGTACTTTGATCCTGAAGAAGTCGTGGTTCGCACCGGGGTCGGTCATTTTGCCTTCAATACTCTGAATAAGCTGATCTGGTTCAAAGAAAACCGCCCGGAATTACTGGCCAGCGCCTGCGGCTGGATGTTTATCAGCTCGTTATTCACTCACAAGCTTACGGGGCAAATGACCAACGATGCCACCATGGTTGGCACAGCACAGCTGACAGACCTGAGTACGCAGTCATTCAGTGAATCCATTCTTTCTACTCTGGGTATCAGCACGAGCTTTTTTCCGGAACTGGTGCAGGCAGGAGAAGTGATCGGCTTATTGCTGCCAAAACCTGCGGAAAAACTTGGCTTACGCCCAGACATTCCAGTGATATCGGCAGGTCATGACACCCAGTTTGCAGTTTTTGGTTCAGGAGCCAGTGAAGACCAACCTGTTTTATCTTCGGGTACATGGGAAATTCTGATGGCACGCACCCAAAAGGTCAGCTCATTATCATCAAATAGTCTGGCAGATGGATTCACCTGTGAATGGGACGCTCAAAAGGGCTGTTACAACCCCGGAGTTCAATGGCTGGCATCGGCGGTACTGGAATGGATTGGCAAACAGTTTTACCCGGAGCTGGAAGGTTCAGCAAAATATACCAGTATGATTCATGAAGCTTCCAATGTATCACCAGGCTGTAACGGCGTGAGCGTCAATCCGGATTTTTTGACCGGTGTAAACGACAAAGCTTCCGGCGCTATCAGCGGCCTTACCCTGAACACTCAGCGCGGCAGTGTATACAGGGCAGCTCTTGAAGGATTGAGCATCAAGCTGAAAGCCAACCTTCAGCAGCTTGAACAGGTGGGAAACTTCTCAGCTGCTGAACTGATTCTGGTGGGTGGCGGTTCAAAAAATCAACTCTGGAACCAGATCAAAGCCGATACATTACAAATCCCTATTAAAGTACTCAGGGAAGCGGATACCACAGCACTGGGCGCTTCCATGTTCACCATGGCAGGTGCAGGATTGTTTGAAAGCCCTGAATCAGCCAGAGCCGCGTTCGACCTGAAATACCAGACCATTTATCCCGACAGGTAATGGTTTTAAGAAAGCAGCTGCCGGGCTATATGCTATTTTGGTATCACTATTTCTTCGGCATCAGGCAGCACTTATAGATGGGGCAGCACTTATACATTGGCGTTGATGTCGGCTCCGGCAAAGTCCGGGCCGGGTTGTTCGATGCAACCGGAAAGAAACTGGCACATTCCGCCCGCCCGATCAGGCAATTTCGCCCGGCCAGAGATTTTGTAGAACAGTCGTCGTCTGATATCTGGCAACAGGTCTGCCGTGTGGTGAAAACCACCGTTGCAGACGCAAACATCAAACCGGAACAGGTGAAAGCTATTGGTTTTGATGCCACCTGTTCACTGGTGGCTGTCGACTCCGAAGGCAAACCTGTTACCGTATCTCCCTCCGGCAACGATGACCAGAACATCATTATGTGGATGGATCATCGCGCACTGAGAGAAGCGGCAGAAATCAATGCCACCGGCAGTGAGGTGCTTAAATACACCGGGGGTGAAATCAGCCCCGAAATGGAGCTGCCAAAACTGAAATGGTTAAAACGACATCTGCCAGACAGTTATCAACGCGCCGGGCAATTTTTCGATCTGGCTGATTATCTGGTTTATCGTTCCAGTGGGCTGAATGTTCGCAGTGTCTGCACTCTGGTCTGCAAATGGACCTGGCTGGCGCACGAACAACGCTGGGATCGATCGCTGCTCAAGCAGCTTGATCTGGACGACCTGATCACCGAAGACAAGATTGGTCAGACCATTCTGGAACCGGGCAAGGCTGCCGGAACGCTTACAAACGTTGCCGCCAGCGAACTGGGGCTGACCATCCATACGACGGTTGCCACAGGTATGATTGATGCGCACGCCGGAGGCATTGGCACCATTGGTGATAGCCTCGAATCGACTCTGGTTATTGTCGGAGGCACATCCTCCTGTCACATGGCCGTCAGCAAAAAACCGATTTTCGTGAATGGTGTCTGGGGGCCTTACTGGGGGGCCATGGTTCCGGGGATGTGGCTGAATGAAGGAGGACAGTCGGCAGCAGGTTCCCTGATTGATCATGTCATTCAGGACAGCGCCTTTTACCCGGAATTAAAAAAGATGGCCACCAGTCAGGGGCGCAGCGAGTACGATATTCTGAATGAAGAAGTACTGCGTCTGGAAAAGCAGGAACCTCACTTTACCGCTCATTTCCATCTGCTTGGCTATCATCATGGCAATCGTTCACCACGAGCCGACCCACATCTGAAAGGAATGATTTCCGGCTTATCCCTGAACAGGAATCTTAGCGAACTGGCAAGGGTCTATATGGCTGCTATCCAGTCAGTGTCGTACGGCACGCGTCATATTATTGAAACGATGAACAACGCAGGTCACCAGATCAGCCGTATTCATATGTGTGGCGGTGGCACCCGAAATTCACTCTGGCTGAGAGAACATGCCAACGTAACGGGCTGTGACGTAATTTTGAGCAAAGAAGACGAAACGGTCATGTCCGGTTCAGCTATGCTGGCAGCCACAGCCTGTGGCAACTTTGACGATCTGACCGAAGCCATGGCCGCCATGTCATCGACTGGCAAAGTCATCAGGCCGCAGGAAGAAACCAGGGCTTTTCATGATGCCAAGTATCGGGTTTTCCACGAAATGTACGAAGACCAGTTGAAGTACAAAGCCATGATGCACAATTTCTGAATCAGAAAAGTCCTGAACCAGAAATGCTCTGAACCTGCAAAATACGGCCGAATTATTATGTCCTCTTTGAGGGCATTCTGGAGAGTAAGTGTATGACATCCCTGACACTGAATTTGCCCCGGAAAAAACAGCGCATGACACTGGCGGATAAAGAGGTCTTTCTTATCGCCAACGGCGACCTGCGCGACACCGCCAACAAAAAGTGCTGGCCTGTACAAAAAGCCTTTGAAAGCAAACTGGAAACCGCTCTGAAAGAAAAGTTTGGCTACCGTATTCGTCGCGCGCATCCGGTGAAAGAAGCACTGGAACATGGCTTTATCAGCGGCCAGCGTGAAGGGGCTGATGTCATGGCCTCCATTGATACCAAAGCACCACTCATCGTCCTGATGACAGCCTGGCAGTACTCTCATCATCTGGCGCCTTCCCTCGTGCATCATCAGGGACCCATTCTGCTATTGGCCAACTTTGACGGCACATGGCCCGGTCTGGTGGGTGCTTTATGCATGGCTGGCACCCTGAACAGTCTTGGCAGAACGCATAGCCGCCTGTGGTCAGAAAACTTTGATGATGACTTTTTCTACGCGGGACTTAGCTCCTGGCTCGAATCCGGCAAGATTGAACACGACACGTCCTATCTGAAAGAGATCACAAAAGCTCACCCGGTCATGAAGACAGAAGCAGGCAGTGTTGGTCAGCAGGTCGGGGAATTTATTCTCAACAACAAAGAAATCATAGGGCTATTCGACATGTTCTGTATGGGCATGATCAATGGCGTGTTTCCTCAGGCATCCCTGACCAGAATCGGACTACCTGTCGAAGCCCTGTCCCAGTCGGCTCTATTGTTCGAAATGAGTCGTGTGACTGAGGAAGAGCGTGAAGAGTGTCTGCAGTTTTATATCGATCACGGCATGGACTTCAGGTTTGGTACCGATGGCTCAACAGAGCTGGTTCGTGAACAGGTTCTGGAGCAGTGCGCCATGATGATCGCCATGGCCCGTTTCACCAGACGCTTTGGTCTGACCAGCGTGGGCGTGCAATACCAGCAGGGCCTGAAAGACTGTTGTGCAGCTTCTGACTTTGCCGAAGGTGCCATCGGTTCTTCTCAACGTTTTCCGGTTAAAGATGAAAACGGCAACATCATCAACGAAGGAAAGCCTATCCCCTGTGTTAATGAAGTGGATATGGGAACAGCCATTCCACAAACCATGATGTTCCGCCTGCTGGACAGCCTCGGTCTGTCCGCTGAAACCACTCTGCATGACATTCGCTGGGGCAGTGAATTTGAAGGCACCTTTTACTGGGACTTTGAAATCTCCGGTTCGGTTCCTTTTGAACACCTCAAGGGCGGCATTGCTGGTGCAAAGGGCTACCGCCAGCCTGCCATGTATTTTCCGAAAGGTGGTTCCAGCATTGGTGGCCAGAGCAAAGCCGGCAAATTCTTGTGGGCTCGTGCCTACTATCAGGGCATTGACGTTCACATGCATATAGGCACCGGTACAGCTTTTGAATTACCACAGAAAGAATTTCAGCGTCGTCTGGACAGTACCACCCGCGAATGGCCGCTGATGAACTGTACTCTCGACGGCATCGATCGTGATGACCTGATGGCGGGGCATCAAAGTAATCACATTACCGTTGCCTATGTACCGGAAGAAAATCTGAAAGACGTTGTTCAGGCTTTTGTTGCCCAGTCTCTGACCCAGAACATACGTGTTCATGTCGCTGGCGGTATTGAGCTTTGATTGTGGAGCTTTGACTGTAGAACTTTCACTGTAGAACTATGCTGATTTCAATCATTGGCTCTCATGGCACCGGTAAAACGACCCTGATCAACCAGCTGCGCCGACAGCCCGGTACCGACTGGCCAGTGTTTGCTGATTACTACAGAAGTACCGCCAAAAATCTGGGTTACAGCCGGCCAAGGGATATTCTGCTGGAAGACAGCCCGAACAAGGACAACACGATTACTGCCATGACATCGGCAGCACTGGGAGCTATGCAACAATGGTTCAATACTTCAGCCCCTGACGGGTTTATTGACCTTGGTCCGCCCGCCCTGCTGGCTCACCAGCGTTACTGGATGGCTGTCTGCAAAAAAACCGTCTCGCCTTATTTGTTACACCTCTGCCGAAAAATCTCGGATCAGATCGACGGTTACATTTATCTGCCCAGCAATCATTTTCCTATTGAAAAGGATGCCATGCGTTCAGCAGACCCGATTTTTCAGCAGGACGTGGATCAATGGGTTAAACGGTGCATTCAGGAGCTGGAAATACCTGAACAGAAACTGCTGTCAGTCAGCAGTAGAAACATTGGGGAGAGAGTAAAGGAAGCGTCTGACTGGTTAACCGGTTTAGCTCTCACGCTTCAGGCGTGAGAGCTGATTCGGGATTTCTCAGAGGCTAAGTTCCCAGTCGTAATCAATGATCACCGGACCGTGTTTGGAAAAGGTCTGGTTCTTGTAGATACCGCCATTCAGAACACGACTGCGCATACCGGCAGTAATAATCTGATAGTCCAGACGAATACCCATATTGTCATTGCGCAGGGAATCATCTTCCCAATAACTGTATTTGCCCGACTCACGATCCATTTCACGATAAGCGTCGTGGAAGCCCATATCACCCAGCAAACCTTCCATCCAGCCTCGTTCAGCAGGCTGGAAGCCGGACACTTCTTCCTGTTCACGCCAGTTGGCTACATCAATCTTGCGATGAGCAATGTTCCAGGTACCCGCCATAATAAACTCACGACGCTTTCGACGCTGTTTGTTCAGATGGTGGGAATAATTGTCCAGAAAGCGGTACTTAAAGTTCTGACTTTCGTCGTCATGACCTTCAGGAACGTACAGGCTGGCGATACTGATCTTATCAAAATCCGCCTGCAGATAGCGTCCTGTTTCATCCGCTTCAGGGAAACCCAGACCGCTGATTATCGCTTTTGGAGCCTGACGGGTATAAATCGCAACACCGCCCCGGTCTGGTCTCTGATAGCCGCCGTAGGCGTAGCAGAAGTAACCATCGAGCTGGAACCTGTCCTGCTCCATCGTATAGTCATCCTCACGGATGTCCTGCAGACAGATAACATCGGCATCCTGCTCATTGAGCCAATCGAACAGGCCTTTTTCTCGCGCGTTATTAATGCCTTCGCAATTGAAACTGATAACTCTCATTATTGACTACACCTTGTCCGGGTCAGGGACGCTGCGGACATAAAGCAAAAGTCTGACAAGCAACGCCTAACCGTCATTACTCGTGACAGACCTGCCTGATACGGCTTAGCACTCTGGTCGAAACCAGCCGCCGGTCAAATTCGACCGATCCAAATAGGCAGTATCAGGAAAAAATGGGGGAACTGTATCGTATAAATAATACAGGTTCGGCAAAACAATGTTTATCCGCATAAATGCGGCTCCTTAACTGACAGCCATAAGCAAAAGTAAATAATAAAAAGCATTTGGCTATAAAATACACTCATGGACATGAATAGCCTTACCCTGCGCTATACATGGAGCCTTGCGGCGCATAAAATGCACAGCCATTAACCAATGTGGAACAGGTTGAATAGCTAATGTTTGATTACCAGAGAGAATTTATCGAGTTTGCCCTGCAACAGGAAGTCATTCGATTTGGTGAATTTACACTCAAGTCCGGTCGTAAGTCCCCCTACTTTTTTAATGCCGGCCTTTTCAATACCGGCGAAGCCATGAGCAAGCTGGGTAAATTCTATGCCCAGGCACTGGTTAATTCCGGAATCGAATTCGATATTCTGTTTGGACCCGCCTATAAAGGCATTCCGCTGGCAACCGCAACAGCGGTGGCATTGTCTGAACAGCATGGGCGTAATGTCCCCTGGTGCTTCAACCGTAAGGAAGTGAAGGATCACGGCGAAGGCGGCAATATTGTAGGTGCATCTCTGGAAGGCCGTGCGATTATTGTCGATGACGTCATCAGTGCAGGAACTGCTGTCCGCGAAGTCATGCAGATCATTGAGCCTTCTGATGCCAAACCTGCCGCTGTAATGATAGCACTGGATCGTCAGGAAAAAGGCCAGGGTGAGCTGTCAGCCATTCAGGAAGTAGAGCGTGACTTTGGCATTCCGGTCATCAGCATCGTTAAGCTGAAAGACCTGCTGACCTATGTGGAAGGCCAGGAAGAATTCCAGCAGTTTGCACCGGCTATCCGCGCTTATCGTGAGCAGTACGGCGTAGAATAAACCAAACCGGATAAAGGCTTCTGTACGACACAGGAAGCCTTTATCGAGACGAGAGAAGCCTGTTTACTGGCAGCGACCTACATACAGACTTCCGGCACGACCGGTCTGATCAATCCTGAAACTGTAGACATACTCACCCGGTTCCGGAATCACAATGCTGGATTCAGTACCGTAACCTGACGCCGTTGTCATATCCTGAATGCTTCCCAACTGTACCGGTGCCGAACGTTTTACCGCCATTTCCGGGCTCCAGTTTGAGCTGGCAAACTTGAATGAAAAAGCGGTAGAGCGAGATTCATTCACCACCACCTGATACAGATCACCACCCTTGTACCGGAATCTTCGACTGTCCGGAGTCGCCAGAAAGTTATTGCCTCCCCGGTAGCTGCCCCGTACCCACATGTCTTTACCCAGCGGTCCCTTACCATCTGCATCCGGAATATCACAACGGGCCATATCGTCTGTTATAGTGGACACTTGTCCAATATCTGTCTGAACCTCCGTTGCAGAATCAATATTCAGAAAACGACTCTCAAACCCCTTAAGCTGAAGGGTGTAAACATTCTGCCTGACATTAACTTCAGATCCATCCATCAGATCAGTCAGGGAGCCTTCACTGCCTATAGCTGAACCGTTTATCTGAACCTGCACGTCTTCTGCACTGACATTCACCAGATACAACAGATGCTCATCGCCTCTGTCTTTGCGATCAATATAGATTCGATCATCAGAATAGATATGCGTTCTTGTGCCTTTCGATAACGCCGGATGCCTGTCCCGCAGTTGCATCAGCTGGTTGAAATAGTTACGCAAAGCCGCTTCGTCTTCTGACAGCCCGAATGCATCCGCACGCCCGGAAATCCTGCCAACATGATCATCACACAGTCCTCTCATCGCACAAGTGTCGTTTGAAACAGGTTGGGCAAAATCTTCTGTTCGTACACCGATTTCTTCGTTATAGAACATAGTCAGAGGACCAGAATAAGCGGCCATAAAACTCATGGCTGCCCGATGTCTTGCCCAGTAGTCTTCGGAACCGTAGTCTGCCAGTTTTGCGCGCTTTAGCAGGTTTCCAAAACGGGGGACGTCGTGGGTGCTGAGCATCAGGTTAGGCATCGCATGATCGGGGTAGTTCACTGACATACCCATGGCATTGGCAAGATGAGTAGCCGGACGGCTATGATTGCCTTCCTTGTCGCTGCCAAAAGTTTGCACCACTGCCGTTCTGACCGGGAAATCAAAAGCTGAATACAAGGCGGGCGTCTCATCCGTGCCATAACCAGTTTCAGTAATGTAACCGGCATCGTTCCAGATCTCTGCAACCATATAACCTAAAGGGTTAACGGTTTCGCCCGCATCGTTTTTATAGGTCACCGACCGGGAAGCGTCTTCAACCGCAGCCCGAAGCTCCGGCCAGAACTCGACGGGTACCTGATAGGCCTGATCCAGGCGCCAGCCATCAATCTTCAGCTCCCTGATCCAGTAGGTCGCTACCTCTTTAAAGAAATCCAAATCCCGGGGATAGATTGCCTGACGCCCAACGCTGGTTTGCGGCGCACCGCTCTCCGACAGTGTCAGGCCTGAAGGAGAAGGGTAGTCGTTTGCATTATTTTTGAAGTGTCCGAAAACACCATCAAAGAATACGTACAACCCCCGGGCATGAGCTTCCTCGACCAGAGTCCGGGCATCGTCCATGGACCCAAAACGTGGGTCAATCGCAAAAAAATCACTGGCATAATAGCCTGTGGCATCCAGCTTATCCGCCCAGACATCTTGTCCTGTAATGGGTGCGCTGTGGAAAACTGGCGTCAGCCAGATGGCATTGAAACCCGACGTTTTGATGTAATCAAGGGATTGAGTGACACCTGCCAGGTCTCCGCGATGATGACTGGTGCCATAACCGTCACCAAACCCTTTTGCAGGGTCACCATCGACAAACGCTTCGGTCATAATATGGAAAATACGCAGATCACAAAGCTCTGAAGCCGTTTCACTGTTACAGGCTAACCGGCTTTCCTGCTTCCCCTGAGCAGCGGTTACCTCAACCCAGTCTTTTGACGGCACTGTTTTTCCTGGTGTTGCTCTTTCTGGTGTAGAAAGGCAACCAGCCAGCAATACACTGATACTCACAGCCAAAAGAGACTTTTTCATACACACCCCCATTTATTATTTACTGGCGTATTATCAAGGGGTAAAAGGGGTTACTCGATATGTAAATGTTTTCAGCAGAACCGTGAAAACGGGGTGTATTTTTCTTTATCTGAATATACAGATCCTGAATATTCAGATAAAGAAAAAGCCCTCACGGGGCTTTTTCAAAAATAACACCAGCAGGCACTATTATCTGAAAACAACTGTCGATATATCCTGCCACTGATCCTGCCACAGTTCGGTAGGCTTGCGTTTAAACTCACTGCGTACAAACTGGCTGATGCGGCCTTCAGCCAGTGCCAGAATCATGTTGGCAGTCGTACCAACTGTTGAACGGGTACGCAGGCCTTCATTGATCTCCGCTTCACGCAAAATCTGTTTGACCTGGGTTTCCAGTCGGTCAAACAGCTGAATCATTCGATGGCGCAGACGATCTGGCTCGCCCGCCAGGGCATCACCATTGATGATACGGGTCAGCCCCGGGTTACGTTCGCAGAACGTTAACAACAACGTCAGAATTTTTTCACAACGTCTCAGGGCTTCCGGCTCGTCATCCAGAATCAGCGCAATGCGGGAAAACAGGGTTTCTTCTATAAACTCGATCAGTCCCTCGAACATTTTCGCCTTACTGGGAAAGTGCCGGTAAAGCGCTGCTTCCGATACGCCAACTTCCTTAGCCAGGGCAGAAGTAGTGATTCGAACTCCCGGTGATGTTTCCAGCATATGTGCCAGAGCCTGTAGGATTTGATCTTTGCGAGAAATTTTCTGTGGTTTAACCATTACAACCAGATACCGTCTCCACGTGTTCTCCGGTAATCAGGGTGCCAACGCCCTGGTCGGTTAACAGTTCCAGCAACAATGCATGGGGTACTCGCCCGTCAATGATCAGTGCTGTGTTAACCCCATTACCGACAGCGCTCAGGGCGCACTGAATTTTGGGCAACATGCCACCATAAATGGTGCCATCATCAATCAGGGCCTGAACCTGTTCAGCGTTCAGGCCGGTTAATAACTCGCCATCCTTGCTCAGCAATCCCTGGGTGTTGGTCAGTAGCAGCAGTTTTTCAGCCTTCAGGGCTTCTGCCAGCTTACCTGCCACCAGATCCGCATTGATATTGTAAGAAGCGCCTGCATCATCGACACCAATGGGAGCAATGACAGGAATGAAGTCAGAGTTTTGCAGCATTTCTACAATGCTGGTGTCTATAGACTCCACTTCACCCACCTGCCCGATATCAATAATTTCAGGCACTGTCATTTCCGGCGTTTTATGGGTCACTTTCAGACGTTTTGCCCGGATAAACCGACCATCTTTCCCGGTAATGCCAACCGCTCTGCCGCCATTGCTGTTGATCAGGGATACGATTTCCTTGTTAACCAACCCGCCAAGCACCATCTGAACAACGTCCATTGTGCTGGAGTCAGTCACTCGCATTCCCTGAACAAACCGGCTTTCCAGATTCAGCCGATTCAGCATTTCGCCTATCTGTGGACCACCACCATGCACCACAACCGGGTTAATACCCACTGCTTTCAGCAACACCACGCTGCGGGCAAAGCTGCGCTTCAGTTCATCGTTTTCCATCGCATTGCCGCCGTATTTAACGACAATGGTTTTGCCAGCGTATTGCTGGAGGTAAGGCAGTGCTTCGGTCAGCACCAGCGCCCTGTCCTGAAAATCCACACTTTCTGTCACTGTTGCCGGGGGCATGGTCGTCTGTTCCATTGCTTCTCCGGTACTCAACGTACCTTATTTTTTTCTATGACAATACGCTTCTCATCGCCGGGATCGAAAAACGTACTCTTTCTATAAAGAGTCGTTCTATGAAAGAGCCACTTATGGCTGCTTGCTGTCTGAACCACCAGTCAAAATGAAAAAGTACTTTAATTCATTTCAACTGGAATAGTACACGACTTGAAGTCAATATTATTTAATCATAAATGAATACATATTCACCTATGATCAGTGCTTGCCAGTATGACCAAACCCGCCTGTACCACGGTCACTTTCTTCAAAACTGTCAACAATATCCAGCTCAGCCTGAACAACAGGCACCAGTACCAGCTGGGCAATACGCTCGCCAGGTTCGACAGTAAAGGTGGTATTGCCCCGGTTCCAGCAGGATACCATCAGCTGTCCCTGATAGTCGGAGTCAATCAGCCCGACCAGGTTACCCAGAACAACGCCATGTTTATGACCCAGTCCTGAGCGAGGCAGAATCATAGCCGCCAGAGAAGGGTCTTCAATATGAATAGCCATTCCGGTAGGCAGCAGTTCCGTCTGTCCGGGTTCCAGGGTCAGCGCCTCATCGACGCACGCGCGCAGGTCGATACCAGCGGAGCCATCGGTCGCATGGGCAGGCATTGGGAACTCATTGCCCAGACGATTATCCAGAATGCGGGTTTTGATGGATCTCATGATTCCTGATCTCTTCTCCATTGATGGTAACTGCGAGATGCAATATTCAAAATTTTACGGGCCAGTACTTTCTTGGAAGCTTTCGGGAGCGTTTTCTCTATGCCTTCAGCCAGTACGGTCACCTCATTCATGTCACTGGAAAAACCAATGCTTTTATCTGACACATCATTAGCGACAATCATGTTCAGCTTTTTCTTCTGCATTTTTCTGGTTGCATACTCAATGACATTGCTGGTTTCAGCAGCAAACCCAATCACAAACGGGGCTTCATCCCGCGCTGCCACAGAAGCAACGATATCCGGGTTACGCACCAGCTTGAGTTCCAGAATTTCTTCCGTATTATTAGGGTCTTTCTTGATCTTGTCTTTCAGGATCTCAACCGGACGATAATCGCTTACCGCTGCGCAGCCGATAAAAATATCCACACCTTCGATGTTCTCCTGAACCGCATCGTGCATTTGCTGTGCACTGATAACATCAATAGTCTTTACCCGGCCAGGCTTATCTATACTCACCGGACCACTCACAAGCGTCACTTTGGCACCAGCTTCTACTGCAACTTCAGCAAGGGCATAAGCCATCTTTCCAGAGCTGTGATTGGAGATATATCTGACCGGGTCAATGTCTTCACGGGTTGGTCCCGCAGTGATCAATACACTTCGGCCAGTGAAAATATCGTGTTTAAACATTTCTGCGGTATGCAGGGTGATCAAATCAGGGTCCAGCATACGTCCGGGGCCGACATCACCACAGGCCTGGCTGCCATCAGCAGGGCCAAACATTTTCAGCCCTTTTCCCACCAGTTTGGCTATGTTCTCCTGAGTCGTGGCATCGCGCCACATCCCCTGGTTCATAGCTGGAGCAAGACAAATAGGCGCTCCCGTTGCCAGACACAGCGTTGTTAACAGGTCATCAGCCTGTCCACCCGCAAGGCGTGCAATAAAATCAGCGGTTGCCGGTGCTACAAGAACAATATCTGCCCATTTTGCCAGTTCAATATGCCCCATGGCAGCTTCTGCACGAGTATCCAGCAGATCAAGGTGTACCGGATTGTGGGAAAGAGCCTGAAGCGTCAGTGGCGTAATGAACTCACAGGCTGCTTTTGTCATTACAACCCGAACATCCGCCCCCAGCTTGCAGAGCGATCGTATCAGTTCAGCACTTTTATAGGCGGCAATACCACCCGTCACGCCGAGGACAATCCGTTTATTGCATAAGCGTTGCATGGAGGTTCCTGAAAAGTTAGTACAGAATTTTATCCGGGCTATTTTGTCTGAAATGGTCGAAAGATAACAGTCGTTATACTGCTTTGTTGTTTTGTACCTGCAGGCATAAACGGCATCTCATAGGCTGTACGTAACAAAAAATAACTATCTTAGATCGGATGGATTCTAAACTACTGTTCTTTGCCTTGGCAGCACTTATAACACATTCTTAATAATCCCAAAGAAGCGGTAAGGATGTTGCCAGAAGACCCAAACAAAAAAATGCTCAAATGGTCATAAACATGAAATGTTGTTTTTTGCTGTTTTTTTCAGCAATTTTCTCAAGTTCATACCTTAGCGCCTATTCCCCGGAGGGGCTTGAACACTACTTCGGCATATCAACTAATGGAATTCAGCTGCAGCTGCCAGGTTCCTGTTTTATTCACACTGAAATTAAAGAGAACAGGCAATATTCAAGGCTCGTTGTCAGTGATGGTCAGGGTCAAAACTTTGGTTTGGACTTAGAGATACACGGCACGCAACAGCAACGACAACACAGTCTGGAGATTGGTGGCCAGATCTATGTTATTCCAGAGGCCATACCTCATTCCTCCTTACCCACTACTTATACCCATTTAGCTAACACCTCAACAACGCCCCGGGTTCCTGATTACCCACATGGCCACAACTTTATAGGCCCACAACATTATTTTTATCCGCCTGTGACTCCCCCTTCTATATCGCAGTGGCAAGCCACGCAGCAGCAGGAGCAATTAAGGCTTTCCAGAAAAAACACGGATCTAAGCCATCAGGCACAAGAGCTGAGAGCCCGTAATAATGAACTCTCCAGTCGCGTCGAGGGTTATCGCCAGCAAATTCAGAGCGATCAGGACAGAATTGCTGAACTGACTAAGCAACTTAGTGAGATGTCTGCAACACTGAAAAACCAGGAAAAAAAGATGGATGTACTGGCTAAGCAAAATGACGGGCTAACAAAGAGAAATAATGTCTATCAGGCAGAGCAGGAATCGCTTCGACAGTCCAATCGAGAAGTCACAGAACAGGCTCAAAAGCTGACAACTCAAAATGATGAGCTCTCCAGTCGCGTCGAAGGTTATCACCAGCAAACTCAGAATGATCAGACTCGTATTACTGAACTGACTAAGCAACTTAGTGAGATGTCTGCAACACTGAAAAAACAGAATAAAAAGATGGATGGACTGGAAAAGAAAAATAATGCCTATCAGGCAAAGCAAAAATCGCTTCAGCAGTCCAACCGCCAATTAACACAACAAGCCTCTCAGGCGGTACAGACTGATTTGTTTTCACAGCCCCCGGTTGATCACAGGCATATGGAAAGTCAAACAGAGGCTACGGTTAATAACCATGTGGCAACTCAAATGGAAGCCCGCCGTATGAATGACCAGTCAACCCAGACAACACCAACCGAACCAGAGCAGAGTAATAAGGACCAGGAAAAACATGTGCCGGAAAACCTTAATAAAAAAAAATACCGCAAAAAAAAGAAAAAGCCACCAGAAACTAAAATAGAAACAGACACCGTTTTTCAGCAAAACGAAGAATATAAAGAAGGAAATTCATTGCCAGAACAGCCTGCCCGGCAGAAAACTGCTGAAAAAAAAACAAACTCGGATAATTTTAAGAAAGAAATAAATAAATCCAAATCAACCATAAGACGCAATTCCAAAAAAGCTGGTGAAACAGCAAACAGTACTCAGGAGCGTAGCCAGATATCTGAAGCTATTAACTCATATTGCAACGAATTTCTCAGAGATCATATCAATCACGACAGCCCCGAAAGTATTGCGTTTTTTTTACAGGAAGAGCTGGAAAAATTGATGAGTGACATTATTGAAAGAAACCAGTTCACCTCATCTCAGGAAGCACCTCCTCCGTCATCATCTTCAGATCAAATAGAGCCCCGGATAACAGAAGCAGACATATTTCGTGATACCAGTGCTGGTGACTTATTTTCTGCGCATATAACACTATGGATTGAACTGGTCAGCCAGTTTCCCGCTTTAATGCACACAGGATCACCATTTTTCCTCCGGTTAACTCCTGTATTCAAGCCACCAGCATCCAGGGCTCTGGAATCATTATCTGAAGAAGCACTGACAGCAAAGCCAGACGACAAGGGTACCTCAATACTTCTGACCTTGATGCGTGAGAATTTTAAAAAGCATGAAGCCCCTCTGAGAAGAACATTGATAAACTATAACTTTAATTTTGACAATAATCCTGATGCTATTCCAGCATTTATCTGGGCTGTTCTGGCAGCCCACATTCTGAATGATGACGAATTGATTGATCACCTTCTGAATCTTTTGCCCGACAACTATACCGGGCTGCTGGAAGCCTATATGTCAAATCTGGACACTGCCAGTGAGCAGCATCACTGGTTAATATACAATATTCTCTTTATTCAACGCCTTGCATGTACCCGGCAAAGAATTTTTTTAAAACCCCATATGACGCATGGGGTGCCTGTTGAACCAGGCCCTGTGAATGAAAGAAACCGGCAAACCCTTCAACTGCAAAGACTCATAAACCCGATTCTGAACAGGGCGACTGAAACTGAAGGAGCTTCCGCTATCGATCCATTAAGCCGGCTACAACTGATCAGCCCTGATACCGCGCTGAACCAGCAATGGCAAGATGATTGCAATTTAGTTTCTTCCTTTTTCAGCAGCCTGCCTGAAAACAACCAACCTGACCAGCCCAACCAACCCCTGCAGAATGAAACACAATACAGCCTTCTACCCGCACTGCTGATGGAACTGCGCAATGCAGCTACCCCTGTTAATATTGAATATAAAGACAGTTCAATAGTTCGGCTGGCAAAAAATCTGGCATTTAATTACGAAGTATTTGATCATTTGTTTGATCTGGTGTCATCGCTTGGAAGAGAAGGAAATGATGTTTTTTCTGAAGAAGAACCGGCACCAGTCTCTGCCGATGATTTTTTACATGAATTGTTAAAAGCAATAAACGCCCCTGAAATACAAACTGTATTGACCATTCTTAATGAACAGGGAAAAAAACCAGAAGATATAACGATCAATCAAATGGCCCGTCTTCTCCACCTTTTTACGGATAGCGACCAGGAAATAGAAACGAAACTAAAACAATCTGTATATTCTCTTCTCAAATCATTCGCTTTCTACCTCAAAAAACCTATCGTGTTTATTTTTCCTTCACCTGCTAGCGGCACACTTCCTTACGGGGCATATTTTTTCAGCACCGACCCAAACCAGAGTCAACCGGACCCTATTTCAGACTCAAATCATCTGCGTGAGTATATTCGCTCACACTCACCGCTAATAGTAGGTTACGAACGATTTCAAGCCGTTAATCGTCACATATGGTTTCGCTTCACTCCACAAGGGCAGGCCACCCTAATGCCTGATCTTCAGCCCCCGTTAAACAGTACAACCGGCTCAGGGCAAGATCCCGACCCGGATGACGCTGCTTCAACCTCTCCCTCTAACAGGGATTTGCCACCCATTATCATCTTGCAAAACGGACTTTAAGCCTCGCAACGGAAAGCCTGACTATAAGTGGTCAGTCTTTCCTGCTTGCCTGACGTTCCTCATTTGTCTGTCCATCACTCATGGAATTTTATATCCCTCTCCTTGTCAGACATGAATAAACATTATCAGAGAACTCTTTATTCATGTCTGACTCGCGACACCAGGCTTCCCAGCCGCCTTCTGATCGCCCCAGAGAGAAACTGCTGAACCATGGGGCAGAGTCCTTAAGCGATACCGAACTCCTCGCCATACTGCTGCGAACGGGCTCAAAAGGTATAGGAGTGATTGAACTGTCACATACGCTTATTCATCATTTTGGGTCGCTGGACGAGTTACTGACCGCCAGACCTGCACAGCTCAAACGGTTTAAAGGACTTGGACAGGCTAAAATCGCCGAATTGCAGGCTATTTTAGCGATTTGTCAGCGAGTACTTGAACATCGGGTAAAGCAGGGTAACGCGCTGACCAGTCCGGACAGTACACGGCAATATCTGCAAATGCATTTCAGGGGGAAGAGTAGCGAGCAGTTTGCCTGCCTGTTTCTGGATACGCGCCATCGGGTTATCGTTCTGGAAACGCTGTTTTACGGCACCATTAACTCTGCAGCAGTTTATCCCCGGGAAATTCTGAAACGTGCATTAGCATTAAATGCCAGTGCGGTTATTCTCAGCCATAATCATCCCAGCGGAGACCCGGAGCCCAGCCAGGCTGATATCCGGATCACCCAAACCATTAAACAGGCATTAGAACTGATTGACATTGAGTGTCTGGATCATATGATTGTCGGTCGGGGCCAGATTGTGTCCCTGGCTGAAAGAGGTCTGCTCACCTAAGTCGACCGTACAATAAATCCCCTGCTGATGGCCTCGAAGTCCTGCCAGACCAGCATTTTACAAGGGGTTGTAGGTAGAAGTTCACCCTGGGTCAACTTGCGATTCAGGCTTGACTCTGGTATAAAGCCCGATCTTTGTTTGAGGGTAACTGCTGAGAGCTCTGGCTCATGATTTAATAAGGAAATGCGGTTTTATAGCTTAATAAAGGGCTTAATAAAGCGTATTTTCTGGCTCATGGCTGTTTGGGCTGAAATAAGCAGACTCTGGAATTCAGTTTAGTTTTCCGGCCTGATGGCTGGATCATTGTTTAGACAGATAGCTTTGAGAGGCCATCATAATGTCCAAAGTTTGTCAGGTTACCGGCAAGCGCCCGGTTACTGGGAACAACGTATCCCACGCGCAAAACAAAACTCGTCGTCGCTTCGTGCCTAACCTGCACTCCAAGCGCTTCTGGGTAGAGAGCGAAAATCGCTTTGTACGCCTGCGTGTTTCCTCCAAAGGCATGCGCATCATCGACAAGAAAGGCATCGACGCTGTTCTGGCTGACATGCGCGCCAACGGTCAAAAAATCTAAGACAGCGGGAGCAATAAGTCATGGCAAAAGGTATTCGCGAGAAAATTAAGCTGGTTTCTACGGCTGGTACTGGTCACTACTACACCACCAACAAGAACAAGCGTAACACTCCAGACAAGCTCGTATTCAAGAAGTACGATCCTGTTGTGCGCAAGCACGTGGAGTACAAGGAACACAAGATCAAGTAAGATCGACGGTTTCTAAAAAAACCAGACCCGATTCAATCCGGTCTGGTTTTTTTGTGCCTGTAAATTTTTCAGAAGCTGCCTGTAAATTTTGCAGAATCAATGCATAACTATTCCACTAATTCATTGAAATATGTAATCGTTTTCAGTAAAACTCCCCCTCGACCAGCGCAGACGAATTATTCATGATAAGCGCGCCCAACTCCCTCAGTAAGAGCTTTTGACTGATTATGATGTACCACAACGCTTTATCCGAAACCTCCTCTGAAGCGGTAGCTGAAAAAGCTTTCGACCAGATTGAGGCGTTAAGCGAAACCTTTACAACACATGAAGCATCGGAAGCCAGTGAACTGGCTGTTCAGGTTTACCTGGATAAAGGGGCATCGGCAGAGTTTCAACAGGAGAATGGTGGTAAAATTGTTGTGACAGCGGATCAGACTCCGGCAGGGCCAATGGCAAGAGTGCTGGTAAAAGAAGGCAAGGTATCCTGGCGCAGAGTTAACGTTCATGTCTGCCTGAAAGACGGCACACGTCTTATGCAAACCTTCGAGATCTGAAACAGAGCATTTTATACCAATTCCGCTTTCTAAATATGACAATGAGCAAGTCATTCTGGGTCGCGGGACAATACCCTGAAGGGCATAAAGGCGGAACGACGAATAATAGCGAGCTATTGCGAGGAGTTCCAACGCAGCTCCCGTGATTCAGAATGGCTGCGCAATTCATGTTTAGAAGGTGGAATTGGTATTAGTCAGGTAGTTCACCTTACGAACTCCTGACTGTCCCTCAAAGCTGTTTGCAAAACTGCTTATTTCCTCAAGCCCTGTCGCTGATATAATGCGCCACCTGTCCTGCAAACAGTCTAATCAAATCTATGAAACCAGAACTTCTTTCACCCGCTGGCACTCTGAAAAACATGCGTTACGCCTTCGCTTATGGCGCTGATGCAGTATACGCCGGCCAGCCCCGCTACAGCCTGCGTGTTCGCAACAACGACTTTAAGCTGGAAAACCTTGAGAACGGCATTAACGAAGCTCACGCCCAGGGCAAGAAGTTCTATCTCGCCAGCAATCTTGCGCCCCACAACAGCAAGGTAAAAACCTTTCTGAAGCATATGGAACCGGTAATCGCGATGAAGCCGGACGCCCTGATTATGTCGGACCCGGGCCTTATCATGATGGTTCGTGAAACCTGGCCAGATATGCCCGTACATCTGTCGGTACAGGCCAATGTCGTTAACTTTGCTACCGTTAAGTTCTGGGCGAAGCAGGGGGTTGAGCGCATCATTCTGTCCCGCGAACTGTCTCTGGATGAGATTCAGGAAATTCGGGAAGAAGCGCCGGAGATGGAAATAGAAGTGTTTGTCCATGGCTCCCTGTGCATTGCTTACTCGGGTCGCTGCCTGTTGTCTGGCTATATCAACAAACGTGATCCCAACCAGGGTACCTGCACCAATGCCTGCCGCTGGGAGTATCAGCCCCATGCCGCCACGGAAAGCTACACGGGTGAAGTCGTGCCACTGGCAAAACCTGAAAGTGTTCAACCAACGCTGGGGCAGGGCGCGCCAACAGACCAGATTGTGCTTTTGCAGGAAAAAGGTCGTCCTGAGCAGTACATGCCTGCTTTTGAAGATGAGCATGGCACCTACATCATGAACTCCAAAGACCTGCGTGCCGTGCAGCATGTTCATCGTCTGACGGATATGGGGATTCACTCCCTGAAAATTGAAGGTCGCACCAAGTCCTTCTACTACGTGGCCCGTACTGCACAGGTTTACCGGAAGACCATCGACGATGCCGCAGCAGGTCGCCCGTTTGATATGAGTGCAATGGATACGCTGGAAAACCTGGCTAATCGCGGCTTTACCGAAGGTTTCTATCGTCGCCATGTTCACGACGAATACCAGAACTATGAGACCGGCAACTCCCGTGGCAACAAACAGCAGTTTGTCGGGGACATCCTCGACTTCGACGGACAACAAGCCACTATCGACGTGAAGAACCGCTTCGAAACCGGTGACACCATGGAGTTGATGACACCAAAGGGAAATATTGCCTTCACTCTGGATAACATCGAAAACAAACACGGTGAATCCGTTTCTGTGGCTCCTGGCTCCGGTCATAAGGTAAAAATTCTGGTACCGGAAGGTGTTCAGCCAGACGAGATGTCTCTGCTGGTACGAAATCTCCCGCAGTAACTATCAGAAGTAACGATCAGCAGTTGCCTTAACCATTGAAGGCTCATTTGGCCGTGTCACCGGTCGATAGAGCCTTCATGGATCTCAAAACCTTTACCAAACTGTTCTCCGGCTCACCGTTCAAGCCTTTGCTCCAACATCGCGAACTGATACTGGACGCACTGTTGCACCTGAACCGGCAGGTTCACAGCCTGAACTCTGACAAATCACATAATGCTCAATCTTCTGACTGGATAAAGGCCTTTCCCGGCCAGCTTGAAAAGCTGGAACACGAAACGCTGCAGCGTTTCCATCAGCCATCCATCACCTCTCAGCCCAAAGACGTTGTGATTAACACTCTGCAGATACAAAACTCTCTTGCCCATGAAATTTGTCGTCTTTCAGAGCGGCTGGGCTATCGGCCCCTTAATTTGCCACCGGAATTGATAGTACCCATGAATGTACTGGCCCGTCAGTTTGGGCAAACGGTCTATCAACTCAGGCAGGGCATCGACGAGCTGGAGCAGCTAAATGCCAGCGGATACAGAAAACGGCACAAAAGTTCTCTGCAACTGCTACGAAAGCAACTGGCGCTTTGCACTGACGAACTTAGAGACACCAGTCAGGAAATCAGGCATCACGCCTGCCAGTTTGAACGTCACATCGACCCGGTAGATGTGGCACTCTTATTTTTAATTCTTGATGGCATCAGTGATTTAGCGCTGTGGATGCGCTCCCTGATTGTGCATCTTCAAAACTGATCCATTCAAAACCAGGCATGAGCAAAAGACAGAATTAAAGGAATCATCCCTGCTTTAACGGTGTAGGCAGTGCTATGACTTTGTGTGAATGGTGTATGCCCAGACATCTCTGAAGGGGTAGGCGGTATATAATCCGTCATACTGATCCTGTCACTGTAAGCGTAATGGTTGTTCAGCAGCTTTAAAGGATTATCTGAATTCGTTTGCACAAAGTATTTATAGTGGTCAGGAGTCGCTGAGAAGTATTTGCAAACTTTTTTTCTGGTCAGCGTAGCGAGAGTTCCTATATCAAAATAACTCTGGTCTTTTGCCGTACCTTCTGGCACATAAAGATAAGAGTTTGATACGTCTATGGTGATACGATTTTTCCCTGACCAGACTATGAAATCGGGTACGGGTGTCGATTTGATAATACTCCCTTTATGCAGGTTGCTGTAAAGCCGTGAGTGGGCGATGTGTATTCTGGGAACCTGCGTTCCCCGCCTTACAACGATCATACTCCTGTTTGAATGCTTGATAGCATCTGGCTCAGAGGTCGTTCGAATAATATCTGACCAGTCTAAGGCTACTTTGCTTTCCCCATCGGCATAAATGACTGGGAAGTTTTCCTTTGACTCAAAGGCATCTAAGAACACACCGACAATGGATAACTCGCCTTTTTCTGTAACTGAAAACCAGGCTTTCTGAGGTTTAATGTCAGAACGGTCAGAACCGTTTGAGGATGAGACAGGAGCCAGCTTAATGGTCGCAGGTTTGTCGTCTTTTACTTCCGGTACAATACCATCCTGGTGGTTTTTAACAGGGCTGCAGATTGTCAGAGAAAAACCGGAAACATCAATCGAACCGCTCATTTTATAGGGGGTCTCAGAGGGTTTCAGAAGAATCAGGGCTGTCGTCATTTTGGAATACCCTGACGGTCCTCTTCCTGAATAGCTCTGAATCTCGTCGGTTGCTGATCCGGAACTTATATAATCTTCATCATCACTGTTAAGAGAGGTAATAACGCTTGAATGCTTAAATTTGTTGAGTTGTTTTTTTATATACGCTTCAAAAAAATTATTTTTTCCTGTTGTTCTATTTGTATCCAGATAAAAACCAGAGCCGGAGCCGGAAAACTCAACATCTGATGGAGCCGTTTTTTTGGATATATTACCCCTGATTGCCTTCAGGTGGTCGAGCAGATCTTCTCCCGGTGATGCTTCTCTGCTGATATCGTAATGAGCAGAGTCGCAAGGATTGTAAAACTCATCCCTGCCTACAGAGTCAGCCCCACAATAACAACTTGAAACCGCCAGTATAAACGCAGGAAGCGATCGGTTTAGCATAAGATACACCACTACTCTTTGCATTCGAGATTCGGCCTGCCGAATAGAATAGATCAATGCTCAGTCGTTGGGGGATTCATCTGCCGGGTACACCCTGTGCCTGCTTGGGAATCTATGCACAGGGTGTACTCAGATTAACCGTTATATCAGGAGCCTGTTGGACTTAAGGCTGCCCTACTGACTCCTAATCGTTATCAACAATACAGTCGGTTCGCTTCTTGTTCGTTCGATCAAGGTAGTCCTGAAAATCTTTGGGCAGGCGTCCGGTCGTTGAACCATACCAGCGAACGGTGTCTCCCGATATGGTCTGGTATTCAAAGTTGTGCTTGCTGACATTGCGCTTGCGCTTAGATTCTTTCCCCATTTCATCCAGCAGGCTTAAGTCAGAAATAGACAGGCCCCGTTCGGCCATGGCTTTCTTGATTTCTTCGATGCTGTGCTTTTTCTCTTCGCGCTTGGCCTCTTCGGCCTCTTTCTCATTGAATTTTTCCTGCAATACCTCATTCATACGATTAATTATTCGCTCCATCTCTTCAGCATTCACGTCTTTGAAAAGAGAGCGAATTCTGGTTTTGCTGCCTAATCTGTGATGAAGTTCTTCGAATATATTCATTACTCTACCTCAGTGGCCAATCCAGATAGAAGGTGCATTCTTAAATGCTTGTTGAGCCCTTGGTAATCCTGAGCTGCAACGGCGTTTAACAAAAAACCATCTATCCTCCCTAACGCCAGATAACTGTTGACCAGTTACGCATAATCCAAGCGGAATATCCATGACATAAAGCCAGCCATTGATTCGCTGGAATAGACTTTCAGTTCATAGATTACACCATCTTGCCGTACGACCATGGCTATTTAACGATGCTAAAACCTCTCATACGACCAGCACTGGATGGTTTTTGCGTGCCTTTTCAACACTCACTCGCAATAATAATAACAACAGCCTGTATAATAGCTGTCATTATTTATTTCGAAGTTTTTTTACGGTAAAAATCATCGTTATTTTCAGGCACTGAGTTCTTTGAAACGGTAAGGAGTATGAGGCAGAGAGAAGCTGCGAAAAACAGAAATGTAATTAACACTCAGACATTATCTTCTCATACGAAAAAACGGCCTTCATATTGCAGCACAGATGGTGAACATTACATTTTTATAGTCAGAAGTCATGGTCGTTTTGCCTGATCTTTTTGAAAGGCACTTCCTGCAACGTTTCCTGCAATGCAGAACCAGTCGACGCAATAAGGTCTGTCGGTCGATATTCCCTGACTTCCCCATTATCCATCAAGACTTTCACCCAACCCGTTTTCAGGCTCTGGAACAAACGACCTTCTTCAAATGTATTTCGGTCTTTTACTCTTAAACTGCCATTCATTGCTTTTCTTAGCCCGCTCAAAAATCCCGAGCCTCTATTATCGGTTGCAGTTGTAGACACTTTAATGACATTTTTACGACCGATTGAAGACACCTGACACTGGCTGCTATAAACATAAAAATTCGCCACTGAGCACTGTAGAGCCTGCACAGTAACGCCGATAAATCAGCCTATAGCCAATGGATGAGGCTTTATGCTTAGTCGACTTTTTTTACCATCAGCCCTGCTGCTATTAATTTACGGGTTCTGGGTCAGCCCGGAGTTCAAAATCATTGCGGCCGGAGTCGCGATATTTCTGTTTGGCATGGTTTACCTTGAACAGGGATTCAAGGTGTTCACTGGTGGGCTGCTGGAAAATATTCTGCAAAAAACCACCGACAAAGTTTGGAAAAGTCTCAGCTTTGGTATTGTCTCAACCGCCATTCTGCAATCAAGCTCACTGGTTTCCGTCATTGTTATCTCATTTCTCAGCGCAGGCTTGATTGGGCTGGCAGCCGGTGTGGGTATTATTTTCGGAGCCAACCTGGGCAGTACGGCAGGCGCATGGCTGGTTGCCGTGTTTGGCCTGAAAGTAAAATTGTCATCCTACGCTATGCCAATGCTTGTGATTGGGCTGCTGCTGAAAACTCAACGGGCAAAACAGCTTAATGGGTTTGGTTTTATCCTTCTTGGCATCGGCTTTCTGTTTCTGGGCATTCACTACATGAAAGAAGGCTTCGAAGCCTTTAAAAGCGCAATAGATCTTGCCGAATATGCCATGGACGGTTTTGCCGGGCTGATGGTTTACACCATGATTGGCATGGTTGCCACCGTTATCATGCAGTCGACCAATGCCACAATGGTACTCACCTTCTCTGCCCTGGCGATTGGCCAGCTTTCTTATGAAAACGCTCTGGCCATCGCTATTGGCTCTAACGTGGGTACCACCATTACCGCTATTTTAGGCGCAATCAGTGCCAATGCCGAAGGCAAACGACTGGCCGTCGCACACCTGACCTTCAATGTGATCACTGCAATGCTTGCCATTATCCTGATTGAGCCCCTGATCAACCTGGTTAATCACATTGCTGAGTACCATGGTGTTGCCAGTAACAACTACACGCTCAAACTGGCTATTTTCCATACTCTGTTCAATATTCTGGGCATGCTGACACTGCTTCCGTTTCTGGGATTGATGGTGAAATGGTTGCAGTCTCTATTCCGCGATCAATCCGCCGCGAAACCCCTCAACCTTGCCAGCCACGATGAGACTGAGCCGGAAAAAGCGATCTACCTCAACCCGGTCACACTCAGTTATCCGGATACTGCCATGCGGGCTATGACGAGGGAGTGCGCACACCTGTACCGGAACGCACTGGAAATCATCTGTTACAGCATCTATCTATCCGGTGAAAAGCTGCGGGAAACCGATAACCTGCAGGAGCTGGTCAGGAACTGGAAAAGAGAAGAACAGCCCTGGTCCATCAAGGACCTGTATATCCGCCATATTAAAGGTATCTATGCCGATATCATCCAGTATTCCGGGGCGCTTGAAGGTCGCCTGCCCAAACAACAGGCTCAGGAACTGTTTGCCCTGAAAGTGGCCTGCAGAGATTTTGTACAGGCCATCAAGCACGTAAAGCATATTTATAAAAATATGGGTAAGTACACCGATTCAGAAAATGAGCAGATTCGGGAGCAATACAACCAGCTCAGGCTCTGCATTGCGTCGGTTTTGAAACTGGTCGACCTGTTGGGCGTAAAACGCCGGTACAGCCATATTCGCGAGCATACTGACCAGTTAAAACAGGAGCTAAGGGAGCAGGACGAGCAAACCAACACAGCCCTGAATGAACTGATTCGTTCCGGTCAGGTTGATGCCTATATGGCCAGTTCTCTTCTAAACGACAGCGCTCATGTACATGATGCCTGTACCAACCTGATTGATGGTGCTGTGATTATGTTGACCCGGGACAGTCAGGAGTATCACGATTTTGATGTCACACCAGAGGTCGCCAGTTCATAACAAACCATACGGCTGAGCAAGGCCCAGCCGGACAGGTAATCAGTCAACAACCAGCCAGTATCCTACCCGAATCTGTTCGATTCGCTCCCGCTCAAAATCCGCTGCCGTTAGCGGATGCTGTTTCAGCCATTTCTTAGGGAAAGAAACCGTCAGCTTTTTATTGTCTGCTTCAAGAGAGTAGGTAAACCCGTTATCCGCACCTCTGATATGATTCAGGACAATGGCGATTCGCAACAGAACAGTCAGTTTCAACAGTCTGCCTTCTTCATCATCACTGTCAATCAACGTCCTGGGAATCGTGCGCCGGTGTCCTCTGACCAGCAGAGCCAGCTTGCGCTGTTGCTCCTTGCTGAACCCCATTAAATCGGAGTGATGAATCAGGTAAGCACCATGACGATGGTACTGGGAATGGGAAATATCCAGTCCGACTTCGCATACCAGGGCAGCCCAGGACAGCAACTCCCTTTCGGCCTGACACAATCCCCATGTTTCTGCCACCTGGTCAAAGCAGCACAACGCATGCTGACGAACGGCTTCCGCATTACTCTGGTCTACATGATAACGTTTCATCAGGGCAGAAATGGTCCGGCCACGAACATCTTCATGCCGGTCACGCCCCAGCATGTCGTACAACACGCCTTCCCGCAGAGCGCCATCGGAATACTGCATCTGCTCAATATCAAACGCATCAAAACAGGCAGTCAGAATCGCCAGACCTGCAGGGAAAATTGTCTGCCGTTCAGGTTTCAGTCCGGGAAAGCGGATACGATCTGTGCGGTTGAATACCAGCAGGTCATTTTTCAGTTTATCCAGTCGTTCCCGGGTAATTATATCCCCTTCGCCCGTTGCCTGAAGGATACTGCTGACCGTACGGATAGACCCTGAGGAACCCACAGCGTCTTCCCAGCTAAGCTCCCGATACGTTTTCTCTATATTCAGCAGTTCCAGTCGGGCGGCATAATAAGCTGACTGGAAACGTTCCGGCGACAAATGACCTCCGGAAAAAAAGCGGTCATTGAACGTCACACACCCCATGTGCAAACTCTCAAGCAGCCGGGGTTCAAAGCGTTCACCAACGATCAGTTCGGTACTGCCACCACCAATGTCCACCACCAGCCTGCGATCATTATCATCAGCCTGAGTCTGGGCAACCCCCAGATAAATCAGTCGCGCTTCTTCGCGCCCGGCAATAATCTCTATGGGATAAGGCAGAATTTTTGTGGCATTTCGGACAAATTCGTCACTGTTCCTGGCTTTTCTCAGCGCATTGGTACCAACAATTCTGATGGCCTGAAACGTTCTGCCCTTCATGTACTGGGCAAACTGTGCCAGACAGTTGAGTCCACGTTCCATGGCTGCTTCAGACAAACTGCCATCTTTTGCCAGCCCGGCGGCCAGCTGAACTTTCTCGCCCAACCGTTCTACAGGCCGGATTTCTCCCTGGTCGACCCGGGCCACAATCATATGAAAACTGTTAGACCCCAGATCAATAGCCGCTACCAAAGGCTGGCTGTCTGTCTCACTTTGACCGATTTCTCTCATGATCCTTTACTGCAAGGTTTTTTTACCTGAAAGCCGGACTCAGCATAACAGAAGGTGGCTTGTCTCACATAACAGATCATTAATTCCTGGCTGATCCTGCAAAACCATGCAAATTTAAAAATTCGAACAATTGTTTCTCAGGCAGACCGTTTGCTATGATTTCGAAACTGAATGCAAATGGCTAGGAGACCCATTCCATGAGCGATATTGTCAATGTGACAGACGCTTCCTTCGAAGAGGACGTACTGAAGGCTGACGGACCGGTACTGGTCGACTACTGGGCAGAGTGGTGCGGCCCCTGCAAAATGATTGCTCCGGTTCTGGATGAAATTGCCCAGGACTACGACGGCAAACTGACGATCTGCAAACTGAACATCGACGAAAACGAAGCCACTCCACCCAAATACGGTGTACGCGGTATCCCGACCCTGATGTTGTTCAAGGGCGGCAACGTTGAAGCGACTAAAGTCGGCGCTCTGTCAAAATCCCAGCTGACCGCATTTCTGGACAGTAACCTTTGATCATTTTCAGGGAATAGGCAAGCCAGAAATGGCCGGATGTTATTTTGGTATTTTCATCCGGCGGTCTGCCTGATGCCTGCACCAGCATTGCGTTCGTTTCAGCATTGCGCTATGTTCGTCAATGTAACTCAGACAGACCTTTCAATATTCTGAGTAGAAAGTAGAAAAAAGAATAATAAAACCTATTTAAAGTTGACGAGACACTAGTTCTTGATTATTTTCCAGAAAAGGATATAGACTGTCGAAGTGACACATGTCAGATGCCAACGGTTGATAAATTGGTACAATGACAGTCAATAGAATTATTTCCGGCCAGGCTTGTTTTGAATTCTTTCGAGCCAACACTCACTTAATTCAATAACATGACCTAAATATCGGGCTGTAGCTGGAAGGCTGTAAACAGCTTTCGCAGGGATCGGCATTAAGCGATCCTGATTATAATAATCTCAATAATACCTGATTTTCCTGCAACTACGACGGCCACTACCTTTCAATATAACGTTCTCAAACTGTTATGCATCTTACCGAACTGAAGAAACAATCTGTTCCTGAGCTTCTGGCAAAAGCCAATGAAATGGGCCTGGACAACCTCGCCCGTTCACGAAAGCAGGACGTAATATTCTCTATCCTCAAGCGCCATGCCCGCAGCGGGGAAGACATCTTTGGCGAAGGCGTTCTGGAAATTCTCCAGGACGGCTTTGGTTTCCTGCGCTCTGCCGACAGTTCCTATCTGGCAGGCCCTGATGATATTTACGTATCCCCAAGCCAGATTCGCCGTTTTAACCTTAGAACCGGCGACAGCATCTCTGGTAAAATTCGCCCGCCAAAAGAAGGCGAGCGTTATTTCGCGCTGCTGAAAGTTAACGAAATTAATTTTGATCAGCCTGAAAATGCCCGCAACAAAATTCTGTTTGAAAACCTGACGCCACTGTTCCCACAGGATCGTCTGGTGATGGAAATGGGCAACGGTTCTACAGAAGACCTGACCGGTCGAATTATTGATCTGGTCTCCCCAATCGGCAAAGGTCAGCGCGGTCTGATCGTATCCCCGCCAAAAGCCGGTAAAACCCTGATGCTGCAAAATATTGCAGCCAACATCACCCGTAACAACCCTGAATGTCACCTGATTGTACTGCTGATCGACGAACGTCCTGAGGAAGTGACAGAGATGGCACGTTCCGTTCGTGGCGAAGTGGTCGCGTCCACGTTTGACGAACCACCATCACGTCACGTTCAGGTGGCCGAAATGGTACTGGAGAAGGCCAAGCGCCTGGTTGAACACAAGAAAGACGTTGTCATCCTGCTCGACTCCATTACCCGTCTGGCACGCGCTTACAACACCGTCATTCCATCTTCCGGCAAGGTTCTGACCGGTGGTGTGGATGCCCACGCCCTGGAACGTCCTAAGCGTTTCTTTGGTGCTGCCCGTAACATTGAAGAAGGCGGCAGCCTGACCATCGTAGCCACTGCACTGGTGGATACCGGCTCCAAGATGGACGAAGTGATCTTTGAGGAATTCAAAGGTACCGGTAACATGGAACTGAACCTCGACCGTCGCATCGCTGAAAAGCGTGTGTTCCCGGCTATCGGTATTAACAAGTCCGGTACCCGTCGTGAAGACCTGCTGACCACGGAAGAAGAACTGCAGCGCATGTGGATTCTGCGTAAGATCCTGCACCCGATGGACGAAATCCAGGCCGTTGAATTCCTGCTGGATCGTATGAAGCACACCAAGACCAATGAAGAATTCTTCCAGGCCATGAAGCGCAAGTAAGTCTTCTTCTTTTTCTACAGAAACAGCTACCCCGTGGCCGTTTCTGTAGAAGAGTCTCCCTCCCTGATAACAACACAATCAGTTCCCTATAACGATAACCTCCCGGCAGTAGAATCCATGAAATACAGGGACCTTCGAGATTTTATCCAATTGCTGGAACAGCAGGGCGAACTGAAGCGAATTACCGCTGAAGTCGACCCTTACCTGGAAATGACCGAGATCAGCGACCGAACCCTGCGTAAAAAGGGACCGGCGCTACTGTTTGAAAACCCCAAAGGCTTTGATACGCCGGTATTAACCAACCTGTTTGGCACACCACGACGAGTTGCCCTGGGAATGGGGCAGGACAATGTCAGCGCCCTGAAAGAAGTCGGGCAGTTACTCGCTTACCTTAAAGAGCCTGACCCACCCAAAGGCTTTAAAGATGCATTGCAGAAGCTTCCGATTTTCAAGCAGGTTTTAAACATGGGTCCCAGGGTGGTCAACAACGCTCCCTGTCAGGAAGTGGTTCTGAAAGGTGATGAGGTTGATTTAACCCGATTGCCCATACAAACCTGCTGGCCCGGCGATGCAGCACCCCTTGTTACCTGGCCTCTGGTTATCACGAAAGGTCCTGAAAAAGACCGCCAGAACCTGGGCATCTATCGCCAGCAGTTGCTTGGACCCAACAAGCTGATTATGCGCTGGCTGTCTCATCGTGGCGGCGCTCTTGATTACAGGGACTGGCAGCAGAAACATCCGGATAAGCCTTTTCCTGTTGCCGTTGCATTAGGCGCAGACCCGGCCACCATTCTTGGTGCTGTGACACCGGTTCCGGATTCTCTGTCAGAGTATGCATTTGCAGGTCTTCTGCGTGGTTCCCGAACCGAGCTGGTCAAATGTAAAACCAGCGACCTGCAGGTACCAGCCAGTGCCGAATTTGTTCTGGAAGGGCATATCCATCCGGGGGAAATGGCAGAAGAAGGCCCCTATGGTGACCATACCGGCTATTACAACGAAGTCGAATCGTTCCCGGTGTTCACTGTTGACTGCATCACCCATCGCAAAGACCCGATCTACCACAGCACCTATACAGGCCGTCCACCCGATGAGCCCGCTGTACTTGGGGTCGCGCTGAACGAAGTGTTTGTTCCGATTCTGAAAAAGCAGTTTCCGGAAATTGTGGATTTCTACCTGCCACCGGAAGGCTGCTCCTATCGCATGGCCGTTGTTACCATGCGCAAAGAGTATCCGGGTCACGCCAAGCGTATTATGCTGGGAGTATGGTCTTTTCTCAGACAGTTTATGTACACCAAGTTCGTGATCGTGACCGACGATGACGTGAATGCTCGGGACTGGAACGACGTAATATGGGCAATGACCACCAGAATGGACCCCAAACGGGACTCCGTGTTTATTGAAAACACGCCCATTGATTACCTGGACTTTGCCTCTCCTGTCGCTGGCTTAGGTTCAAAGGTGGGTTTTGACGCAACCAATAAATGGCAGGGTGAAACGGACCGGGAGTGGGGCCGGGTCATCACCATGAGCGATGACATTAAAAACCGGGTCGATGATCGCTGGCAGGAACTGGGCATTTTTCCAGAGGAATAATGACAATGGACAATAACGTTTCGGAACAGGCTTTTGATGTAACCGACATTCATCCGGCAGGTTCCGACGTTTACCGGATTATCCTGAAACCCCGGTCAGGTTTTGTACCGCCTTACCGAGCCGGGCAATACCTGGAAATTCTTTTACCCAATAAACAGCCCTGTGCCTTTTCCATTGCTTCCGCACCATTACACCAGCAGGAAGCACTGGAACTGCACATACAGAAGTTGCCAGACAGCCCAAACTCCGCTTCACTGTTTGATCTGTTTGACAACGGATGCGTTGATGTTCGCATGCCTTCAGGCAACTGCTTTCTGCCAGAGCCTCTGCCGGAGACGCCTCTGGTGTTTATTGCGGCAGGTACAGGCTTTGCCCAGATGAAAAGCATGATAGAACACTGTCTGAACCTGAAACACTCCGGAGACATCTACCTGTACTGGGGGGCTCGCACGCCTGCTGGCTTCTACCAGCCCTACCTGCCTGTGGAATGGTCAGCCAGAGGCATTCATTACCACCCGGTAGTCAGTGATGCCGTTGCCGATGACGACTGGTGTGGGCGTCACGGTTTACTCTACCATGCCATCCTGGCTGACAAAGACCGGCTGCTCACGGGTCATATATATCTGAGCGGATCGCCACAAATGGTTTACACGACGGTTGACGCTATTGAAAGGGCTGGCTTTAATCGAAAAAGCATGCACTCAGATGTTTTTGCTTATGCACCCAGACCTTGATTTAAAACGACAGTCGACTACTGCTACTTCATTCTTATCTCTATTTAACTGAATAATAATTATTTTATATTAACTACCCTCTTTCGTTTATAAGTCATTCGACGTTTAAAAACTGCCGTTATTGAATGGCAATTATGTAACCCTTGTCTATATTGGTACTCGACCGTCATAACTCACAACGTAAACATGGTACCTGTCATGCAATCTTCTGCGTCCACTATTGGGCATACAGGAATAAAGACCAGCCGGGTCCGACAGAAAAATATCCAGGTCATACTCAAAGCCGCTGAAGACGAATTTGTGATCAGTGGGTTCAAAGGGGCTTCGATCCGTGACATCGCGAACCGGGCAGGGCTTCCTAAAGCCAATGTACACTACTACTTCAACAGCAAAATGGATCTGTACAGTGCTGTGCTGTCCCACATAATGGACTTGTGGGAAGCGGTTTTCAGCGGACTGAATCCGGAGGACGATCCAGCCAGAGCATTACGACAATACATTAACGCCAAGATGCGATACTGCCTGGCTCATTCCAGTGCTTCCCGCATTTTCAGCAGTGAAATCCTTCACGGAGGTCAGCACCTTAAAGAACACTTCAAACACTTTAAAGACTGGATCGACGACAAATCCAGAGTGATTCAGGCATGGATTGACTTGGGAAAAATGGATCCGGTCGACCCGTTGCATCTGTTGTTTACCATCTGGGCCACCACACAATATTATGTGGACTACAACCCCCAGGTAGCCACTGTCTTAGGGAAGGAAGAACTCAGTGAGAAAGATATCCAGGCTGCAACCGATCATCTGTGCAACCTGGTTATCAAAGGCTGTGGTATCAGGGCTTAACACTTTCCCCACCACGTCCTGCAGACAGGGCAGTGAATTTAACTATTCACTGTCGCCTGCCACTTCAACACTATCTACTTTCTGGAAACCTCTGGGCAACTTGTTACCCCTACGCCCACGCTCACCATGATAGTGTTCCAGGTCTGCCGGTTTCAGCGTCACATGACGTTTCCCCGCCCGCAGCACCAGTGAATCGTCTTTGCTGAAGACCGCCAGGCCAACCAGAATTTCAACCCGCTCTGCCGCCCTTGCCGTTGCGATACTGATAATTTTGTTACCCTTGCCCCGACCAAGTTTCGGCAACTCAGACAATGGGAATACCAACATTCTGCCTTCATTGGTAATGGCCGCCAGCAGCTGTTCTTCACCCTGTACGGGGACAGGCGACATCACTCTGGCATTTTTGGGCAGAGTAAGAAGCGCCTTACCGGCTTTGTTCTTGCTGACCATATCGCCGTGCTGAACCACAAACCCATAACCGGCGTCTGATGCCATCAGGTAACAGTCACTGGTATCGCCCACGCATAACCCTTCAAAGGTTGCACCGGAAGGCGGATTGACACGTCCCGTCAAAGGCTCGCCCTGACCACGGGCAGAGGGCAGGCTATGGGTTTGAACCGAGTAGGCTCGTCCGGTTGAGTCGATAAAGACAGACGACTGATTACTCTTGCCCCGTGCCGACAGTCGATATTTATCACCCGACTTGTAGTTCATGGTAGAAGGGTCGACTTCATGGCCTTTGGCACAACGCACCCAGCCTTTTTCCGACAGAATGATGGTGACAGGTTCTGAACTCATCAGGTCTGTCTCAGACAAAGCTCTGGCTTCCTGACGCTGTTCAATGGGAGAACGGCGCTCATCGCCATACTGTTCTTTATCCGCAACAATTTCTTTTTTGATCAGGGTCTTCAAACGACGCTCGGAGCTTAATACCAGTTCCAGCTGCTTACGTTCATTATCCAGCTCTTCCTGCTCGGCACGGATCTTCATCTCTTCCAGCTTTGCCAGCTGACGCAGCTTGATTTCCAGAATGGCGTCTGCCTGCAACTCAGACAGCCCGAATTTTGCCATCAGGGCGGCTTTGGGTTTGTCTTCACTGCGTATAATGTCGATCACTTCATCGATATTCAGGAAAGCTACCAGCAAGCCTTCCAGAATATGCAGCCGTGCCAGCACCTTGTCGAGACGATACTGCAAACGACGGCGTACCGTGTCAGTCCGCCACGACAACCATTCGGTCAGCATACGATCCAGCGACTTAACCTGTGGGCGACCATTCACACCAATCATGTTCATATTGACCCGATAGGTCTTTTCCAGATCAGTGGTGGCGAACAGGTGATTCATCAGACCTTCTACATCAATGCGGCTGGACTTGGGGACAATCACCAGACGGGTAGGGTTTTCATGGTCAGACTCATCACGCAGGTCAGCCACCATTGGCAGTTTTTTCGCCTGCATCTGGGCTGCAATCTGCTCCAGCACCTTGGCACCTGAACACTGGTGGGGCAGGGCGGTGATAATGATATCGCCCGATTCCTTCTGATAAACCGCACGCATCCGGACAGAGCCACGCCCCTGCTCGTACATTTTAAGAATGTCTTCACGGGGCGTGATGATTTCAGCTTCTGTCGGATAGTCCGGCCCCTGAATATGCTCAACCAGCTCTGCAATCGTTGCCTTCGGATTGTCCAGCAAATGCACACAGGCATCGGCAACTTCGCTCAGATTGTGGGGAGGAACGTCAGTCGCCATGCCAACCGCAATACCCGTAGTACCGTTCAGCAGCAGGTTGGGCAGGCGGGCTGGCAGAATGGAAGGTTCTTCCAGCGTGCCATCGAAGTTGGGTTCCCAGTCTACGGTTCCCTGTCCCAGCTCACCCAGAAGAACATCCGAATACTTTGTCAGGCGGGATTCGGTGTAACGCATCGCCGCAAACGACTTGGGGTCGTCAGGAGAACCCCAGTTGCCCTGACCATCCACCAGCGTATAACGATAGGAAAATGGCTGTGCCATAAGCACCATGGCTTCGTAACAGGCGCTGTCGCCATGGGGATGAAACTTACCCAGTACATCACCCACGGTACGGGCAGACTTTTTGAACTTGGCCGTATTTTTAAGACCCAGTTCACTCATCGCATAGACAATACGACGCTGTACCGGCTTAAGCCCGTCGCCAATATGAGGCAGAGCCCGATCCAGAATGACGTACATGGAATAATTCAGATAGGCACTTTCTGTGTACGCACGCAATGACTGGCGTTCTATTCCGTCGTCGCCAATAACGGTTTGTTCCATTCTGATAAAATCCGGAAGCGTTAATGAATCGAGTTATAATATCATACCTAAGAGTCAGACTATCCGGCGTGTGCTGAAACGTAAGGGTTCTCCCAGCCCTGAACCCTCGAAATCTTGTCATTGCGCTGAAGCTCCCACTCTGTTGGCGGATACAGTTTGTCCCAGGCTTCGTAAAGCTTGCGCTGACCGTCACTCAGTTTGAACGGATAACGGTCCTCCATATACAGGTAAATTCGGGCAATTTTGCCCCGCTTGGCTATGGGTGGCTGCGCCTTACGTTCTTTGAAGTTCACTTTGAAGTCACACTGTCCGTACATTTCCGGTGTGTCGAGAAGAAAGCCAAACCGGTAGTTGGATCGGTCGCCATTTACTTCGCCCACGGCCGGTGCCAGATTATGAAGGTCGGCTTCCATGCGGCGAAATTTTTCGTTCCTTCCACAGTTTCTGCGCCCGCCATCCTGCCAGCACTGCAGCTGATGACCAAACTCCCAGGCGGGTACAACATGCTCCCATTCAATACGGTTGGCACGAACTTCCTGCTTCCGAATTTCATAACCACAGGATTCAAGATCGGGTACCAGCCTTTTGCCTTCACGTTTGATATCACAGCCACAGTAAAAGCTGGTCATATTGGCTTCGTAGATTTTTTCAGCCTCGCGTTTGGCCTGTGAGAAGTTCTCCGGGGCAGAAGGTGCAGAAAAAGCCTGAAATGAAATGGCACAGAAACCAGCCAGCAAAGCAGCTTTAAAGGAAAACGACATTGGGTAAGACACTCACAAATTCAGACAGATGACCGGAAAGTGTTTGATTGTATCTTCAGAGATGGAAAGAGATAAGAAGCAGGAAAGGAAATAATACGACTTAAGCCGTCTGATTTATATAGACGGCTTAAGTGCAGATCAAGAGTATTGATCAAGCGTAAGCTGTCTGCGCCTCTGAAACCAGTTGTTTCTTCAGCATCGACACCCCCATATACACAACAGGTGTATCAATCGCCGCAATCAGCATTTTAACAATCCACTGTCCAATAATCATTTCACCGATCGGAAACACACCATAAAAGGCAACCGTTACAAAAACGGCTGAATCAATCAGTTGAGAAGAGAACGTAGAAGCGTTGTTACGCAGCCACAGGTGCTTACCATTGGTCGCCTTTTTCAAACGGCTGAAAATGGTGATATCCAGATACTGGCTGGAAATATAAGCCGCCATACTGGCAATGATAATACGTGGGCTGCTGCCTAATACCTGTTCGAACACTTCCTGTCCCTGCCAGAAATAGGCGGCTGGCCAGACGATAGCCAGCTGAATCAGCAAGGTCACCGAAATCATGGCAACAAAACCCGCCAATACCATTTTACGCGCTACTTTTTCGCCATACACTTCACCAATGATGTCGGTGCAGGCAAAAGTAATTGCGTAAGCCAGTACCCCGGCAGGTACGGCAAAGCCAGCAATGTTGATGATTTTTGCAGCCAGAACTGCTGCGATGGCCATGCCGGAGAAGAACAGTGAAAATACGATCATTCTCGGCAGTGGGTATTCCCGGGTACTCATAAAGAGAGACTCCTCGTTTGAAACCGCTGTCGTTTATAGGATATGTACGAGAGTACACAATTTGGAGGCTGTGAACCTTATCGGTCTATCTGCATGGGGTCAATGGGGGTTTATCAGCAACAGGGATGAAACAGGGTAATCCAGTATTTTCAAATCGGTCCGGTCACCTTAAGGTTGCAGCCAGAAAACTCATAAAAACGCCCATAAACCATGGATCCAATGACTGATACACAACCATCGCCGTTCGTTCATAACACAGAGCTGGCAGCACACACTGTTACTGTTACCACCTGGATTGGCTTAATCGTTAATCTGGCCCTTTCTGTTCTGAAAATTCTGGCAGGAACACTGGGCAACAGCCGGGCTGTTGTGGCTGACGGTTTGCACAGCCTTTCCGACCTTATCAGTGACTTTGCGGTGCTTGCAGGCGTAAAAATCTGGTCAAAACCTGCCGACAGTCGGCACCCTTACGGACATCAACGCTTTGAAACCCTTGTTACCCTGTTTATCGGGGTTCTGATGGTTGGTACAGGCATTGGCATAGCCTGGGATGCTTTTTCTTCCTGGGATAAAGGAAATATTTCCAGCGCAGAACCTGTTGCTCTCGTTGCCGCACTGATCTCCATCGTTACCAAAGAAGGTCTGTTCCACTGGACTCTGCACAAAGGTAAACAGGTTAATTCGTCAGCCCTGATCGCCAACGCCTGGCATCATCGAAGTGATGCGTTAAGCTCAATGCCCGCAGCCATTGCGGTACTGGTATCAATGTTTCTGCCCCAGTTTGCCTGGATCGATCTGGCGGGTGCGCTCATTATTGCGCTGTTCATCCTGTTTTCAGCCTTTAAAATCTGCTCCCCTGCACTGGGCTCCCTGGTGGATACCGGGGCTTCAGAAGACATTATCGAGCGGCTCCATGAGCTTGCAGTCACCGTTGAAGGCGTTAAGGGCATTCACCGGTTAAGAACCCGGCACCATGGTGGGTTGTTTGTGGATATGCACCTGCACGTTGATGGCACTCTGACCGTCAATCAGGGGCATGATATTGCGTTAGCGGTTGAAAAGTTATTGCTTGAAGAGGGGCCTCAGATTCTTGAGGTGCTGATACACGTTGATCCGTGGAATGAGACAAAGCAATAAAACGCAAAAGGGCAGCTTCAGCTGCCCTTTAGAATCAGTCACTGTATTCTTCCATGGGAACCAGCACTTCCGAGAGCTGGACGCTCAGCATGCCAATCACAAAAACGACCAGCATCATGCCCGCACCGGACTGCACGGAAGACCATAGAGAGTCATGCCGGATCAGGTAATGGTAGGCAGTTCCCAGAAACAGCCACATCCACCAATAACCTAAAGAAGCAATTGCAGCCAGTTTTAAAAAGGCTGATAGCACCATCCGCATAACCTGACTCCCTACCTGAAATATTTAGCCAGAGAATCGTAACGCCCCTGAGATTCCAGAGGCATCAGGGATTAACGCAAACACTGTGTTTTATTGTAATAACCATTCCGGCTTTTTACCGGAAACACCCATCGCATACTTCATCACCTGCGTAACTGCTGGCCTGTTTTTCCCGGCAATGGCTAACATCGCATTGCGAGCAAGCTTCAAAGGCAGACTGTTATTGCTGAACGTATGATAGAAAGCATCCATTGTCGTCATCATTAACAGATTGTCTTTACGTCTGGCCTTTTCATAACCCGCCAGAACATCGGCAGAGCCCAGGTTACGCTGCTGTTTTTTTGCATCAAACAGGTGTTGACCCAGCCAGGCAACGTCCTGAAAACCAAGATTCACACCCTGACCTGCCAGAGGGTTTATGGTGTGTGCAGCATCTCCTACCAGAACCACACCCTGTGTGTAGTAATTTATTGCATGCCTTCTGGCTAAAGGAAAATAGCTGCACTCGTGCAACGCTTTTATTTCTGGCAACTCAGTGGGAAAGGTTGTCTCTATTTCATTAATAAGCTCATCAGTGCGTTGCTGGTTCGCCAGCGACATTAACCGCCGAATCGGTTCCGGCTGGTGATACCAGACGACAGAAGCATAGCTTCTGCCATTGATATCAGGCAGGGGCAAAAACGCCTCGGGACCCGTCGGGGTGAATGCCTGCCAGGTGATGTCCTGCTGCCCGCCGGCAATTTCAACGGTGGCAACAAAGCACTGCTGGGCATATTCAGACGTTTCAAGACGAATACCTGCCTGTTCACGAACTCTGGATTGAGCGCCATCCGCTCCGACCAGCAGTTCACCGGAGAAGACACGTCCATCCTGCAAAGTAAGTTCGGGTTGTTGACCGGAGAGGTTTATGTGTTCAATCGTCACCGGGCAATGCAGGTCTACACTGTCATTGTCTTTTAGGGCTTCCAGCAAACCCAGCTGAGTGACCCGGTTTTCGACGATAAAACCCAGCTGCTCAAAGTGAGCATCTGCGGCGTCAAACAGGGTTTGATTGAAGCGCTGACTGAAAGGATGCTCAAGCTTTTCCCAGACAGCCATTTTCCGATACGGACACATGCGCATGGATTGCATGAGCGACCAGGCCCCCACCTTTCGTAGTAAGGCTTCTGAAGCCTGGCTCAATGCAGACACACGAATATCAGGCAAAGCCTCTGCCGCAAACGGTTCCGGCATTTTCTGGTCGAAAACGGCTACAGTAATGCCATGCAACCCCAGCGCCGCAGCCAGTGCCGCGCCTACCATTCCCCCACCAACTACCAGTACATCGTAGTGTTTTTTAGTCATAGCTGCTCTTTATCATTACTCTTATCGTTACTCTTTTAGCTGCGCTTTATAGTCGTTCTTTATCGCTGCCTTTACGATCGCCATTCTGGTCAGTTTTTTATTTTGTGGTCATCAGAGCATAGCCTGTTTAATTGCTCAAGAACTTGCAACTCCCTCAGTCACTGCTAAACAGATACGGTCTATAAATATAATGGTTGAGCGAGGAACACATAATGAAGTATCGGACTCTTCCGATTGTCTCTCTTTTTGCAACTTTTCCTGCATTGGCTTTTGACTCAGGCTTTGGTTCAGTAATGCCATCAGGTGGGCTGGAATTTTCTACTCCCGAAGTTGGCTTCATTAGAAAGGACACTGTTTTAGCTGACAGCATAGCCGACATCACAACCTCCCGGGTAATGCCAGAACTACAGCAAACCCAACAGGTAGCGCTGCCTCTTAACGGTATTTCTGCTCAGCTTTTTCGTTATACCAATGGAAAGCAGTCTTTGTCTTTCAAACTCTCTGGGGAATACGGCACGGTACCGCCCGAATCAGGTCAACAGAATGCTTCCGACTATCAAAGTCGGCTGCTTAAAATAGCGGAGCCTGTCGCTAATAATAAACTTAAGGTTTTGTTTGATGAGGTCAGCTCTAACTTTATTCTCTCTGCAACAACCAAAACAGCATACCGAATCAAAGTGCCTTCCCGTGTAGACAGAGATGATTACCCTGAGGGAGTTTTGACCGGTTTTACAATGCTTCACCGTACATCATTAAAGGATATGACCAGTGCCTGGTCCTGCTATGAGAATGCAGGTTACTTTTTCTACTCCACTGTAATCTGTGATGACGGTTCACATTTATCATGGAATAAAAAGGAAAAGCTATATGTTTATCAGGCAGCGGATGCCGCACCTTTTCCTTCACCACCAGATTTTTCATTTGGCTGGCAACAGTTTGGCTTTGACGAAAGCTGGTTCTTATCTGATGAGTATTTGCTTTTAACGCGCAAAGGAGAACCTGTCAAAATTTCTGTTATAGGTGAAATCAGTTCTAAGGAAGAGCCTGTGGACGGCAACAGTTCTTCAAAAAATGAAGGCTCTGACAGCAGGGAGTCTTCTGCAGCCTCCTCAGACACAAAGCAAAGCCCACCTTCAGTGACTGCCGAACCTAAAGGTTCCAGTTATGGTTCAGCGGGGGGTAATGAGCCTCCCCGCAGACCTGTCAAATATGAGAAAAAAGAACCAGAAGAAGGTGTTGCGCCTAACAAAACCAGGAAAAAAAGAATAACAAAAGTAGCTAAAAATTCTGGAGTTGCGACATACTTCCCATCCAACCCATCTAAAAGATTTGAACTTCCTTACTCTGCAGTGGGCGGACGAAAGCCCCGCCTAACTATCCCTATGATTCAGAATGACCCTCATTATCCGGTTGCCCGGCAATACATACAGTCGGTTCCAGATGAAATGGCTCCCGGGACTCCTCCATCTGAAAGAAGATCCTCACTAACTGATAGTAATAGTGATAGTGAGAGTGCAACATCCTGTGACGACAGTGACCAAAGTGACCAAAGTGACCAAGAACAAGTCTTTGGCACAAACGATGAAGATGCCATTTTAACTAACAGCAAAAAAAGCAGAATTGAAAAAAAGCAAAAAAGAACACATGACCAAAAAGATGGTAAAGAACGTAAAAGAAAAACAAAAGATGACCGCTCAAATAAAGATGGTAAAAATCATCATAAAGGAAAAAATAAAAATCGCATTAACCCTCAAGCACAGTGGGAAGCTGAAGAATACAGAGGAAGTGAGTGCGCAGAAGATTCCCCAGATTCAATCAGTTCTGAGGAAGGAGGAAGCACGGATCAACAGCAAAGTCAGCCAGAAGGCCCTGAACAAATGAGTTCTTTTTTAGAGTATTTTTAATGGGAACTGAAAGCTAATTATCTTCACTCTTTTTTCGCCGGGCTCTGCGCTCGGCGATTTTTCTTTTCTTTTTACGAGCCTTGCGTGCAGCCAGTTTTTTCGAGCGGGTGACATCAGCATGATCATGGGGCAAAACAGGATTATACGGCTTGTCATCCTGCTTTTTATTTTGCTGGTTTTCACCCGAACCATCGTCGGAGTTGTGACCGTAATCAAGATTCGTGGATGTGGTGGAAGGATCTATTTTCATCGCTGAGCGTCCCTGCCCGAAATATTCAACATTTACTAACTTGGCTTCCTGTTTAGTTTAGACCCTGAAATACTCAAGGTTAACACCATAGTCAGCCAGAAAAGCCTCTGCCAGATAGCGCTGTGAACTGGCTCCCTGCTGTTCAACCATCACAGCGGCAACCACACGATCTTCTGGCTGCGCAAGCAGTGCCATCCGCCAGTTAACAACCACCGCTTCCATAGCTGAAATGCCCGGATTAAAAGCGGCGTTCTCTCCATAGCGTCCGGTGACCACCCGACCACTGGACAGTTGCAGAGCTACGCCCGCCCGGCTGTTTGAAATGGGCGCATGGCTTCGCTGAGCCGCCTCCAGTGCCGCCTGAGCCAGCTCGCTGTTTTCTGCCAGCGACATCTCTTCCAGCGTCAATGGATAACAAACATCGCTCATCAGGTACTCTTTGACACCCAGGTCATCAGGGCCAAAAGCACCTGGCAGCAAATCGGCGATCCTGCAATTCACGATTTCCCCACCGGGGCTGCGATCAATAATGATCTGCATCTCATCAACCCGGTTCAGCTCTTTTAAAAACTGACGACAATGCCCGCAGGGAGCCTCATTCACCATCAGGCGTTGCAACCGGGTTTCCCCCTGGTGCCAGGCATTGGTGACAACACACTGCTCAGCATGGACTGTAATTTTCAGAGGGTGCTGCAAAAACTCAAGGTTCGCACCGAAATACAGATTGCCACTGCCTCCTTCTGCGACGGTTCCTACCTGAAAACCGGAAATCGGAGTAACACTCAGGGAAGCTGCGAGAGGCAACAGAGCTTTCATCAGCTCCCCTATTGTCATATTCAGACAAGACAGTAATGAGTCAACCTGCTTTTTATCCAGTCGCCCGGACTGCGTGGACAAATTTTGCAGGATCGATGCAGGTTCAACAGGAAATTCGTCCAAAAGACTATTGAAGTCATTTTTAATCTGCATGACATAATGACCAGTAAGAAAGTGACGGAGCTTTACAATACTGTATTGCAGCGCTCTGTCCAGTTTTCAGGCAAAACTGCAATCTCCGGAAGGCTGTTGCAGTATGAACTTATTTGCAAACCGGTTGCCAGCGTCTACCCTGTTTGCTTTTGTGGAACGACAGCACCTTTGTCTATGCAACGGCTCACGCAACGACCTATTCATCGATCTATTCAGCAAGAGAACCCCATTGTAATCTTCGACTCCGGCGTTGGGGGGCTGAGTATTTATCAGGAAGTCAAACGCAGACTTCCGGGGATCGAGGTCATTTACTGCGCGGACAATGAAGCATTCCCTTATGGCCCAAAGCCAGAGGCTGAAGTCATTGACCGAACCCTGTATTGCCTGAGCCAGCTGGCTGAGCAATATCAGCCATCCCTTGCCATTATTGCCTGCAATACAGCCAGTACCATCTCTCTACCCCGAGCCCGACAGACGCTGCAAATTCCGGTGGTGGGTGTTGTTCCAGCCATCAAACCGGCAGGAGAGTGGTCAAAAAAACGCAGTATTGGATTGCTGGCCACACCGGGAACCATTGCCAGAGAATATACTCATCAGTTAATTCGTGATTTTGCCAGAGACTGCGATGTCATTTCTGTGGGTTCCAGTGAACTGGTTGAAATGGCAGAACGCCATCTGCGTGAACAGCCTGTCAGCCATGAGGAGTACAAAACCGTCGTTGAACCTTTTTTTGCCAATGGCAAACAGCCCGACTGCATTGTATTAGGCTGCACCCACTTTCCTTTGCTGGAGCAACAGCTTCAGGCCGCCTGTCCGGCTCCCATTCACTGGATTAATTCCGGCGAAGCTATTGCCAGACGGGTTGAATTTCTACTGGATACTGTCCCTGATTCCAGAACACCGACCTCTGACCGGTTTATCTATACCGGTAGCCCTGACGGCATTCATGCCCTGATGCCCGCGCTGGAGTCAATGGGATTTCAAGAGGTGCATGAGCTGGAGCAGGGAAGTTAATCCCTGCTCATTTAGCTTCTATAAAGAACGAGCGTCGTAATAAGCTTCTTCAGATATTTTGTGATACTGGATGGACTGTTCGCGGAAGGCATTGAAGGAATCGTAAACCCGTTTGGCAACATCACTGGTGGCAGCCACTTCAGCCGTCACCTCATCAGCGGTTTTCTTCAGCTCTTTTAATACGTCATCCGGCAAACGACGCAGCTTCACGCCATGCTCAAACACCAGCTGGTTCAGTGCCGCATTATTTCTGGCAGTGTACTCGTCGATCATGTCCTGGTTAACCGCTCTGGCGGCAGCCGTTACGATGGCCTGAAGGTCAGCTGGCAAAGCGTTCCAGGCATTCAGGTTAATGGTAAATTCCAGCATGGTGCCAGGCTCATGCCAGCCCGGATAGTAGTAATAGGAAGCGACTTTATAGAAACCAAAGGCCATATCGTTGTAGGGGCCAACCCATTCGGTCGCATCAATGGCTCCGGTCTGAAGAGCCGTAAAGAGTTCACCGCCCGGCAGTGTTACCGGGACGCCTCCCAGACGCTTCAGCACTTCTCCGCCCATGCCGGGAATGCGCATTTTCAACCCCCTGATATCATCAAGAGAGTTAATTTCCTTATTAAACCAGCCCGCCATCTGTACGCCGGTGTTACCACCCGCCAGAGGCTTGATGTTAAAAGGCTTGTACACTTCATCCCACAGGGCCTGTCCACCGCCATAGTGAATCCAGCTGCTGATTTCCTGAGCGTTTAAACCAAAAGGTACGGCGGCAAAAAACTGAGCGGCAGGCTCTTTTCCCTTCCAGTAGTAGGCTCCTGCATGTCCCATGTCAGCGGTACCATTGGACACTGCATCAAACACTTCCAGTGCCGGAACCAGTTCACCAGCGCCGTATACCTTAACCTTAAGACGACCAGCACTCATTTCATCAACCATACTGGCAAAACGTTCCGGCCCCATGCCCAGTCCGGGGAAGTTTTTCGGCCAGGACGTGACCAGTTTCCATTCAAAGGATTGAGCTTCAGGCTCTGCTGCAGCGGAAGTTTCAGCTTGCTCGGACGATCCACAACCGGCGAGGAATGTTGCAGACAATGCCAGCCCAACGGAGGCAAGCAGGTTACGACGTTTCATGACTTTACCTTTCTGTCATTGTTGTTTTTATGTAGCTGTTTTTATAGAAGACAGGAGCATGTTAGCAGGTGTGTTTTTTCAAGCAACTGAAATTCATTAAGCTGCTCATCAAACGATTCATTAAGCTATTCATTGCAGTATTGATTGAACTATTTATTTTTCGATTAAATAATAAACCTATTCGACACAGGGACTGGTGAAGAATAATGAAGACAACCAAATTCCATGTTCATCTGGCTCTTACCGTCATCGCTTTGCTGCTAACTGCATGCGGTGGTGGCTCTGGCAGCTCCAGCAGCTCATCCAGCGCAACCAGTTTTACCGGACAGTTTCTGGACAGCCCGGTTCAAAACATTGGTTACAGAACCGCAACGCAAGAAGGATTCACGAATGAACAGGGAGAGTTCCAGTACCGGGCCAGTGAAAAAGTGACTTTCTATATTGGTTCTATTGCGTTCCCACCAGTGAATGCGGAGGCTACCGTAACGCCTCTGGATATTGCACAAGCCGCCGACCCCGGTAATCAAAATGTTAAAACCGACCACCCGGTTTCTGTGAATATACTCAGAGTGCTTCAATCCCTGGATCTGGATGGCAACCCAGAAACCGGTATAAGGATTCCAGCCACAGCAGCACAGTTCGCCAATCAGCTTCTTTCCTCCGGTATTGATTTTACAGACCAGAACCTCGACCTGGATGCACAGGGCAGTATTCTGGATTTTGTGCGCGAAGTATCCGGTGACAGCAGTAAAACGATAAAACCGGAAGGGGAAGCCCTGCGGCATTTTAAAGAACAGCTGGCGACTAAAGACAAGCCTGACTACACCGGTGCATGGCTGCTTGATTCGAGTCAGGATAAGGTTTCGCTGCTTATTTTCATTGAGCAGGAAAGTGGCTCAGGCATTTATTATCAGGCTGAGTTTAACGAGCCTGACAATAACAACGGTATAGAATACGGTTCCTACACCTATCAACCAGACACCGGACAACTGACTTTTATTAATGAAGTCGATACCAACGGTCCGGCAGGTATTAATGATGAGTCGGTCAGAGATTCTAATCACAGACTGCTTAATATTCAGATACTTAACAACAAAAACGTACTGGCAATTAACAGGGCATCCTACAATCCTCTTACTGGCACTATCGAAAGCGAAGAATCAGCGTTTTCCCGGATAAAGTCTGTTTATGAAGAACTGTACGGCGTCTGGCGCCCTGAGCCGTCAGAAGGTAATGACTCTGTATTCGTCTTTGCTGAAGATGGTCGCTATTACGGCATTCAGTCAAAAGAACCCAATAATCAGATCGGGGGAGAGTACGGGACTTTTGATCTTTCCGAGTCAAAACTGACCTTTAAGATAGAACAGGACCATAGTGGAGAATCTTTGCTTTCTGCGGTTGAACAGGCTGAATCTTCCGCCACGGTGGAGGGTAATACTCTGCAAATCACCTTCAGTGAAGGGAGTGAATCAGCAACCGTCAATTTATCCAGACAGTAGTCAAATAATCAGCCCGGACTGAACATCCGGGCTGGTAAAGATTATGAAATCACCGCCAGATTAGCGTAAGCCATCATCAGCCATTTGGTGCCTTCACTGTCAAAATTCACCTGCACTCTTGCCTGAGCCCCGTCACCTTCAGCGCTTAAAATAGTACCTTCGCCAAACACATCGTGGTGTACCCGCTGTCCAAGCTCCAGCCCGGCGGACGCTGCAGAAGACGCAGGCTGTCGTGTAGTGGTCGGGCGTGAAATCGTGCCTCCCAGACGCACTTCCCGGATCAGCTCACCGGGTATTTCACGAATAAACCGGGAAGGGCGATTGAAGGTATCCTTGCCATATAAACGACGATTTTCAGCATAGCTGAGGGTCAGCTTCTCCATGGCCCGGGTAATACCTACATAACAAAGACGACGTTCTTCTTCCAGATTGCCTTCTTCCAGAGACATTTTGTGAGGGAACAGACCTTCTTCCATGCCTGCAAGGAACACCATCGGGAACTCCAGACCTTTAGCCGAGTGCAGTGTCATCATCTGAACACTGTCAGAAAACTGGTCGGCCTGGTTGTCACCGGCTTCCAGTGCCGCATTGGCCAGAAACGCATCCAGCGGACTCATGGTTTCAGTTTCTTCATCCAGATCAAGGTCGTCGATATCAAACTGGCGACAGGCGGTCACCAGTTCTTCAAGGTTTTCCACCCTGGCACGACCTTTTTCACCCTTCTCTTTTTCATGGTGTTCAACCAGGCCTGTGTGGGTGATCACACGATCCGTCAGTTCACCAAGATCAAGGTCGTCACCTGCCGCAGCGAGGGTTTCAATCAGGTCGACAAACTCTGCCAGCGAACGACCGGCCTTGCCACCAATAGCCTTGTTGGCAATCACGCTCTTGATTGCCAGCCACAGGGAGACATCCTGTGTGCGGGCAGCCTCCCTGAGTTTTTCAACGGTTTTCTCACCGATACCCCGTGCCGGAATATTGATCACCCGTTCCAGAGATGTGTCGTCATGGGGTGTACTGATCAACCTCAGATAAGCGAGGGCATTCTTGATTTCAGCCCGTTCGAAGAAACGCTGGCCGCCATAAATCCGGTAAGGAATTCCGGCTCTCAACAACGCTTCTTCCAGGTTCCGGGACTGGGCATTGGAACGATAAAGGATGGCAATGTCGCTACGGGATTTGCCTTCGTTAACGGCTTCACTGATGCGGTCAGAAATAAACCTGGCCTCATCCATTTCGTTGAAACCGGAATAAAGCTGGATCGCTTCTCCATCGCCACTGTCAGTACGCAGCTCTTTGCCAAGGCGGTCAGGGTTGTTGGCAATAACCGCATTGGCAGCATCAAGAATCATGCCTGTAGAGCGGTAGTTCTGCTCAAGTTTAACCGTGGTGGATTTTGGAAAGTCTTCGGTAAACTGGCGGATATTCTCAATACGAGCACCACGCCAGCCATAAATGGACTGGTCATCATCCCCCACGACCATCATTTTGTCTTCATCACCCACCAGCAGTCTTAACCAGGCGTATTGTACGGCGTTGGTATCCTGAAATTCGTCCACCAGAACGTAGCGAAAACGCTGTCGGTAGTGTTGAAGGATATCCGGGCGTTTCAGGAACAGCTCATGGGCTCGTAACAGCAGCTCACCAAAGTCCACCACCCCCATCTGCTCGCAGTACTGGTGATAGGCCCGGTAAACATCCAGCATGGTGCGTTCAAACGGATCATATCCCGGATCAATGTAATCAGGGCGAAGTCCTTCGTCTTTCTTGCTGTTGATGTACCACTGCGCCTGTCTTGGTGGCCAGCGCTGTTCATCCAGCTGCATCGCTTTCATAATGCGTTTTATGACACGAAGCTGATCATCACTGTCGAGAATCTGGAAGCTTTCCGGCAGACCGGCATCCTGGTAATGAGCCCGCAACAGTCGGTGAGACAAACCATGAAATGTCCCCACCCACATGCCTCTCGGAGGAATCCCCAGCAGGTCTTCAATTCGAGAGCGCATTTCTGCCGCTGCCTTGTTGGTAAAGGTAACGGCCATGATGGAGTAAGGCGATATTGCTTCTACCTGCACCAGCCAGGCAATGCGATGCACCAGTACTCTGGTCTTACCACTTCCGGCTCCAGCCAGTACCAACATCGAACTCAGCGGGGCTGTTACCGCCTGCCGCTGGGCATCATTCAGAGAGTCAATTATCGGTGTTACATCCATAGCGGGTCTTCGCAATTAAAACTTGGAACAGTGTAACGAATACTCGATACGTTATCGATCAGGGGCTTATGTCTTATTTTCAAGCGATGTAGTATAAATACAAACATACTAATAATAATGAAGTCTGAAGTTTATGAACGACCCTATTATTGCCGTACAACAGGGTTACTCTTCCCTACGCCGCTCCGAGAAAAAAGTGGCCGACTTTGTCCTCAAATGCCCTCATGAAAGCCTGAACTGCAGCATTGCTGACCTGGCAAAGAAGACGCAGGTCAGTGAACCAACCGTGATTCGTTTCTGCAAAGCCATTGGTTGCGCTGGCTATCAGGACTTCCGGTTGAAGTTGGCAAAAACAGTGGGCAGCAGCGATACCTCCACGCCACAGTTTGCAGAGTTTTCACTGAACCCTGACGATTCTATGGAAGACCTCAGTCGTAAGGTTTTTGACAGCTCAATCAGAGAGATTCTACAGGTAAAACACGCTCTGAATACTGGCCTGATAGACACCGCCACCCAGGCTATTGCCCGGGCAAGAAGGGTTGAGTTCTTCGGGTTTGGCGCTTCAGGCATGGTTGCCCAGGATGCACAGCATAAATTCATGCGCCTGAAACCGCTGACCTTTGCCAGTTCAGATCCGCACCTGCAACTGATCTCTGCCTCAACCATGACTGAAGCCGATGTCGTTATTGCCATTTCGCAATCAGGTCGCTCCCGGGAACTGCTACAAAGTGTGAAGCAGGCCAGAACAAAGGGTGCCACCATTATCGGCGTCTGCTCTGTCAACACACCGCTGGCTGAGTACTGCCATATTCCGCTGTCAATCGAAGCAAGAGAAAACACCGCTCTCTTTACACCACTGTCGTCAAGAATTGCTCACCTGATCGTGATCGATGTACTGGCAACAGGTGTAGCTGTACTCAAACAACCCGAGGTTTCTGAGCAACTGCGAAACATTAAACAGAGTTTAAGTGCCAGCAAGACAGAAACCTGAAACCAGGAGCTGTACGAAATGTCTTACACAGATAAAAGACATGCACCCTTGTCAATAATATGACACAGGCTTATTTTAAAAGGGTCAGTAAGCAAAAAAATAATAAGAGATTACTGCCATGCCCAAGAATAAAGCCTCCAAAAAAACGTCCATCGCCGCTTCCGGTCACCCCCGGGACGGAATGCCCGAAAAAGGATCAAAGCGGGCTCTGTACATCCGTCGCGCTCTGGAAGACCGGGAAGAAAAGAAGCGCCTGAGTAGTGAATGTGGTGAAGATTACTGGGGTAGCTATTAACGGATACAGCAAGTAACGGAAACAATAAGGCAGCTTCGAGGCTGCCTGAATTCCTTCAACGACTGCTTCTACTTATCGAAAAAAATCACCCGACGGGCCTGCATGTGCTAAAAACAGGGGGTCTGGAAAAAAACCATTAATTGTACAAAAGTACACATCATTTTGTATATGTTATATTATAACGTTCCGAATTTAAGCAGTGTTGTAACGTTTCATGGTTCCCAATAAGAAATTCCCTATAATAATCAGCCTTATCAGTTTGCTGTTTTTCCATACGCCAGCATTTTCCAGCAAACTGCCCAGCCAGCCGCAGCCTCCGAAAGTATTAACATCCATCAAGCCAGTACAGCTGATTGCCCAGGCAATCACTGAGGGTGTTACAGAGCCAGATGTTCTTCTGCCTCCCGGAGCTTCACCTCATAGCCACAGTCTGAGACCTTCTGATGCCCGCCTGCTGCAAAGCGCTGATGTCATGTTCTGGATTGGCCCGGATATGGAGGTGTTTCTTGAGAGGATGCTGGCCAATAACAGAAATACCCGCTCTGTCCCTATGATGAGCGCCAAAGGCATTCATTTAAGGCATTCTGATGATGGTGATGAACACCACCACCATCATCATGACGACGGTCATCATCACCATGGAGACTACGATGCTCATATCTGGTTAAGTCCGCAGAATGCCATCGCTATGGCGACAGCCATGAGTTCAACCCTGAGTGAGATGGACCCGGCCAATGCCAGCCTTTACAAAAACAATCTGAAAAACTTCGTAAGTAATATGAACCAGGTTGATGCCCGCAATAAGAAAAAGCTGGCACCTTTCATCAAGCGCCCTATTTTTGTGTTCCACGATGCGTATGGTTACCTTCAGGATCATTACCACCTCAATATTGCCGGACATTTCACCCTGAATCCCGAACAGCAGCCAGGAGCCCGTCATCTGGCAGAGTTAAGAGGGAAGCTGAAGGAATCTGGCAAAACCTGTGTATTCAGAGAACCACAGTTCCAGCCTGCTTATATCAATAGAATTGTTGAAGGGCTCGACACCAAAGTCTCTCTGCTTGATCCTCTGGCAACGGATATTGCGGAAGGACCCAATGCCTATCCAGAATTTATCAACGGGCTTGTGAACAACATTGTTGACTGCCTGAAATAATCAGGAAAATAAACTGAGCCCCAGATAGCTGCCAGCCAGAAAGGCTAAAGCAGCTGCCAGGGGAACCGAAGTGGCTGACAGGGTCAGCCACATTCTCAGCCTCTCAGACTCCAGTCGGCGATTCCAGCACTGCACACTGAACTCCAGGTCATCATCCAGCTCGGAGGACAGTCCACACCGATTGCAGTGAACCTGCCACATTTGTGTTTCTGAAACGACCATATCAGAGAGTTCGGCCTTTCCCCGGCAGCAGGGGCAGGGCTTGAGAAGCGCAAATGGCAGATTCTTTTCCATAAGCAGCTCAACGTGAATATCACTTAGAATCAGTTTTACACATTCTCTAACAGGTTATCCACAAGCTATACCAATCAAAGTTATTAGCCTGCTTCTGTTGAAAAGTGTTCAGTCCAGAATAACGGTCTTTTTGCCATCGACAATAACGCGGTCTTCAAGATGATAGCGCAGACCATGAGCCAGAACGTTTTTCTCTACATCTTTCCCTAAACGCACCATATCTTCTGGCAGATGATTGTGACCCACTCGAATCACATCCTGTTCAATGATAGGGCCGGCATCCAGCTCTTCAGTGACATAATGACAGGTGGCTCCCACCAGTTTTACACCGCGATCATAAGCTTGGTGATAGGGTTTTGCGCCAACAAACGAGGGCAGGAAACTGTGGTGAATATTGATCAACCGGTTTTCATAGAGAGAGCACAACTCTGGTGGGATGATCTGCATGTAGCGCGCCAGTACAACTGTATCAACGGCATACTCAGACAAAAGCTCTTTCATGCGCTCGTAAGCCACGGCCTTGTTGTCTTTATCAACCGGCACATAATGAAAGGGGATGCCATGCCACTCAACAAAACTGCGCAAGTCTTCATGGTTAGAAATAACGCATGGAATATCCATCGCCAGATCACCACTGCGCCAGCGATAGAGCAGGTCAGACAGACAGTGAGCCTGCTTGCTGGCTAACAGGGCAACCCGGTGGGGCTGCCCTGAGTCGTTGATACGCCAATCCAGTTTTAACTGATCAGCAATGGGCTGAAACCTCGTGCAGAACTCCTTCAGCCCAAACGGCAGGCTGTCCGCTTTGATCTCATGGCGCATGTAGAAACGACCTGTCACGGGATCGGAGTGGTGGTTAGCTTCAAGAATCCAGCCACCTTCCCCAGCAATAAACTGGCTGACTGTTGCTACAATGCCACTGGCATCCGGACAGGAGATTAACAGTCTATAGGTTCTTGTCATCGTTCTATTCTTTTAGTTCAAGATTATTATGATAAGTACTCAGCCTGAAAACGTTTTTGAAAAGAGCCAGGCTTTAAAAAGCGGCATTATATGACGACTCAGCCGTGATATCTTTATTATTTTTTAATGATTAAACGGAAATAGGGGAAGATCAATGAAGTTGTCACCAGAAGCAGACGTTTTACTGATGGGTCATCCGCTGCTCTTTCAGGAGCAGCCACAGGTGACACTGGACGAAATAGCCACCAGTGAATTTCAGGATAATCTGGATGCCCTCCGCCAGATACAGCTCAGGAGTAATGGCATCGGTATAGCCGCGCCACAGGCAGGTTGGCCGGTCAGAGTGTTAAGTGTGGGAATTTCTGAAGAAAATCGAATACGTTACCCCGATATAGAACACATTCCTTTCAACTTCTGGATTAATCCACAAATCATTGAAAGCAGTGCAGACACCTGCTGGACCTGGGAAGGCTGCCTTTCTGTACCGGGCATGCGTGGCTGGGTTGAAAGGCCAGAATCGATTACTGTGGCAGGCTATGACCAGTCTGGCCAACGTCAGGAAGCGGAGCTGACCGGTTTCCATGCCCGGTTAATGCAGCACGAACTGGACCATCTCAACGGAATTCTGTACCCCATGCGAGTGGATGACAAAAGCCTGCTGATTCCTGACGGAGCCATATTTAACCAGGATGAATGGGCTGAGGGATGGCCTACACCCAACGCAAGAAACACCCCGGGAGGGGTTATTTCAAAAGAACGTTAGAAAATGCCTTCATCTTCTTCACCACCAATCAGGTTGGTTCGGTCGTCTTTGCGAAGTTCTTCACGGTAACGGCGACGATTCAATAACTTGTTCTGAACCGGGTCAGGCAGTTCGGTGAACTGGATAACGGCTTTATCAATCAACAGGTCGATAACATCTTCCAGTACACGGATAAAATCAGCATCGGCAGCCTGCATAACCTTGCCGCCAATGGTTGGGTTACGTTGAAGAAAAATGAGAACTGCCTCATCTTCCAGGTCTACCGATTTCCACTCATCAGAAAGCTGTTTTTCCGAAACCGCGATTATCAGCCCCTGATCATCCTTTAGCGCGTATAGCATCCTTGCCTATCCTCTTTATTATCCTTCGCACATGGCGGTTTATAAGCGACGGTTAATGGGTAATGACCGGAGCAGGTCATTAATCAGCCCCCGACTGACAGCATACAGGTCATCGCCTGGCAACCCTTCACTGGCACCGCTGATACTCCATAGCGTTTCATCACTGCGAACGTCCGTAACATTCAGGCTCAGGGCTACACGAGGCCTGCCCTCATCATCAAACATCCACTCATTAACAGCACCGGAAAATGCGAAGCTTATGCCACTCTGTGCTGCCCACTGTCGTCCATTCTGAATTCTGTGAGCATCTGCCAGTGTATTATTTGCGCTGGTAACCATAAATTCCGGATACAGTTGAGGCTCGTCGATACCGTTAGATGGCAGCATAACCATCAGAATTCTCTCAACCTGAGTAGCGACGTTTTCAGATTCGGTATAGTTAGCGAAGGGGAGTACAGCCCAACTGGCAGTACCTGGCAACCCTTCCCTGTACAGGTTGGGAATACCGGAAGACTGACAACCCGCCAGCAGAAACAGTACCAACAGAGCAAACACATTGTTTTTTAGCATCACACTGTTTTTAAGCATATTGCTGTAGCTCCTGATGATGTAGTTTCAGCCACTGAATAGCGATAACGGCAGGTGCATTAGCAATGCGTCCGTCTTCTACCATCGCATAGGCTTCAGCAAAAGGCACGACCTGCACCCGAATGTCTTCACCTTCTTCTTTCAGCCCATAGCAACCACCGGCTCCGGAAGCATCGGTAATGCCACAGTAAAGCATCAGCCTTTCATTGGTTGCCCCCGGACTCATATAAAAATTAGAAATGGGCAGCAGCTCTTTCACTTCGCAGTTGGCTTCTTCTTTGACCTCCCGGCGAGCAACCGACTCCAGAGTTTCATTTGGCTCAGAAATCCCTGCCACCACTTCAAGCAACCAGGGATCTTCCCTGCTTAACATCGGGCCAACACGAAACTGTTCAACCAGCACCACCTGATCCAGCCCCGGATCATAAAGGAGTACACCAACTGACGGTACACGATAGACCGCTTCCCGAATGAGCTGAGGACTCCACCCTCCCTCAAAAAGGGCATGTCGAATTTTGTATCGGCTTAGCTTCAAAAAACCGGAATAGACATTTTCTTCTTCATCAATACGAACATCGTCCATTCCAAAAGCGGCTTGCTGGGTAGATGGCCGGGTAGATTGCTGGGCAGTTTGTTCATTAGATTGCTTCATAAATGCTTTGTCAGACCTGATAGAGTTTATTGGTCAGAATGTAGTCACGTACGGATGGATGCAGCAAACCATCCAGCACCTTTTTTCTGTTATCGTCCGATGTTACCGAAGCTGTTAGTTCCCGTACCAGGCTGCTTCGAATCGAACGCCTTTCCTGTGCTGTAAACAGCTTCCAGCGTTGCTCTATTTCCTGAGCCTTATAGAACCGGTTCCAGGTAGCAGGGTCAGCGTTGTCCGGCCCGCGAATAAAACCAAGCTCTACCTCTTCGCCATATTGCTGCTCCAGCGCTTCCATCAGATCAAAAGTATACACTGGCGTATCGGGGTTATTTCTCAGCAGAGTTTCTTCAAGCGTGCAGAGTTCCAGTTCACAGTCCGAAACCAGAGCTTCTCTCAAAAAACATTGCAGCATGGCTACCCGCTCAGCAAAAGGCAGCAACTTTTTGGAAAAAGCATGAGAAGCTGACGGCACCAGAAGAATCCGGTCAAAATGACCGGCAGCCTGACTCAGAACGTCCTGATGCCCGAGAGTAGGGGGATTAAAAGCAGAGCCGAATACTCCGATTTTTATTGGATTCATACTGTCTCATCCAGAAGTTTGTACTCTATTCTATCATCTGCTTTTGTTTCTAATGATCTCTTCCGGATACCTGGGCTTCGCAAAACAAACATCTTATAAGTAACTAATGCAGCTGATCGAAATATTTTTTCAGCGTATTTATTGTGGTCAAAAAAACTATAAAGCCCTTCATGTTGTTGATTTCAGTCAACAATATACGATTATCAGCTTTGAAATACCGCTTTTGCAGCTTGACAGGAAAAACAGCCTTAATCAGTTTGATTACTTATCAGACAACACAAATATACTGATACAAATCAATTTTCAGGGGAGTAATATACTCCCCATCAATTACTCCCTGACTTCTGGTTGGAATTTGTTAAGGTCTGGCATCACCCCTCCTCCTTCCCCCTCGATGCCAGACCTTTTTTTATCAGTCTGACACCCGTTCCACAGAAGATTTGCTTTATTTCCTCAACTGAACACTATCCGGAACTTCTATTTCAACGGCAACTGGCAGATGGTCGGAAATGGGTATATTCAGTACTTCCATTTTGTTCACCAGCAGTGACTGGCTGACAAGAATATGATCAAGGGATTTATGGGGTTTCCAGCTGGGGAAAGTGTTTTGTTCCCAGTGCGCAGCCTGTAAGCCACTTCCTCTCAGCGGGGACTGATTTAACAGTTGCTCTGCATGAGTGTTCATATCCCCCATCAGTACAACGTGTCGGTACGACTGCACCAACTCACGAATATAGGACAGTTGAATGTCACGGGTCCGGCGACTCAGCGCAAGGTGCATCATAACCACCAGCAGCGTATCCCGTCCCTGACCATATTCCGCAACAATAGCACCACGTCCGGGAATGATACCCGGCAATTTGTGATCTTCGAGACTTGCAGGCTTGTAACGGCTTAGAAGTCCATTACTGTGCTGGGCAAACTTACCCAGGTTGCGGTTCAACTGCTGGTACCAGTAAGGAAATCGCCCTCTGAGTGCAAGGTATTCGGTCTGATTCACAAAGCCGCTGCGCAAGCTGCCGCCATCGACTTCCTGCAAAGCAACAATATCGAAATCAGGCAAAACAGAAGCGATAGAGTTGAGGTTATGGACACGTTTGGCATGAGGTAAAACGTGCTGCCAGCTACGGGTAAGGTAGTGGCGATATTGCTGGGTATTGATACCCACCTGAATGTTAAAGCTGAGAAGTCGCAGGCACTGATGTTTATTAAAGCTCACAGGAAAATAATCGAGTTCACTGCAGGCAACAGCCTGAGGAGACTTGCTGCGTCTTCGTAAACTGGCAGCAATAGCTCCCTTAAGGGTTCTTATCGGCATCGGTGATATCCGAACGTTACAGACTCTTTCTTAAGCTTACCCCAAGGTTTATCGACTATCCCATAACCGTAACAATTACTTTACTTTAACGTTCTGATCCTTAACGGGCTGGCTGGTTACGGGAGCTTTCTTCGCTTTAGCTTCAGCGCGCTCAGTACTAACCTTCTGGATCAGAAAATCAGCAATTTCAGGCATTTTTTCCAGGCCTACCTTTGGCTCAATAACAAATCGCCCATCAACAACCAGGGCTGGTACACCCGTTAACTGATAGCCACGAACCTTGGAAGACGCCTGATTCAGCAGATTTTTTACACCAAATGAGTTGTAGTAAGACAGAAACTTTTCTTTGTCCACTTTGTAATGCTGACTCAGGTAATCTGTCATTTCCTTCTCATTGGTCAAGCGGTTATTGGTTTCCTGAACCTGCCGGAATACTGCGTCGTGAACGGAGTCAAGTAACTTTTCATCCGGAAAAAGGCTTTCTAGCGTGTAATAGAGTTGCGCATGAGTTTGCCAGAGGTTGGGGCCAAAAAAACCAGGAACCCGAACAAGCTTAGCCTCTTTGGCAAGTTTGGGTTTCCATTCATTCACAACCTTGTCAAGGCTGTAACAGTGGGGGCAGCCGTACCAGAATACTTCTGCTACTTCGATACGGTCAGGGCCAACAGAAGTCTGAACAGGCGATTTAAGCAGACGGTAGTCTCTACCTTCCTCATAATCCCTGGATTCCTTAACTTCCCTGGCTTCTGTAACCTCCTGGGCTTTCTTAAGGGGTGCCGCCTGTAGCAAAACTGGAAGCAGTAAAGCCATTATCCAAAAGCTTCGAATTATTTTTTTCATCAAGAACTCCTGCCAGTGCAGCTTCTTCCCCGTCTGACTTACCAGCTTTCGGGCTAGCCTGCGACGTCCGGTCTTCTGTTTTTACCAGAGAACAGCATAGACCCTTTAGCCCAATAAGACTTACTGAAGTCCGCTGATATAACTGGCCAAAGCTTCAACTTCCTTATTACTGAGCTTTTCAGCAACCATACGCATGGTTTTAGAGTCACCATCGTTAACCCGAATACCTTCCCGGAACTCCTTCAGCTGTTTCTCGGTGTATGCCGGATGCTGTCCGGAGATATGCGGGAAACCTGCCAGAAAGTTGCCCTGACCGGTTGGTGAATGACAGGCACTGCATGCCGGTATGGCTTTTTTGGCGTCACCAAAGCGGAACAGTTTTTCACCCAGCGCCACTTTTTCCGGATCAGCTACACCTTTAGCGGCTGTCTGGCTGGCATAAAACGCAGAGATATCTTCAATATCCTGGTCGGAAAGTTTGGCAACAAATGGAGTCATTTCCGGCACACTTCGTACGCCCGATTTTATTTCTTTTATCTGCTTGATCAGGTAACGCTCCCCCTGACCGGCAATATTGGGATAGTTGGGAGTAGCGCTGACTCCTGTCGCCCCGTGACAGGCTGTACAGGTAGTTGCTTTTGCCTTACCGGCTTCTGCGTCTCCTTTCGCAAACGCCAACCCTGAAACACCTAATGAGACACCCAATGGAACTAAGAGACTGAGAATGATTTTTTTCATTACCCCTGACCCAGCTACGGCACTTGCCAACAATGGCTGTTATTATTCTGGCCAAACCATACAGAAATACTGTTTGTTATAATCAGCGTTTCCGAATCTCCTGAGAGAGATTTTGGATGACACAACTTATAAGTACCCAACCATATGAAATCATATTTTCTGACTCATTGTTCAGGCGCTCCCGGCAACTGCTCCTGCGTTGCCCTATCTCCTGCATCCATGCAGTCGTGACTGCGTTGCAACTCTGGTCACATAGCTTGCTATGCTCCCGCCGTTGCGCCTTGCATAGCACCTGCCCAATAAGCCAGAAATATTCGATTCCATACGGCTGAGTACTTAGATGACACAATCGCAGCAGCCAAAGGCTGCATATACCCCGAAACGCTGACTAGTATAAACACTTACCGAGTCTGCGACCAGAACAAGCCCCATGACTGAAACAAATAATACAACTCCCCGTCACCTGAATTATCGTAAAGCGCAATTCGTGACGAGTGCGCCCACCCTGAAGCAGTGTCCACCGGATAATGCCCGCGAAGTGGCATTTGCCGGTCGATCTAATGCAGGAAAGTCCAGCGCCCTTAATGCCCTGACGGGTTCATCCAAGCTGGCAAGAACCAGTAAAACACCAGGACGGACGCAGCTGATCAACTTCTTTGCAATAGAAGAAAATCGATACCTTGTTGACCTGCCAGGTTACGGTTACGCCAAAGTGCCTGAAGCCATGAAAATTAAATGGCAAAAGCATCTGGATGACTACCTGACCAACCGTGAATCACTGGCAGGTGTTGTGCTGCTCGTTGATATTCGCCACCCGATGAAAGAGTTTGACCGGATGATCCTGCAGTGGAGCATCCAGTCCCATATGCCACTTCGTATCCTTCTGACCAAGGCAGACAAGCTGAAATCCGGTGTAGGCAAACAGGCTCTGAACAAGCTTAAAAATGAAGTCAGAGAGTATGACCAGGTAACCGTTCAGCTATTTTCTTCCCTGAAAAAAACCGGTGTTACCGAGCTGGCTCACCACCTCGATACCTGGCTGGGTGTTGAAGACGAAGCCTTTTTCGATGAAGAGGCAGATGATGATGTAGAAGCTTCCGAAGAGTAAGCAAAAAAAACTCCAGTTCCCGGGGGAGGGGAACTGGAGTTTAAAGCTCCGATAACGGAGTATTTGCCAACACTAAACACACAAGGAGTTGGTGTAAGAAGAGCATTTGTCTCCTTACACAACCTCAGACCAGCGTTTTTCTGAATAGTTCAAAAAAAGTGGGTCATAGAGTAAGAAATCGACAAAAAAGAGAAAAGCTTTATCCAGACAACCATGTAAAAAACAAACAGTCGTCGTATATATGGACAAAAAAAACCAGCTACCAGTGGGGACCGATAGCTGGTGATGACAGTCTGTTGTTGGGGAACGTCAGACTGCCCGTTAATGCCAACACTAAACACACAAGGAATGCAGAAAGTTTCCCTCCTGCATTACTTAAGACAACCGTTATTTAGAAAAGTTCAAAATTTTTTTGAATTTTTTTCAGGGCAAAAAAAACCAGCTACCTTTGGGGGAAGGAAGCTGGTTGATCGCAGTGGTCTGCAGGGGAACAGCCACTGCTTTGCCAACACTAAACACACAAGGAGTAAACAAGCCACTAAACGTGACTGTTACTATCTAAGACAAGTCGTTCAGAGATTAGTTCCCGGCTTTTTTCATCCTTACAAAAACCTTACAAATCTCCTGACTGCACCTGCATACTCTTGCTTGGTGAGATTCTGCTTAATGAGTTTCTGCCTAGTGGGCTTCATCCCAGTTGTCGCCAACACCCGCTTCGACCAGTAGTGGTACATCCAGAGAAGCCGCCTGAGACATTTTCTCCTCAACCCCTCTACAAGCCGCTTCCAGATCACTTTCAGCGACTTCCAGTACCAGTTCATCGTGTACCTGCATAATCATACGGGCATCCAGACCGCTTTCCATCAGCCATTGGTCAACATCAATCATCGCGCGTTTGATGATATCGGCTGCCGTCCCTTGCATCGGGGCATTGATAGCAGTACGTTCAGCGCCCTGGCGGCGCATACCGTTACGGGCGTTAATTTCCGGCAGGTAGAGACGGCGACCAAACAGGGTTTCAACATACCCTTTTTCACGGGCGCTCTCTTTGGTGGTTTCCATATAACGGAGTACACCCGGATAGCGGTCAAAATACAGGTCAATGTATTCCTGAGCTGACTTTCTGGAAATATTCAGCTGTTTCGATAATCCGAACGAAGACATACCATAGATCAGGCCAAAGTTAATCGCCTTGGCACTCCGCCGCTGTTCAGAGGTGACATCGTCCAGATCAACTCCAAATACTTCCGAAGCCGTAGCTTTGTGGATATCCAGCCCGTTGGCAAAGGCTTCCAGCAAGCCTCTGTCGCCAGAGAGGTGTGCCATAATCCGTAATTCAATCTGGGAGTAGTCCGCAGCAATGAGTTTATAGCCCTCGGGCGCAACAAACGCCTGTCGAACCCTGCGGCCTTCTTCCGTACGAATCGGAATATTCTGCAGGTTAGGGTCAGAAGACGACAAGCGTCCGGTAGCCGTCACCGCCTGATGATACGACGTATGAATACGCCCGGTTCCTGGGTTGATCATCTGTGGCAGTTTGTCGGTGTAAGTCGACTTCAGTTTGCTCAGCCCCCGGTGCTCAATCAACAGTTTCGGCAGAGGGTAATCCAGCGCCAGCTCCTGCAACACCTCTTCCGCTGTGGATGGTTGCCCCTTGGGAGTTTTCTTGATGACGGGCAGCCCCAGCTTTTCAAACAACAAAGCCTGCAACTGCTTTGGAGACGCCAGATTGAACGGTTCACCCGCCATTTCATGGGCCTGACGTTCCAGCTCTTTCAGTCGTTCTCCGATCTCCATGCTCTGCTTTGCCAGCAAAGCCCCGTCGACTTTCGCACCATTGCGCTCCATGCGCGAGATAATATCCACCAGCGGCATCTCAATGTCATGGAACACTTTGCCAAGTGAAGGTTCGGATTCCAGCCCCGGATAAAGTGCCTGATGCAGACGCAGGGTGATATCGGCGTCTTCCGCCGCATAAGGCGAGGCTTTCTCCAGTTCGATCTGGTTAAACGTCAGTTGTTTTTTACCCTTGCCGGCAATGTCTTCAAAAGACGTACATTGATGACCAAGGTATTTGTCAGCCAGGCTGTCCATATCGTGGCGGGTTGCCGTGGAATTGAATACGTACGACTCCAGCATGGTATCAAAGGCAATGCCTTTCAAATGGATACCGTAGCGAGCCAGAACACTCTGATCATACTTCAGGTTCTGTCCGACTTTTTTCTTCCTGTCACTTTCCAGCAACGGTTTCAGCTGCTCCAGCACCCAGTCGCGGTCCAACTGCTCAGGCGCGCCCATATAATCGTGAGCTACCGGTACATAAGCCGCTTTACCCGGTTCAACAGCAAAGGAAACACCCACCAGCTCTGCCACCATATAATCCAGACTGGTGGTTTCAGTATCAAAGGCAAACAGCTCTGCGTTGTTCAGCTGCTCCAGCCAGTGCCTGAACTCAGCTTCAGTCAAAACCTTGTCATAGCTGGCTTCAGCCTTTGGTGTCTGGGCTTCTGCCGCACCTTCTGCGTCGCTGTCCAGTTCAGCGATCATGGACCGGAACTCAAACTGCTGAAATAACGCCAGCAATGCTTCTTTGTCGATCGGGTCAGCTTTCAGGTTGTCCACACTGGCAGACAGTTCAACATCCGTTTTGATAGTGGCCAGTTCACGGGATAACAGCACCACGTCTTTATGTTCAGCAAACTTGGCGGCAAAGTTTTTACTGCCACGGAAGCCCAGTGCCGGAACCTCTTCCAATCGCTCAGCAATATCATCAATACTGCCAATCCCCTGCAAAAGCGCCAGAGCCGTCTTTTGCCCGACCCCCGGCATGCCCGGAATGTTATCGCTGGAATCGCCCATCAGGGCAAGGTAATCCACAATCAGGTGGGCTGGAATGCCAAACTTATCCACCACCCCGGCCAGGTCGGTGGCTTCGTTTTTCATGGTGTCGATCAGGGTGACATGTTCGGAAACCAGCTGGGCAATATCCTTATCACCGGTGGAAATGATAGTATCCACCTGCTTTTCTGTTGCTTCGCGGGCAAGGGTTCCAATGACATCGTCCGCCTCAACGCCTTCAATCATCAGCAACGGCATGCCCAGCGCACGAACAATATCGTGAATCGGCTGAACCTGGGAGCGCAGATCATCCGGCATGGGCTTACGGGTAGCCTTGTAGTCGGAGTACATGTCATGACGGAAGGTTTTCCCCTTGGCATCAAAAATCACCACGACGGTGCTGCCGGGGTATTCATTGCTCAACTTGCGCAGCATATTGGTCATTACCCGGATTGCACCGGTCGGCTGACCATCTGAGGTTCGCAGGTTGGCCCGTTCAGACGCATGGAATGCACGATAAAGGTAGGAAGAGCCATCAACAAGAATCAGCGGGGCTGTCTCTTGCCTGGAAGTGCCTTCTGACTCTTGTTCTAAAACTGCTTCTGACTCTTGTTCTGGCAATGGTTCTGACATAGTCATTACTTTTTAAAAGATATTCGGGTTAGAGAATTCCGAGTAAACTCAGCTACTGCGGCTATTTTAATGCCCTAATGGATGATGAGCGAGACACACCATGAAGAAACAACTCACAGTATCGCTGATGGCTGCCAGTCTTTTCATAACAGGGTGCGCGACCAGAGCGCCGGATTCAGAACAAGCCAACCTGGAAAGGCCACCAGAAGTCAGCCCTGAAGCCAATGTGATCAGTGAAGCGGACTTCCAGAAAATCTCCAAAAACCTGCGACCGGAAGAGCTTGAACAACGCGATGACACAACCGTTGTGATTCGCTCAGGAGAAGACCGAACCATTCGAGAATACCGTATCGGCCCTTTCCTGTACGCCATTCATGTGACACCGAAGATAGGCCCCCCGTACTTTCTGATTGCTGCGGATAATCAGGGAAACTTTATTCGGGCCGACAAACCCGGCATGCTGGTACCATCGTGGACCATTTTCCAATGGAAATGAAACCCGCCAGGGTACGACCAATAAAGAGTACGACCAATAAATACAACACCAGTGCAAGCGCAATAGTGCATATAGAGAGTGCATAAGGGCCTGAAAGGGAACACATTAAGGAAGTTATGTCTGTTTACACCCACTTGTCAGCCAGTGACATAGAATCGCTGTTATCACATTATGATCTTGGAGCCCTGTACGATTTTACAGGTATCGAAAGCGGCGTCGAGAATACCAATTACTTCATCGACCTGAAGTCCGGCAGTACACAACAACGCTATGTTCTGACGCTGTTTGAATACCTGCCTGAAGAGACCCTGCCTTTTTTCATTAACTTCACAACAGAGCTCAGTGAGGGGGGCATCCGGGTTCCTGCGCCCATCAGAGACAGGCAGGGACAGGCCCTGCATACATTAAAAGGTAAGCCCTGTCTGATCAGTCCGTGCTTTTCAGGCAGACATCTGACTACGATCAGTGCTGAACATTGCAGCCAGGTTGGTACACAGCTGGCAAAGCTGCATCGGATTGGGCAAAAATCCAGCCTGCAACAGGAAAACCAGCGGGGCATCCCGTGGCTGAAGCTTCAGGTTAATCGACTCAGTTCACTTGTGCCTTCAGAAGAGGCAGGACAGATGCTGACGCTCTGGCAGGACATCACTTCTGAGCTATCCACCTATGAGCGATCCACATTCAGCCAGCTACCAGCAGGGCTGATCCATGGCGACCTGTTCCACGATAATGTTTTGTTCGATCAGGGAAAGATTACCGGCATTATCGACTTTTACAACGCTTGCCACGACTGTCTGCTTTATGATCTGGCAGTGACCGTCAATGACTGGTGCATTAATCCCGACCTCTCGCTGAACGACAATCGCTTGACGGCCATAACCCATGCCTACTCACAGGTTCGTTCATTTACGCCACAGGAAAGAGAGGCATGGCCCCTGATGTTGCGCCTTGCAGCCTTCCGCTTCTGGATTTCCCGCATTATTACCTTTGTTCATCCTGAGCAGGAAGTAGATAAAGAACATAAGGAAAACCAGGTTCTCAACTTCAAGGACCCGGATGAATTTAAAAAAATGGTGTTTTTACGAAGTCAGGAAAACATCCCGGTACTTCCCTGACCTATTCTTGCTTTAAGGGACAACAGCAAGAACAGAAAAAACAGCAAGGATGCAGCATGCTTGGTATACCTGCCAATCTGATTCAACAAGCAGAAAGATTCACTCAAAAATACAATGACGACCAGGTACTCCGGCTTCGCAACGGCAAAATCGTTGCGGGTGAGTTTAAGGGAACCGGGTCGCAAAAGTTCAAAGGCATGCTGGTCAAACTGTTCTGGCCCCCTACCAGCTGGAAGAGAAAGTTTCTGGACGCCAGACAGGCAAAGTTTGAAGAGATTAGCAAACAGGAAGAACAAGCCTTTGCCAGGGCGCTTGCCGGGGCTATCTCAAAACGCACGACACGGCCTTATAAAGCCGTGTCCAGCCTGATGGTGGTCGATGTCAAAGCACTTCTGAAAGACTCTCAAACTGAACGGGAAGCATTTGACCAGACCATTGCCAGAATCACCGACGCGGTTACACACCCCTCAGAAATGGTGGGTGACCCTCTGGACGGAGCCAAAAAAGTAGCGGACATGGCGGTGGACAGTAAACAAATCTGTCGTGTGACGCAAATGCAGGAGCTGCGCTCAGGCGTCACAGAGATTTTATCTCAGGCTGGCATAAAAAAAGCCACGATAGAACGGCTGGATAAAGCCCTTGACGACCAGACCGTCAAGCTGGCGCTGTACAACGTAGCCTGTGAGTACGCCAGAAGAATATACAGCCCTCCAACAAGCTGGAGCAGCTCTTCACCATCAGAAGAAAACGCTCCTGTCCCCCGTACGCCATCAGAAGAACAGGAAGAAGACTGGAGCCGTAAGCGTGAAATGGCCGACACGCCTCATCAGGACAGCTTCAAATACCAGTCTCCGGCAGAACTGGCTGTCGACCAGATGTTTGAGGAGGGTGAGCAAGCTATTGACCGTGCTGATGTCCCTGAAGGCAAGCACATAACCCGAAAGATCAGGGAGCTCCAGAGAATTAACGAGCCCTGGGCAAAGCAGGCAATAGAGCTTCTGAACAGCGAATCGCCAGAAGATCATAAAAAAGCGATTCTGTTGGAACGAGTTCACCTGCGCTCAAAAGACCATGCCAAGCTGCAGAAAGAAAAAGCCGGGGCGGTTCAACAGACTCAAACCGCTTACTGGTCCAGATCACGGCTGAAAGCCATGCAAAAAGTCGAAAAACTGGAGGGCCGGGGCATAACGGACAACAGTCACTTCCCACAGGAATATCGCGATTTAGCGGCACAAAGGATCAGTCGCCCTCTGTACTACGATAACGTGCAACTGCCAATGGGCGAAGCAATAGAGCAAACCATAACTATGCTGAAAAATGCCTATCCTTCACTGGCAGCAAAGGGTAACGCCTTTCGGGAGCAGGAGCTGAGAGAGCATCTGGAAAACTTCCTTTCCCAAAGGAAAATCGAGCCTGTAGAGGTGCCATTCAGAACGTTCTCTGCATCCACTCAGACCGGTGAAGACGAAACAGACGATGTCTCTTTCTCCCGACATGAACCCTTGAGAAAGCCGGTACAAAAACCTTCAGGCGGCTCTACTTCTTCATCCTGGCATCCCACGGAACCACCTCCACTGGATAATGAATAAGCGTAACCATCGGGCAGACATCTGTCCGATTAAATCCATACCAATTCGGGTTATAATGTAACATTACATTTTTCGAGTCATTAACCCGGCGCTATATATCCCAAACAATGAGCAGTGTTTATCACCCCCACAATCATGACGAATGCATAGAAGAGGCACTTCAGACAGCCTCTGATATCTGCCAGAGCAACGGGGTTCGTCTTACGCCTCTGCGAAAAACCGTTCTGGAACTGGTCTGGCAAAGCCATCAGCCCGTTGGGGCCTACGATGTTTTAGCCCAGCTGGCAAAACTGGAAGCCAGGCCTGCGCAGCCTCCCACCGTTTACCGGGCTCTGGATTTTCTGCTGGAACAGGGGCTTATTCACCGATTATCTTCACTGAATGCTTTTATTGGCTGCCCACACCCGGGCGAGTTACACCATGGCACTTTCCTGATCTGCAAACAGTGCAGAACCACCCAGGAAGTGGATCATGCTGCTATAAATAATGCCATTCAGTCCTGTGCGTCTGAGCAGGGTTTTGTTGTCTCCGAAAGCTCCATTGAATTAACCGGTCTGTGTCGTAATTGTGTTACCTCCGGTGACACGCCTGATACCGACATGAATGAACCGTCATGACCAGAGCGGTTTTTACCTTCTCAGGTCAGCCTATTTTTCACGGATTACGATGTCACAAACACTAATAAGCCTTAACAACATCAATCTGGCGTACAGGGAACGAACCGTGCTTTCCAATATTTCTCTGGATCTGAACCCGGGGGAAATTGTGACGCTTATCGGTCCGAATGGAGCAGGAAAAACGACGCTGGTTCGTATAGTTCTGGGCTTGCAGAAACCTGATTCAGGACAGAGGACCATCAAACGTGGTTTACAAATCGGCTATATGCCTCAGAAGCTTTACGTGGATAACACCATGCCTCTGACGGTTAAGCGCTTCCTGTCCCTGACCAACCAGCCTGTTTCAGATATCAAAAATGCCCTGGGCAGAACCGGGGTAGGGCATGTCATCAATTCTCCGGTGCAATCTCTGTCCGGAGGTGAACTGCAGAGAACCCTGCTGGCCAGGGCGCTGCTTCACAACCCACACCTGCTGGTACTGGACGAACCGGCTCAGGGTGTCGATGTCAATGGGCAGAAAGAACTTTATCATCTGATCACAGAACTGAGGAACGAGCAGGGCTGTTCGGTACTCATGGTGTCCCACGACCTGCATCTGGTCATGGCTTCTACCAATAGGGTCGTTTGTCTGAACCATCACATCTGCTGCTCCGGCCCTCCGCAGCAGGTTCGCAGGGACCCGGCCTATCACAAAATGTTCGGCAGGGAGTCTGACGAACTGGCGGTTTATACCCATCATCACGACCATGAACACACCGTTGACGGAAACGTTGTTCACAAGGCTGATGATACTGGAGACACGCCATGATTTCTGACCTCATGATTTCTGATCTGTTGTTCCATGCAATGCTCGCGGGCTTTGGTGTGGCCCTGATTGCCGGCCCCCTGGGATGTTTTGTGGTCTGGCAGCGTATGGCTTACTTTGGCGACACGCTGTCTCACTCGGCCCTGCTCGGGGTTGCCATTGGGTTATTGCTGGATATTGACCTGAACCTTGCCGTTATCTTCTGCTCACTGCTTCTGGCCCTGATTCTGGTACTGATGCAAAACCAGAAACGCATGGCTTCAGACACCCTGCTGGGCATACTGGCTCACAGCAGCTTATCCATAGGTCTTGTCGCCATCAGTTTTGCCGGCAATGTACGGATCGATATGATGTCCTATCTGTTCGGCGACCTGCTGGCAACCGGTGTAGAAGATCTGTTCTGGATTTATGGCGGCGGGGTAATCGTGCTTGGTGCTCTTATCTGGCTCTGGCGTCCATTGCTTGCCATGACCATTCACGCTGAGCTGGCCCAGGTAGAAGGCTTTCCGGTACAAAGAGCCAGACTGGTGTTAACTCTGCTGATGGCGCTTGTGATTGCTATTGCCATGAAAATTGTTGGCGTTCTGCTGATCACCTCGCTCATGATCATTCCTGCAGCCACCGCCCAGAAATTTGCACGCACCCCGGAACAAATGGCGGTTCTGGCCAGCGGGTTTGGCTTGCTGGGCGTATGCGGTGGACTATCAGCCTCCTGGCATCTGGACACCCCCGCTGGTCCGTCGGTTGTTGTCGTCTGCTTTATACTGTTTCTGTTCAGCATGATCTACACGACATTAAGAGAGTAATACCCGTTCTTAAATCACCCGGTTTTAATGGCCGGGTGATTTTTTCTGGCATATCACCCTTATTAAAAGTGGTATTGCAGGTAGAGGGTATTAAAGTTACTGCCGCCTTTTATACGACCAAACTGGGATGCCTGTTTAAAAATAGAAGACCGGTGATGCATGCTGTAACCAGCCCACAGGTTTTCCAGAGACTTGCTGCGGAACAGATCGCCAACGTTAGCGTCGAAGCTGACATCCAGGTAATTCATCAGTTTGCTGCCTTTATTACCTTTTTTGTCCATCTCCTGCCATTCGTTGTAGGTCAGCCTGCTGACATAAGACAAGCCTTCAGCAATACCAAAGCGCCAGCGAGTCGGCCAGGTGAAGTTGTAATAAGCCTTGATGGAAACCACCCCTTCCCAGACCGGGTCCTGAACCTTCCTGCCATTCTCGTCTACTTTGTCTTTTTCATAGTGGTAGACGATACCACTGTGAAGGTACACATCAACCGGCAGCCCCAGCCAGTCCTGTCGTAATGGATGGCCATAAAAAACAGAACTCATCTGGTTGTTGTAAGCATCGCGCTCAGACTTAAAACGAAGTATTTCGTTCATATCCGACGGTGTTGCCCAGCCATGAGCCCCTCGCAGGTAAGAACCTTCAGCCATAGCGGGCGCGGTTCCAGTGCCGGAGGAAGGCTCATCAAAGTAGATAAAACCAAGCCGGATTGCGCCATGACCGTTGCTGTTCACATGAGGAGACTTACGAGCATTGGAGTCAAGGTAAACGTACTCCAGCGCACCGGTTAAATACAGCCCGCCAATCAGTGGATAACGAAGGCTGACACCCGCTTCAGCCTCAACGCCTGCACCGACTTTCTGGCCATTGAACTCTTCATAATCGCTCAGGCCATAATAATAACTGTTAAATTTTCTGGATTTGTAACGCAGGCCTGCACTTGGATTAAGTTCCAGATCACCGTATTGCAGTTGCCAGTCATGACCGGCATAAAACTGTGACCTGGATTTCGTTTCTGTCAGTGCTTCAAACCGCCAGCTGCGCTCGTCGTTTACCCGGTGAATCCATTGTAGCCCCCAGTCCAGAGAGTCTTCCTGATACTCATTTTGCATACGACGAGGGATGCTTACAAAGCGCCGTTTGACCACCGCATTAATGCGATTGTCACCTTCTTCATAGGCTTTTACACCCCATTCCAGATCGCGCAGGAAAACGCGTTCACCTTCATAAAAAATCTGTGGGATTGTCGTTCGAACAGAATCTGCACGATCCGTGTTATAAGGAATCGTGCCGTGACGGGCTGAAACGCCGATTCCCCATCGTCCTGTCTCTGCAGTAGAAGCTATTGCTGTCGAACAGGCTGCTACAGAGAGGATAGAGGCGATCGTTTTCTGAATCGTTTTATGAGTTGTTTTTCTGCGCAGGCCAGAGACATTGTTGTTGGTCATAGATAATTCGGGTTATTCAATCGATTTTACTGTAAGCAGTTTTCCTTGCTGCTCAAAACACTTCTTTCAAAACCGGATGATTGTACCCAAATTATTTTTTATAACTATTGAGAATTAACGAACCTGTTTACTGAAACAGCCAGTAGAACATGAGTGAGTTCCTGAAATGCCAGTCATCTTTATCCTGTTTGAAGGCTTTTGAGTAACCAACAGCAGACAGCCCGATACCAAACTGTCGATAAAAATACACAGCTCCCAAAGCCGCCGTCATCTGGCCTTTTTCCAACTCTACGTCAGGAACCGGTTTCTGTGTACTCCCGGTAATCGTTGCATCATCAAAGCGATAGCGCGCTTCGACATTGCCATAGAGATACCAGCCATCATACAAACTATCAGCAGCCATAACCCGCTGACGGTATGGGCGCAAAGCCGTCGAACTGAAACTGTTCTGAAGATTGCTTCCCCAGCGCCAGCCGAATCCTGCAGCAACTTCCGGCTGAAAATTGCCTGCAACTACACGACCATAACCACTAAATTCATTCTGGTAGGGTTGATGGGCTGAGCGATACAGAAGCTGATCAAACTCATAGCTGGCATCAATCACAGCCTTATTCTTTACCTGATAATCCCACCCCCGGGGAATGGCATTGCCAAACAGCCGATGCGCACGTTTCTGCCCCCTCCTCGGCACCAGAGTCAGGGCCAGTCAGTCCAAGCAAAAGCCCAAGGCTGTGCGCAGTTTTGCCGTTAGTTGCAACAATTCCGGAATCTAATGCCAACAGCCCGGCATAGGGTCGTTCATTTTCTTTTGGGGTTATCTGTTTTATGTCGGAAGGCGTCCACATTTTCTGGGCAACAGAAACTGACCAGCTTGTCTGGTATTTTTTTGTAGGATCAAATGGTAGCACTGAGTCTGAGTTGAGTGGGGAAGGGGAGGAGCTGTAACCGAAAAACAGCCCATTCGAATAATCGCCATCGACCTTGAAGAGTACGTCGTTATCCATGCCGAACTGCAAGGTTGATGCATTGGCACTCAAAGACAGAAGAGCCACCAATGGAAAGAGCCGGTATTGTTCAGGCTTCATGGCGCTTACCTGCTTTTTATTATTTTCCTCTCTTTTATCTTATAGCTGCTCCAATCTTTAAAACAACAGATGTTGCACGTCTTGTATCGTATTTTACAAACCACTCATACTGAGATGAGTGGTTTGAAGTTCAAGGTATGATTATGCTGCCAGAACCTTCTGCATCCACGGCCACGCCTGCTTTTTACGGCTCAGGGTGTCTTCCATCTGCACCCAGCGGTCGGCACTGTCGGACTTCAGCTTGTCAGCCCACTCACCTTTCACCAGCAGGCGGGTTGTTGAGGAGGTGATATCCGTCAGCATCAGGGAAGCCAGTTTGAAACCTTCCTGCTCACAGCGAGCCTGCAGCTCTGCGTCCAGGGCCTCAATTTTATCTTCAACCTGCTCGAAACTGGCGATTTCAACCTGGCCTACCACCACATTGGCACCGTTAATGGCATACTGCTTAAGGTCACGGTCTACCAGGCTGTCAATGGTCAGGCCGTCCAGGTTAGTCTTGGCACGCAGCAGGCTGTCAGTAAAGTCATACAGGCTGATACCCGCTTCTTCAGCCAGCTGTTTGGCGGCTTCGCGGTCTTTATCGGTACAGGTTGGAGAGCGGAAAGCAACCGTGTCACTGATGATGGCTCCCAGCATCAGGATGGCAATGGAACGCTCGATTTTCACGTTTTCCATACGGAACAGGTTGAACAGGATGGTAGAGCTGCAACCCACAGGCCAGATCCACATTTCCAGCGGATTAACAGTGGTCAGGTCGCCCAGACGGTGGTGGTCAATAACGCCCATGATATCGGCTTTATCGAGACCTTCCGGCCCCTGACCCAGATCGGTGAAATCCACCAGCCATACTTTTTTGCCTTCAACACTTTCACACAGAGCAGGCGCCTCAACTCCAGCTTCATTCAGGATGAAAGCCGTTTCGCCAGTGACTTCGCCCTGGGCAACCGCAACTGCTTCAACGCCGCGGGAAATTTTCAGCCATTCGGCAGCAGCCAGGGCTGAACAAATACTATCGGAATCGGGATTACTGTGACCTACAACCTGGATCATTATGTTCTCGTGTTTATAAACTGACAATCTAAGCCTGTGCCTGTCCCACAGGGCGAGGCACAGGACTGCAAAAGAAGACGCAGTTTACGAAGTAAAGGTCTGGCTCAATATAAGTAATTCGCCATATATCGCCTAACGCCTGTAGTTTTCATCAACAGCGGTCATGATCCGGGTCAGTTTTGCGGGCTCCAGAGGAGGGCGGATAAAACCGTGGTATTGGCCTGCCGGATTGATGATGGCCAGATTGGCACCGTGATCGACCAGATAAAATTCATCCTCAGGATCAAGCACTGGTGTGTAGGGAATATTAAGCTGTACCGTGAGGTCATGAATATTTTTTACCTCACCGGTCACACCAATAAAGTCTTTGTTAAAGTAAGGCACATAGCCTTTCAGTTTCTCAACAGTATCCCGACGAGGGTCAACGGACACCAGCACATACCTCATCTGTTGAGCCAGATTTATATTATCCTGCTTCAGTTGTTTATCCATTCCATTCAGCTGACTCAGTGTAATGGGGCAGATATCCGGACAGAATGTGTAGCCAAAGTACATCAGTGTCCATTGGCCCTGCTGACTGCCACTGTTGTATGTTTTGCCATTGTGGTCTGTCAGGTCTGCCATCTGGAAAGACCGGGGAGTATCAAACACAACTGTACCCATTTTCTGCAGGTCTTCGAGAGAAATTGACGGCCTGGTTGTATATTTATAAAACGTTAAACCAAGCACCATAGCCACAACCGCCAGAAGTAACAGTACGGTTGTACTGACATTGCCCTTTATCTGTTTTTTCATGCGGCTCTCTCTTTTGTCCACTCTGGTAGTCCGAACGCCCTGTAATAGTAACCCGAAATGAGCACGAACAGGAGCTTTACAATGGTAGTTTCAGGCTTCAGGGCTTACGGGGCATTTGAGTCGGCATTTTCTTCAGACCGATGGGGTTCTATATCATGTTTCCGGAGAAGTTCTTTGAGCTCGGCTATCGTATTATCACGATTTTGGAGTTTATCTCTCAGCCCACCAATGACGTCTTCAAGTTCGAGCAGGGTACGCTTAAGATCATCCGTTTGCTCATGACTTTCTTGTAAAGAACGTTTAAGGTAATCTAAACTTGTATCGTATTCTTCAAGCTTTTTTTTAAACCCGTCAATGTGTCCGAAATATAATTTTCCAGCTTCATCAATCCTGGCTTTTAAAATAGCATTTTCAACACTAAGACACTCTATGGTATAAGCATCGTTTTTCTCCTTTGCTTTCCTTTTATCTCTGGAATTCTGTGCCGACTCCCTGTTCTTACGCTTACGTTCTTCCCTTCTGCGGCAGCAATCCTCTGGTGTCATATCAGAAGAACGAAAACGCTTTGCACGTTCAGGAACAATCGCTGCCAACTTAGAACTTACTGCAAAACCAGAGGGGAAAGCTGATTGTCCGCAGCCTGACAGCGCAATGTATTCAGGCTCCTTCTTAATTACCATAGAAGACGTCTGTGGCGGCTGATTTAACTGTTCGTTTTTGAAGGGCAAACCTGTGCCTCCTGAAATCCCCTCACCGTTATCAGGGAGTTTCTTACCGTAAGTGTGATCAGATACCCAGGAAGCTGGCTCTACTTCAAAGCCATCATCTATGCCCATAGCTGTGGGCAGTTCGAAATTAACAGCCGGGAGTTTCCCTAAGAAATTCTCCATAGGTAGTGGTTGGTCATTTGTAACCAGTGAAATAAAGTTTTTTTCCACGGGTCGACTCTCAACCTTAATACCCATGAATGAACCAGTATCCGAGGGTCTCCCCTCATCATCATCATCTGACTCGAAAATTTTATCTGGCAATGCAAGTTCAGTTAAGTTGGGCCGTATATCCACAGCGATGCTCCCTGAAAATATTTAATAACAGGGTGTAAGTACCCCTTAAGCTTATTGTGCCTATTCAGACCACTTAAATGACTGAACATTCATTTTTTGTTAGTACGGGTAACAATGCAGTCAGCGTAGCTGGGTACTTAAAAAATGAACTCTTAAAAAGCCGTGTAATGGTCTGCCAGTAAAAATACAAACAGCAGCATCAGATACGTGATGGAGTATTTGAACGTTTTAATGGCAGCATGAGGTCGGCTGTCACGCATCAGGGCAATTGACCAGTACAGGAAACGACCTCCCAGCCCCAAAGCACCTGCCAGATAAAGTAAACCACTCATTCCGGTCAGAAATGGCAGTACACTGACCAGAATCATGATCACCGTATAAAGCACAATGTGAAGTTTGGTATACGCCTCTCCATGGGTGACTGGCAGCATGGGAATGTCAGCCCTGGCATATTCCTTTTTACGGTGAATAGCCAGAGCCCAGAAGTGCGGCGGTGTCCAGGCAAAGATGATCAGCACCAGCAGCAGGGCGTTACCATCAAACTGTCCTGTCACCGATGTCCAGCCCAGCAGAGGAGGGGCGGCTCCGGCCAGCCCGCCAATCACAATATTTTGTGGCGTCGCACGCTTCAGGAACGATGTGTAAACGACGGCATAACCGATCAGAGACGCCAGAGTCAGCCAGGCTGTCAGAGGGTTTACCAGCCAGACCAGCATAGCCATACCCGTTACGCCCAGTACAAAGGCAAAGGTGATCGCCTGTCCGGGGGCAATTCGTCCTTCGGCTACTGGCCGCTTGTGAGTGCGGGCCATGATGTTATCAATGCGCCGGTCAACCACATGGTTGATCACTGCTGCTGAAGCCGCAGACAAAGCGATGCCGATATTACCAAAGAACAATATATCCAGAGGCACGATACCGGGCGTTGCCAGACACATGCCTATCACCACCGTCAGCATTATCAGCGCAACGACTTTGGGCTTGGTTAACTCCAGATAGTCCTTCCAGTGGACTGGTTCGCTGTACGTTACCTTGTTCATAACACGCATCCTCATTCATCCCCTGAAACACGCAATCGATAATTTAAAGCCACCAGAGACAGCAGCAGCAAAGCCCCAAATAAATTATGTGCAACAGCAACCGGCAGTGGCAGATGCCAGACAATATTGCTGAGCCCCAGAAGCACCTGAACCGTCAGAATAAACACCACGCTGGCTGCTATTTTTTTCAGACCGGAGCGTGAATTGTAAGGCAGTTGTCCACTGTGTCGGAACACTCTGACTGATAGCAGCAATAACACCAGCACTGTTATTAAAGCACCCATTCGATGAGTCAGGTGAATAGCGGTTCGGGCAGCAGAGTCCATCTGCCCTCCCAGGTAGTTCGGGCCAATCTCCTGAGTAATATCAAATCCTTCGGCAAAGTCAGTGGGTGGCAGCCACTGTCCCTGACACATTGGCAGATCAGGGCAGGCGAGCGCTGCATAGTTTGAGCTGATCCAGCCACCCAGAGTGATTTGCACAATCACCACCAGCAAACCAGCCATGCCCAAACCTTTTAAACCTTCAACAACGTCTGGAGGCAGTTTTTTCCAGCCCATGCCAGACAGCCGAAGCGTCAGAAGGAACAACAGACTGAAGGTGGCGAAGCCTCCCAGCAGGTGCAACGTCACTACCTGAGGCCACAGCTTCAGCGTTACCGTCCACATGCCAAAAGCGGCTTGCAGAATAATAAGCCCGAGGATAAAGAAAGGGAGAATAACTGGATGCCCCGGCTCTTTCCGGTGTTTCCACGAAATCAGTGCAATACTTAACACCACCAGAAGCAACAGACCGGCTACGTAGCGGTGAATCATTTCCGCCCAACCTTTTTCAACCTCTACAGGAGAATCGGGGAATAAAGCTTCTGCTACGGCTATTTCCCTGGCGGTTTCAGGAACGGTTAGCTGTCCATAGCAGCCAGGCCAGTCAGGGCAGCCCAGCCCCGCATGAACCAGCCGTGTATAAGCCCCCAGTACCACTACAACCATTGCCAGAGTGGTGGCAAACAATGCCAGATAAAAGCCTTTCTTTTTAACCGTTCCCATATCTGACCCTTTTATCCTGCTACTGTCGTTATTCTTACGATGACTCTTGCTATGACTCTTACTATGAAGAGTGCTAGCCGATTTTCGAGGCTTTCAGTAACCGCTTTAAGTCCTTAAGCAGATCCCCCCCATACTGCGCTGACTCATACCCCATCATGACATTGCCAAGAGGGTCCACAATAAAATAACGCCCTGTTGGCCACTCCCTGAGATCAAGCTCCTTCAGCAAACCAGCTTTATTGGCTTTAAGCCAGAAAATATCGGGATGTTCCTGCTGAAAGCTCTGACTCAAAGACAGCTCTTCATCTGCAATAAACGTTCTCACAACCCTGTCTGTTTCCTTGCCAAGTGCAATGTGTGCCTGCCGGGTCTGGTACATAGCCTCCTTACAGGATTCAGACGAACAGTCTTTACTCCCCAGCACTAAAATTGCCCAGCGTCCCTCAAGGTTTGCTTCAGAAAATGTCTGATCGCCCTGTGTCAGGTTCAGTTGTGAAAGCGATTTGGGTGGCAGAATCAGCTGACCTTTATTGGTTTTACCTTCAGGAACGAATACACCGGTGAAGTACATCAGGTAGGAAAGACATATGGCTAGGGCGGGAATTGCGAAAATCAGTAGCATCTGCAACCGACCTTTCGCTCGGCCAGGCTGGCTGTTCGGCTTTTTTTTGTTACTTGTGCCTTTTCGGCTATGTGTGGCTTCCTGCATGCTGATGTTTCCTGAATTTAATCATTTGCCAGAGATAAAGTCCGAGTAGCACCAGCGCCATGGTGAACCACTGAAATGAGTAGCCAAGGTGCTTGCCGGATGTTGTTTTCATCGTGATCGGGCGAACCTGTAAAGCCCCCGGTTGCTGGTCAGCGAGAACCAGCAGCATAGATGGGATTTCAAGGTTTAGTGCTGTTTTCATTTTTTTGAAGTCCAGCGCCTGGATGCGCTTGGGCCAGGACCCGGCCCAGATATCTTCGCCCAGGGTGAAGGCTTTACCTAAGGGGCGATAAAGCGTACCCGTCAGCTCAACCACAGTTTCAGGCGTTTTAACATCAGGCAAGATTTCTCTGGATTCACTGTTCAGCCAGCCCCGGTTAACCAGCAGGGAATGCCCGTCAGTTGTCGTAAAGGGCATAATCAGCTCATACCCTGCCAGTCCGGCATAGACCTGATTGTCACGTAAAAAATAACGGGAGGCGTCAAACCGCCCCTGAATTTTAACCGGGAGATACATGGGGTCAGGAAAGCGTTTTACCTCAGAGTAAAGCAGGGGGGACATAACCAGACGCTCTGCCAGCATCTGTTCAAGTTCCAGCTTTTGCTCATAGCGGGAAAGCTGCCACAGCCCAAGGGATATCAGCAAGGGCAGCAACAGCATCACCAACAGCGACAACTTGATTCTATACTTCAACATCTGGTGCTCAATCCAGTTCCACTGTTATGCTTTTTTCTTAGCCTCTTACGAGGCTCTTTAAGCTTTCGTGCAAGCGCTCGTTCAGCTCTAATTTAAGCAATGGAAGTCTGGTATGTGGTTAAAAATTATTATTCTTATTCTTTTCTTCGCCGTGCTCGTCTGCCTGGGTCGGGGACTTTACTACCTAATCACCGACCGAAGCGGGTCAGCCAAACTCGTTAACTCCCTGACGGCACGTATCACCCTGACGGTTCTGATCATGCTGATCATTGTGCTGGCATGGCTGCACGGTGATATTCACAGCAATGCCCCCTGGTTATACCGATAGTTGCATTTATCATATCAGATAGACAAAGATAAACAGCCCGATCCAGACGACATCCACAAAATGCCAGTACCAGCTGGCTGCCTCAAAGGCAAAGTGCTTTTCAGGCTCAAAGTGACCTTTGAGAATTCTGAAAAACATAACAGTCAGCATCAGCGCCCCAAGGGTTACATGCGCTCCATGGAATCCCGTCAGAATAAAGAAGGTGGAACCATAAATACCCGCATTCAGGGTTAACCCCAGCTCGTTGTATGCCTGAATGTACTCTTCCGCCTGAAAGAACAGAAACGCAAAACCCAGTATCAGGGTAGCCACCAGCCAGACTTTAACTTTGGTACGCTCATCTTTACGCAAGGCGTGATGGGCAATGGTCAGAGTGATACTGGAAGTCACCAGCAGCAGCGTGTTCAGTAGTGGAAGGTGAAAAGGATCTATAATCGCGGCAGGTCCGGGAAAGGTTTCATTATCCGGTGTTTTCATCAGAGGCCATTCGGCGGTAAATTCCGGCCATAACAGCTGGTTTGTCATTTCCCCATGCCCTTCACCGCCCAGCCAGGGGATTGCATACATTCGAATGTAAAATAACGTACCGAAAAAGGCGAAGAAGAACATGATTTCCGAGAAAATAAACCAGCTCATCCCCCAGCGAAAACTCCGGTCCATCTGCGGGCTGTAGAGACCGGCGTGGGACTCACTGATCACGTTGCCAAACCAGCCAAACAGCATATAAGCCATAATCAGCGCACCACCAAACAACACGTAGTGTGCATAAGAATCTTTCACACCGGCAGACATATCGTTCATCATCATGCCTGCACCCGCAAGCGTCATAAACATGCCGACAGAGGCTATGATTGGCCACTTGCTCTGTGCCGGAACGTAATAGCTACCTTCGTCAGCCATTAAACTCTCCTCAAGACTTCTGCGTCCTTTCCCCCATGGTCGTCACATCAAACAGAGTATACGACAGGGTTAGTTTGGTGATATGCCGGGGTAATTCCTGATCCACAATAATTCTCAGCGGCATGACTTTTTCTTCACCTGCATCAAGGGTCTGGGTGGTAAAGCAGAAACATTCCACCTTGTGCAGATAATTAGTGGCCTGAAACGGCGTTACACTGGGTATTGCCTGGCCGATCATTCGTTCACTGGTCGGGTTACGAGCGTAAAAGCTGAGTTCTCCTACCTGGCCCGGATGCACTTCGACTTCAGAAATATCCGGATGAAAATCCCAGCTCATCCCTGCATTTTTTGTTGCCACAAACTGCACTTTGATCGTGCGGCTGGTATCCATCACCGCTTTGCCGGTATAGGGGTTCGGGTCCGTCTTGCCGTTCAAACCCGTGACTTTGCAGAAAACGTCGTAAATCGGAACCAGGGCGAAGCCAAAACCAAACATACCACCCGCAACCAGCCCGGTACGCAGCATGGTTCGCTTTGACAGATCGACGACTTTTTCTTCTTTCGCTTTATCCTTCTCTGTCATACCGCAACCCTTGCCTTACTTCACATCAGGAGGTGTCGTAAAGGTGTGGTAGGGAGCCGGGGAGGGTACACTCCACTCCAACCCTTCAGCGCTTTCCCAGACCTGTGCTTCCGCTTTCTTACCACCGCGAATGCACTTGATCACAATGAACAGGAACAACAGTTGTGTGGCTCCAAACAGAAAGCCACCGATACTGGCAATCTGGTTAAAGTCGGCAAATTGCAGGGCGTAATCCGGAATACGTCTGGGCATGCCCGCCAGACCAACAAAATGCATTGGGAAAAACGTCAGGTTCATGCCTATAAACGACAGCCAGAAGTGAGTTTTCCCCAGCGTTTCGTCGTACATGTGACCCGTCCACTTGGGTAACCAGTAATACGCAGCGGCAAAGATGGCAAAGATAGCGCCCGGTACCAGAACGTAATGGAAATGTGCCACCACAAAGTAAGTGTCGTGGTACTGGAAATCCGCCGGTGCAATTGCCAGCATAAGCCCGGAGAAACCGCCGATGGTGAACAACACCACAAAGGCAATGGCAAACAGCATGGGTGTTTCAAAGGTCATGGCTCCACGGAACATGGTGGTCACCCAGTTGAAGACCTTCACACCCGTTGGCACAGCAATCAGCATGGTGGCATACATAAAGAACAGCTCACCCACCAGCGGAATCCCTACTGTGAACATGTGATGCGCCCACACAATAAACGACAGGAATGCAATGCTACTGGTGGCATAGACCATTGACGTGTAACCAAACAGTGGTTTTCGGGCAAAGGTAGGAATGATCGCAGACGCGATACCAAAAGAAGGCAGTATCATGATGTACACTTCCGGATGCCCGAAGAACCAGAAGATATGCTGAAACAGTACAGGGTCACCGCCACCGCCAGCGTTAAAGAAGCTGGTGCCAAAGTGAATGTCCATCAAAACCATGGTCACCGCACCCGCCAGCACCGGCATCACTGCTATCAGAAGATAGGCAGTGATCAGCCAGGTCCAGACAAACAGAGGCATTTTCATCATGGTCATGCCGGGAGCCCGCAGGTTGAGAATGGTGGCGATAATGTTGATCGCTCCCATAATCGATGAGATACCCAGCATGTGAATGGCAAAAACAAAGAAGGTTGTTGAAGGCGGAGAATAATGAGTGGACAGCGGCGCATAGAAGGTCCAGCCAAAGTTAGGGCCGCCACCTTCCATAAACAGAGTGCTGACCAGCATCAGGGCAGCAAACGGCAGAATCCAGAAACTCCAGTTATTCATTCTTGGCAATGCCATATCAGGCGCACCAATCATCATCGGAATCATCCAGTTAGCCAGCCCGACAAAAGCAGGCATAACCGCACCAAAGACCATGATGAGGCCATGCATGGTGGTCATCTGGTTAAAAAATGCCGGCTCTACAATCTGTAACCCGGGCTGAAACAGTTCCGCCCGGATAACCATTGCCATGGCACCACCCGTCAGAAACATGATGAAGCTGAACCACAGATACATCGTACCAATGTCTTTGTGGTTGGTGGTCAGCACCCAGCGCATTAAGCCTTTTGCCGGACCGTGATGGTGATCGTCGTGATGTGCAAGTGTATGTTCGGTCATAATGGCGTCCTCACAGCGATGCTTGCTTTTCAAGAGCAGCTTGCTGCTGGTTTGCTGCTGGTTTGGCGCTGTCGTCTGGCTTCAGTTCTCCTGTCTTCTTGTAGTCAAGAATCTGTTTCGGAGTGACAAGTTGCCCCGTGTTATTACCCCAGGCGTTTCGCTCATAAGTAATAACGGCGGCCAGCTCGGCTTCATTCAGCTGGTTGGCGAATGCCTGCATAGCTGACCCTTTTTTGCCATTCATCACGATATCAACGTGGTCTTTAAGTCCGTCAGCCTTAACCGTCATATCCGCGCCTTTTAATGCCGGGAACACTGGAGGCATTCCCTCTCCACCCACCTGATGACAGGCTGCACAGATTTTTTCGTAAGTGGTTTTACCCAGCTTCATCAACTTATCCATGTCCCAGTCTTCTTCAGTCAGCTTTTTAATGCGTTCTGCTTCCTGTTTTTTCTCCGACAACCAGACTTCAAAATCTTCAGGTGTTCTGGCATCCACTACAATCGGCATAAAGCCGTGATCCTTGCCGCACAGTTCCGCGCATTGCCCGCGGTAAATGCCGGGTCTTTCAATTTTGGTCCAGGCTTCGTTAATAAACCCGGGAATGGCATCGCGTTTAACGGCAAAAGCCGGCACCCACCAGGAATGAATAACGTCTGCGGCGGTGACAAGAAAACGAACCTTCTGGCCAACGGGCAATACCAGTGGCTCATCCACTTCCAGCAGGTAGTTAGTTTGTTTGTTGCGGACGTTGTAAATCTGTTCTTTAGGTGTCGCCAGATTACTGAAGAACGAAACCCCTTCCCCCAGATATTCATACTGCCACTTCCACTGGTAGCCAGTGATTTTAATATCCACTTCGGCTTCATCCGTGTTGTAAATATCTATGAGGGTTCTGGTGGCAGGAATAGCCATTAAAACCAGAATAAGGAATGGAATCGTGGTCCAGGCAATCTCAACCAGCGTGCTTTCGTGAAAATGCTGTGGTTCAACGCCACGGGACTTCCGGTGCATGATGATTGAATAAAACATGACACCAAACACCAGTACGCCAATAACGACGCAAATGATGAAAATAGTCATGTGAAGACCGTAGATGGAACGGCTGATAGCCGTCACCCCCTCAGTCATGTTGACCTGCCAGTCCGCCATAAGGCGCACGGGCAACAAGCTGCCAAGTAAGCCGGCAGCAAGAAGAAAAAGTGCTCGCATGTGCTGCATCATTCCCTTACATCCCCTGACGATCCGCACCCGGTCTCAGAGAGTCGAGGCGGAAACTTCTTATTATTATTGAGCAGACCCAGAGCCCTGCATTCAGAGGTGTGAATCAGTCAACAAACGTCATTAACTGATTCTGTTATTGTCCTTATCGACCTACCCTGGTCATTACAGCATCTTGCCTGAAAAACGCTTTCCCCACACACCAACCAGCGGAACTCTAAACCGTGGTAAAGGGTAAATTTCTATGCAAGAGCGACCATTCAAAACGCCTTCACATTAGAAGACAAAGTCACACTACCTGGACACTGCAAATTAACTACACCCTAGCTAGCTGTTTATAAGCTACCAAGACATTAGTGCCTGAGTACCCGGGTAAAACAGGTGTCAATCTGTACCCCGGCTTGCTAAACCCAAATCGCAGGAACAACCTGCAATAAATACCCCTAGGATCTGACAATAATGATCCAAAGAGTATAGTCCCAGAACTCCATTAAACAACATGGATAAAAAAAAGGAAATTATTCTTGCACTTTTTCTCCTGGCAACCAGAAGAGGGAAAATACATTTTCATAGTAAAAACCAGACTGAAATTAAACGACAAAAGACGTTTTTAAGTTCTGTGACAATTGCGTTTTAGTTCCGTCATTTATCTTTTCTGGAAATTACCATGCCAATTAAAAGCCGTCAGGAACTAATTGTGAGTGAAGTCACAACAACAAAAAATTATTTTCATTCACATCATATTTTTTCCAGAGAATATCTTCCCGGACTGTCTTGTGAAAAGCAATGAAGCAATGGTCATTATCAGCTTATGTTGTGTGTCATTTTTTTGACTACACAACAGCTTCTAAAAATAAGAAATAGCTTATAAATCAAGGCATTTTTTTATTTTCTTTTTTTATTCTAAAAGTAATATTTTTTATGAAAAAGAGGTATTTAAAATTGCTTGTACTGAATCTGTCTCTATGGTCAATTATGTTTCGTTCCCGATGAACATTTGTCTGGATTTACATCCAGAGCCGTGTGTTTAAAACGCACCTGTTCAATAACTCGTTTTACAAGAGGGAACCCCGGAACCTCATCATCATTAGTCAGTACCAGCCACTGTCAATGGAGGCACAAATGGACGTGCAGGCGATCAGCGATCTTATCGATCACGCAAGAGAACTCGAAGCACAGAGCATGCATTTAAGTTCACTGGTGGAAAAGCAGCTCGACCAGCTGCACCACACCATAGAACTACCTGAAGAGAACGCATGCGAAACTCTGCTGAAGTTCGTCGCTGAATACATAGACCATGTTCCCGACTTTCTGAGAACGCTTGAAAAAGCCTCTGAAGAACTGGGAATTGAAGGCTTCATCTATCCGTTCCTGGATATCATCAATGAAAACTTTATGGCTCCTGTCCTTCAGTCACGATCAGACATTGATATGTATGAGCTGCTGGAAAAATCCTACTTTGCCCACCGGTTGATTGAAGAAGTCAATGACACCTGGCTGGCAAAAACCGGCAGCACTCTGATCCCCATGAATATGACCTGGCCCAACCTGATCATCCACGCCATTCTGGGAGAAGAGTTTGGCAATGAACTGGACTCAATAGTGGCGCAGACAGTACGGCATATGATGCGTTCCCAGGCTATTTTCAGCCCTGAAAAATTCCAGCAGTTTATCAACCAGAGAGATCCGGAAGAGTGGGTTAACACCTGGTCGAAATGGAACTGTATGTCCCATCAGATGGGCATTGACCTGAAGTTTACTTCCGCGGCCTGACACTAGCTGTCCAGTATACGAACCACCTGAACGTTCTGGTCTTCATTTACAGTGTCATGCCTGCCTTCGCCTTCGTGGGAGGCTCTGGTTTTCAAAAGCCGGGTTTTCGAGACCCTGGTTTCCGGAAGCTCTCCCACCAGAGCGGGCATTTCCTGCACTGCATCAGAAAAACCGCAGTCAACACATTCCCTGATGTCGCGGTCTTCTTTCCGGAAAACACGCACAGAGTCCTGAACGCCACAGGCAGGGCAAACTGCACCAGCTATAAACCGTTTTATTGTCATGATTGAAATTCCATAAGGCTCATCCAGCAATCCTTACCCGGTAATGGAGGGGCGGTCAACTACAGACATCCGACAGATTCCCAGCTTCAGTTTGCAAGGCATGAAGGCAAGGTTTTACGCCACAAAGTCTAACATATCGGGCAGCCTTCTAACGGAGAGCTTGTCGGAACTTTCTTTGCCTGCAAGAGTCCTACATAAACAGTGACAAAACTGGTAGAAACCAACTATGGATGGATTGGGATTATCATTAACATTAAGAGAAAACACAGGGCAGCCAATCGTTGAAACCAGTGGTCAACGCCAGAGTGTGACCAGACCATTCTCTCCTGCTACTTATATACCTGAAGCGGCGCCCTGCGAAGTGCTGCCGGAAAAGTCGATGGAGAGCTATAACATTGCCGTTACCGCTCCTTCTGCCGACCACTATGAACCAGACTCTGGCAACCATATACAGTCAGAAGCAAAGATGTTAGCCATCGATGTGCCGGGTGCCTGTCTGCAAGACCTTGGCCTGCCAGAAGATATATACCCCTCAACTCAGAATGTTCTGATAAAAACCAGCAAAATGGTGGATGTGCTGGAGGACGGACTTGAAGAGCTTTCAGTTGCGCTGAAAAAACGCCTTCCTCCGTCAGATTTCGATACTAAATTAAAAGGCCTTGAACAGTGCGTCTCCCTGATCCTTGAGGGTGCTTACAGATACAGCGAATGGCTTGAAAAAAAGCAAAAGCAATCACTCGATGAAAGAGAAAGAAAACAGTACTGGAGTAAAAAAAAGCATTGTCATAAAGCGATAGAAGAGCTGTGTCTCATAAAAAAAATCTGCCACAACACGCATCAGGCTTTCACAAATACAGCCAGAAACCAGACTGATAAAGCAGAAACCAGTGAGGTGCTGCCTTCTTATATGAGGTCAAACTCTTTCGACAACATCAGGCTGGACAGCACCAGAGCCTGCTTTAATCATCCCGGCGCATTCAGGGAGTCGTCAACTCAGGAATCCAACTACCCTGTCAGGGTGACTGTTCCGGTGAAAGCGCTACGATGCTGGGATGACACAAAAACACTCATAAACCCTATGGAAACAGGCGCTGTAGAAATCAGTGCGAGTACCCAGGTCAGTTGGCAGGAACTGGCCTCCATTACCACCAGCAAATTGTCGAAAATCACAGCCTCTTACTCAGATTCCTCTGCAGTCTGGAGCAGGCCAAAAGTTGTTGAAGAATTTAACGCTATTGTCTGCCTGCTGAGCTCATTGACTCTTTTTTGTAACCAGCTGTCAGGAAAAGCCTTACCAGAAACCCCATTGAACCTTCCATCCGATGTCAAAAAGCTTCTCCACCTGTTAAAAGAAACACAGCTTATAAGTAACCTGTATCAGCTTTTAGAAACGACGAAAGACTTCAGGGACAACCTGGGAGGGGCGAAACATCATCGACATGCCAAACGTTTAGCTAATGCCCTGAAATCATTTACCAGCCTGCAGGGTATTATAAATACAGAACCACAAAGTCCACCGGAGGATGAGCCACCTGTTTCGGAGACTGATACTCAACCTTCTGGTTCCGGATATAACCTTCGCAAGCGTATCCGTTCATCCGGGCAAAGTGCTCCACCGGGGGAGGAGCCACCTGTCACGGAGACTGATACTCAACCTTCTGGTTCCGGATATAACCTTCGCAAGCGTATCCGTTCATCCGGGCAAAGTGCTCCACCGGGGGAGGAGCCACCTATCACGGAGACTGATACTCAACCTTCTGGTTCCGGATATAACCTTCGCAAGCGTGTCAGTTCATCCGGGCAAAGCGCTCCACCGGTCGACACTCATTTGCCTAAACGAAAGAAACAGTTGCCAGACAAAAGGGACCTCTGCTCCATTGGCAGTGGCCTGAAGGTTCTGCCAAGCAGGATTCCCGGTGCAAGCAAGGGGCTTTTTGCGAACAGAAATTTTGACAAGGGCGATTATATTACCTGGTATGGCGGCGACGTTATGGAAGTCAGCGATAGCGACCGGCAAGGCGGTAACAGCTGGAGACACAGGATTAGCCTGGATCAGCATACGGTTATTCAGTCCCCTGAAAAACCTGCCCGGGGAGAGGGCGGAGGAGCCTTTATCAATGACGGGATCAACATCTTTTCACCGCCTAATGTGAAGATGATTGCTTTTCCCCGTCTTAGTACTGTTTATGTTCAGGCTTTGCAACCTCTCAAAAAGGGAGATGAATTGCTGGCTTCATACGAGGAGCGTCACTGGGAGACTCTTAAGAGCCAGTGTCCTGATGAGTATGATCGTTTGGTGGCACCTCAGATCCGCAGCCGGGAAACAGCTTTGGAACTGCTGGATAAAAGGGATCCCAAAGGGAACATGGCATCTGTTGTCACCGCCCTAGGAGAAACAGCCTTACCCTCAATGCCTGAGTGGACCGGAGACAAGACTAAGTGGACGCCCGATAACGTCCGCTATGCCCTGTTCAAAGCCAAAGTGGCTGACGGAGAAATTCTCAACCTGCCGGTTTTACGACAGCTGAACCCCAGCTCGGACGAATATTTTACCGCAATTGCCATGTATGCCGTCTCTTTAAGCGCAACCCCCAGAATGACAGCTTTTGACTGGAATGGAACAAAAAACAGAGAGGCTCTTCCATTGCCTCAAAACGGTGTATTTAAAGCAGGCCAAAGGTGGAGTTCATCACATTTTGAACTTTTCAGGCGGTTGTTTCAGTCAGACAGCGATACAAGTCTGGACAAGCTAAAAATGTGCCTGAAAACACTGGAACCGGCATCAACAGCCTATGAAGACATGCTTGAGCATTACATAAAAATGGCAACAGGCTTAAAGCCAGGCGATACTCTCGACTTAAAGGATCCCAAACAGAGAGAGATCAGGAGAAAGCTCTACAAACTTCTTCCAGGCCTCCCGCTGCCTGTCAATTACAAAGGGAAACCTTTTCTGGCAGCCTCTGAAAACAGTGATCGCCAGGGCAGGGAGTCTGCGAGCTGGACTTTTCAGGATGTTTACAGATTTTTAAGGACATCTGGTATTGACGTTCAAGAGTACGACAGGAGAGACATAGGTAGAACTCATCAACTTAAAACCAGCCTGACAGAATGTACCGGACAAGGAGAAGAAGATTATTTTCAACAGCTTAAGACGTGGTGCCAGAAAGAGGGTTTTAACTTTGCCCGTATAGCAGACCTTATTAAAAGAACGAACACTACGGCGCCAGCTCCTTTCAGGTTGAAAAGTGTCGAGGGCTTAAACCTGAAGCATCAGCAACCTTCTGGTCACGGAATCGCTTTGCAATACCTTGAGCATTTTGGTTTTGATGACCACGGATTACTACTAAGCCTGAGCAGTATTGCTGTTTACAAAGCATTAGAGCTGTTTCAACAACCGGTTATCCCGTCTCTGGCTCCCCTTTATGAACAGCTGTTTTCTTATGCATGGAGATCCCTGTCAGATGAAAGGGCGGCAGAAGTTGCACTACAAAGACACCCAACGCTTAGTTTACCGATATCTGTAAAGGATAAGACATTTAATCAAGCGTTCAGGATATTAAAGAATAAAGGTATCAAGCTGGAAAAACAGATGCAGCATGCCGCCCCCATGCAAAGCATGGAAACGGCATCAGGGTGATCAGGCAATACCGCTGTGACGCAACAGAGCGTCAATCTCAGGCTCACGGCCACGGAAGTTTACAAACAGTTCCATGGGTTCAGCAGAGCCGCCTTTCTCCAGAATTTCATTCAGGAAAGACTCACCGGTTTCACGGTTAAAAATGCCTTCTTCCTCAAAACGGGAAAACGCATCAGCCGACAATACCTCAGCCCACTTGTAGCTGTAGTAACCTGCCGCATAACCGCCAGCAAAAATATGACTGAAGCTGTGCTGGAAGCGATTGAAAGCAGGCGGGATCACAACAGAAACCTGTTGTCGCACTTCATTCAATACCTCCTGAACGGCTTTGCCTTCCGCGTAATTTTTGTGCAGTTTAAAGTCAAACAGGGCGAACTCCAGCTGACGCGCCATCATCATGGCGGACTGGAAGTTTTTAGCGGCCAGCAGTTTATCCAGCATTTCCCGGGGCAGCGGCTCACCGGTTTCGTGATGCCCGGAAATCAGTGCCAGACCTTCTTCTTCCCAGCACCAGTTTTCCATAAACTGGCTTGGCAGCTCGACCGCATCCCATGCCACGCCATTAATGCCAGACACCGGGGAGTAATCCACTTTCGTCAGCATGTGGTGCAGGCCGTGACCAAATTCATGGAACAGGGTAACCACTTCGTCGTGGGTCAGCAGTGCAGGCTTATCGCCAACAGGCGGCGTAAAGTTACAGGTCAGGTAAGCAACAGGTAGCTGCACTTTTTTCTGTCCGGGAACACTGCGACGTACACGACACTCGTCCATCCAGGCACCGCCACGTTTGTGCTCACGGGCATAGAGATCAAGATAGAAACGACCAATCACAACACCATCGCGTTTAATGTTGTAGAAACGCACATCTTTGTGCCAGACATCCACATCGGTCGCCGTTTCAAAGGTGATGTCAAACAGTTTCCCGACCACGGCAAACATGCCATCAATGCTCTTCTCTGCCGGGAACCACGGGCGCAGCTCTTCCTGAGAAATGGCATAACGGTTCTGACGCAGCTTTTCGCCGTAGTAACCAATGTCCCACGCCTGCAGGTCTTCAACACCGTATTCATCTTTGGCAAAGGCTTTTAGCTCTGCCAGCTCTTTTTCCGCCTGAGGTTTGCTGCGTGCCGCCAAGTCTTCCAGAAAAGCCACCACCTGGTCTGGTGATTCAGCCATTTTGGTGGCCAGCGAGTATTCTGCATAATTATCAAAGTCCAGAAGTTGAGCCAGTTCATGGCGCAGCTTCAGGATATTTTTAAGGTTTTCGCTGTTATCAAACTCTCCTGCGTTGGGTCCCTGGTCAGAAGCCCGGGTGCAGAAGGCGGTGTAAACTTCTTCACGCAGTTCCCGGTTATCGCAGTAGGTCATTACCGGGAAGAAACTTGGGAAGTCGAGGTTCAGCATCCAGCCCTGATCGTGGCCTTTTGCCTCAGCCAGTTGGCGTGCGCCAGCCAGTGCAGATTCCGGCAACCCTTTTAATTCGTCTTCATCGGTAATCAGCTTTGACCACGCCATGGTAGCGTCCAGAACATTGTCGGAGAACTTGCTGGTCAGCTCAGACAGTTCTTTCTGGATGTCGCCGTAACGAGCTTTTTTGTCTTCAGGCAGGGCAACGCCAGCCAGTTTGAAATCTCTCAGATAGTCATTGACCACTTTCTGCTGGGCTTTGTCGAGCTGCGTAAAATCACCCGCTTCCGCAATTTGGCGATAGGCTTCATACAAAGCCTGATTCTGTCCAATGCGTGTAGAATATTCGGAAAGAATGGGCAGACAGGCGTTGTAGGCATCACGCAACTCATCGCTGTTCACCACTGCATTCATATGTCCTACCGGAGACCATGCCTGGTTAAGGCGATCACCCAGAACATCCATGGGTTCCTGTAAAGACTGCCAGCTGAAGCTGGACGTGTTTGCCAGCAACGATTCTATTGCCTGCTCATTTTCTTTAATGATGGTTTCAACCGCTGGCTGCACATGCTCAGGATTGATCTTTGAAAAAGGAGGCAGTTCGGAAGACTGAAGCAGCGGGTTGCTCATGTGTAATGCTCTCTGATCTGTTCTTATTTATCACAATGGGTACATCAGAACGCTATTTCAAGCATGCTGTGTATCGGCCATTCAAATTTTCTCTTACTCCTGACTGTTTATACGTCCCTGAGCCACTAAAAAACAGAGAGCCTGTTAGAATAGTTTTAAAACCGAACTCTAATCTTCAGTGCCAGAGCGAGAAGCGCCATGAACCCTGCCATAAGAACCTTCAAAGGGAAAACGCCGGTTACCGGCAAAGGAGTGTTTATTGATCCGACTGCATTAGTCATTGGCGATGTGGTGATTGGCAAAGACAGCTCGATATGGCCTATGAGCGTTGTTCGGGGAGATATGAACAGCATTCGAATTGGTGAACGCACCAGCATTCAGGATGGTTCAGTTCTGCACATTACTCACGCCAGCCATTACAACCCAAAAGGCCATGCTCTGACTATTGGCAGCGATGTTACCGTGGGTCACAGCGTTACCCTGCACGGATGCACACTTCATGACCGGTGCCTGATCGGTCTTGGCTCTATTGTAATGGACGGTGCAGTGGTTGAAGAAGAAGTCATAGTGGCAGCAGGCTGCCTGGTGCCTCCGGGCAAACGCCTGCAGAGTGGTTTCCTCTATAAAGGCAACCCGGCCAGGATGGTGCGTCCGCTGACCGAACAGGAAATCAGCTTCTTTTCCTACAGTGCAGTCAATTACGTAAAACTGAAGGATGAGTATATTGCTGAAATGAATTAAAAAATAATTTTATATTCTCTTTATTAAAATTTAGCCCATAGTCTTACAGACACTCTCTAAATGGCTCCCTATGCTTGTGAAATCAAGGATGATTTTGGAGATGTAGTCATGAGCCAGTCAATCACTCCCAGCTCAGCCCCGGTCAACGAGATAAGTCAGAGCGCCCTTATGGTGGCGGATCAGCAAACAGGAACGCAGGACATCAGCAAAAGCAGCCTGAAGACTGAAAAGCCCCGTGAAAGTCAGGCTCAAACCAGCGCCGACATCATTCATGGTTCCGTTAAAGATAAAAAGGCAAGACTGGCTTTATTGATACACCAGCAAAATTTGGCGATTTAACATTCAGAATCGCCATCTTGCCTGCATATCCCCTATCTTGGATTTTTAAAACTCCGATGATATAAGCCTGACCAAGATTCATAACTGATCATGGTTGTTTATAAATGGATATTCTCTCTACTGCAGTCCTGCTGTTCCTGATCATGGACCCACTGGGCAATATGCCCATCTTTATCTCAGTCTTAAAACACGTGCCTGAGGAGCGAAGAACAAGAGTTCTGATTCGTGAGTTGCTTATCGCTCTGCTGATTCTGCTCGTGTTCCTGTTTGTCGGCGACAACATGCTGACTCTGCTGAGTCTTGAACAGGAAGCGGTCAGCATTGCAGGCGGCGTGATCCTGTTTTTGATTGCCTTGAAAATGATATTTCCTCCTGCGCGCGGGGGCGGCATTATGGGGGACACACCGGATGGCGAGCCTTTCATCGTGCCGATGGCCACGCCTCTGATTGCAGGCCCGTCCATTCTTGCCACCCTGATTCTTCTGGGCAATCAGCACCCGGGACAGGAAACTCAATTAATTGCAGCGGTTCTGCTGGCCTGGTTTGTCAGCTCTGCCATTCTGGTGTTCTCAAACCGTATTATGAAGCTGCTGGGTACTCGTGGCGTATTTGCGATTGAACGTCTGATGGGTATGATCCTGATCATGCTGTCGGTGCAGATGCTGATTAATGGTATTACCAGCTACATCCACTAATTAAACCGAACAGAGCCATTGGATTATTGCTGATGGCTCTGGCAATGAATTTTCCATTACGGTGTGGCTTGCAGGCTTACCCATTCAGACAACTAATAATTCAGCCCACTTTAAGTCAAGTCGGAATTCTTATTCTCAGAACTGATTTCAGCAAACCGTTCTTCCGGGGCTTCCATGACATAACGCGCACCAGCACCGTGTGAGGCCACAGCGTCGTTCGGATTCACCAGCTCACAATGCTTCATAGACAGGCAACCGCAACCCATGCAGCCATTGAGCTGTGAACGCAAACGCTGCATGATGGCAATTCGTTCATCAAGCTGCCTGCCCCAGCGCCGGGCCAGAATATCCCAGTCTTTCTTGTTTGGCGTTCGGTTATCCGGCAGGGCAGCAAACGCCTGGGCAATTTCTTCTAATGTCACCCCAAGCTTCTGTGCTATCTGTATTACTGAAATCTGTCGCAGCATGGACGGATGATAGCGCCGCTGGTTGCCAGCCGTCCGGACAGAACGGATCAAATGCCTGGTCTCATAAAATCTCAGGGCTGAAGGGGCTACGCCTGTGCGCTCAGCCACTTCACTAATGGTCAGGAACTTATCATTGCGACGCATCAAACTACCGGACTAGTCAGTAAAAAAACACAAGACTACTACAATCCAGACAGAGATTTTTCCATAGTTACCTTTTTACTTGCACTAATTGACTGAAGAAAGCACATAATCGAACCAGCTAATCATCTACTCTTCGATATTTTTCAGGACAGGCCAGATGATACATAAGGACAGTAACATTGTGAGATTTAATAACCCTGAGCCTACAGCAGACGACTACGGTAAGTTAAGCCCAAGGTTTCGCATTAAATCGTCATCACCAAAATTTTCAGGGTCACCCATCTCAATATCGTCAATATCGCCAATATAAAAATCACCAATATCAAAATCTCTTGTTAAGTTGTCCTCGAACATTTCTTCTAACGTCTTCCAATCCTCGGTAGTCTCTCTGGCTTCAGGACAAGTATCCGAAGATTTGCCAGATAAGTACTGCTCTGTACTTCCAGACAACAATTTTGATTGGGGGGTACTATTAGCTGCCAAAGCTTTTTCTTTTGCTCTGCTCCAGGCTGCCGCAAGCCTGTTACGTACTTTTCTACTTAATCCAGATATATTCTTCAGTTCATCATCACTGACATCTCTTTTAAAAATTTCTTCTGCGTTTTTTTTCATTTGTCTGGAACCATAGAAAATCATGTCTGCTAAAGCAGGGATTTCTACTCTTTCAGCATATTCATCAATAATGTAGCCATGTTCTTTTTCCCTATAGTAATCTAAACATTTCAATATATTATCAATAGTCAAATATTGTTCAGAGTCACGTTTCTCTCTATTTGAACATTTTAATTCAGAAGTACTTGCTTCTCTTATAAAACGCTCTTTTTTTCTATTTCTTATTGCTTGTTGAGTTAATCTGGCTCTAAGCCTTTTTTTCTCTAATTTGCTTATTTCTGGAGTGTTACTACTCAAAGTCTTCTGATCAAATTTATCTACTGGCAGTGGAAGTTTCACTACTTTAGTTTCCCAATCAGACTTTGCACTACTCTTTGGTATTTGCACTTCAATAAAATCATCACTTGAAGTATATTTCTCAGGATGATTCAATCTCATTATATTGGCACGAATAAATCTGTCGCGTTTTTTTTCATAGTGACTAATAAACAGTCTACGCATTTCATATATATTGTCTTTCCCTATAACCTGGTTATCATCACCTTCAATAAGATGTTCTGCAATTTTACCAAAATCATGATTAAACTCTTCAAACACTGCCGGAAACTGTTTTACATAGTCATCCAAACGTTTCTCGATGTAGGATTTATCGAACATAACTTTATTATAAAATTCATTTCTTAAAGCATCGCGTATTGCTTCCAGAAACCCTTCTCCATATTTTTTTTCAATCTTTAACTGGATGTTTTTTTTCTCTTTCTTAGTTACTGATTTTTTTTTAGTTTTTAAAGTCGTTCTTTTCTTTTTTATTGCCGTTTTTTTTGACTCTGATTTTATATAAGGTACTGTACAAGTGTCTTGTTCACTTTCACTGCCAGCTGTACCTGATTGTTCTCCAACAGCCTCTTCAATAGGACCAGTAAGTAGAGTCAGGTAAGCAGGCATTAACGCTTGCTCGGAATGACTCAAAGGAGAATTACTTTCAGTAATGACTCCAGCCCCTGTTTCCAATCCAGACAAAGTCTCTGTTTCAGATATCGCACTATAAGATACTTGTGAATTCAACGTTTCGATTACATATTCACCGTAGAGCGGGTTTGCTTTAGCGTATTCGTTAATCAACCTATTCTTTAGGCGTGTTCTTTCATCTTCTCCACCGGACTTCTTCGTACTTGCTTCTAATGGGCTACTTTCAGGTGCTATGGGTTGACGATCATAAACCCCTTGAGAGCTATTTACCGGACAGAGCAGCATATTGCCGGGTAATCCTTCAGAAGGTTGTGTGGCATCTACGGTTCTTTTTTTCTTAGCGGCTATTTCTTTTACCTGAACTTCTGGGCTATAAGCACAAACGTGCTTCAGGCTGCTTTTCTGAAGGCGATAACCAGCAAACAATCCCGTTTCAGTACCGTCATCACCACCCGACGCCTGCTGCTTGCCTTCAGTACTCATCTGGGGAAGGGAGGGAAGACCCGTCATTCTATCCATGAACATAATCCTTTGAACTAAAGAGAGTTTTTTCTGCTCAAAGCATTAAGACAGTTTAAACTGAAAAATGTTCCATACGGCTCTATTGACCGGTAAACCGCACACAAGACTACGACAGGCAAGTGGTTCTCCGCTGAGTCGGTATTTTGGTCATCGTGAACAGGTGTCTACGTCTTTATGCCCAACAATATTTCCCATGAAGAGCTGCTCTCCAACTATATGGGTTATGTTATCCAAAATCCTTTTCAGGATAGACTTACCTCTAATCTGTTCCTGTCCAGTGAACCCGGTTCTGACATGGGATATATTGAACTGTTTCCAAACAATACCCCAATTCCTGTACCCGTAGAAAACATACAGCTGGGAGAACGGATGTTTTTTCCGGAATCAGTTACCTATATATTCCAGAGAAGATCTTACCATTCAGAGGTTATTCGGGTTATCACTCCAAGCTCTCCATCAGAAGGTGACACTTTTGTACCTTCCCCCTATTCAGGGCCACCATTACAGCTTCACAGCCCTTTTGCTTTTGTTAAGGCTCCGACAACCCCGCACACACCACTGGTGAATGAAGCGCCCTCTGTGCGCGAAAGCTGTTTCTGCGCATTGATCAAGCACATTAAAGGTAACCAGTAAAACAGAACCCTGCGCCAGACCGCATAAGCAGACGCTATCGGTATAACATGAACGGGTGATGCCAGAGAAAAACTCAGGGCAACTACAACCCAGACTGAGATATTTCTACAGTGACTGTTTTTTTACTTGCATTACCTGATACTTGATCCATCTTCAGACATCTAGTTAGATGGGCTTTACAGCCTTGCCTGAACGCTATTACAAATGACCATAGCTAAAGAAAAACAGGTAGAGAGGAACACAATAATAATGAAGTGCTTGTCCATGATGGCGGCCGTTGCCGTTATGACCGTATTACTGATTCCAGCCTCAAATGCTGCCGTCGTTCCGCCCGGCGTTAAACTCGCCAACGTGCAGGAGCTGGTCAGAGACAACGGTGTAGAACCCGCCTCCCTTGATCCGCACAAGGTTGAAGGGACGCCCGGAGGCCACATAACCCGCGACCTGTTTGAAGGGCTGGTTAATCAGGATGCCGATGGCAATATTGTTCCCGGACAGGCCGAAAGCTGGCTGGTCTCCGACGACAACAAGGTCTTTACCTTCAAGATTCGTGACAGCGCCCGATGGTCTGATGGCTCTCCGGTGACAGCCCATGATTTTGTCTATGGCTTCCAGCGGGCGGTTGATCCCTCCACAGGCTCCCGCTATAGCTGGTACATAGAAAAAACCACCGTTATAAATGCCTCAGCCATTATTCGTGGTGAGAAACCGGCGTCAGCACTGGGGGTAAAAGCGCTGGATAACAGAACCTTCCAGATTACGCTGGAGCAACCGGTTCCTTACTTCATTAAGATGCTGGCACAGCATACGACCTTTCCAACCCATCGAGCCACCATTGAAAAATACGGTGACGAATGGACCCGCCCCGGCAAAATGGTGTCTAACGGCGCTTACAGGCTGGATGAATGGGTCGTCAACGGCAAGATTGTACTCAAGCGCAACCGGCAGTACTGGAATGATAAAGAAACCATCATTAACCAGGTCACGTTCCTGCCAGTCGCTTCCGACTCCGCCAAACTGCACCGTTACAAAACCGGCGAACTGGATATGACCGACACCGTACCGCTGGAACATTATAAAAACCTGATGAAGACCATCCCTGAGCAGGTAAAAACCTCTCCGGAGCTGGGTACCTATTACTACAGTTTTAATACCACCAGGCCACCCCTGAACGATGTCAGGGTTCGTAAAGCTCTGTCTTATGCCATTAACCGGTCCGCCATAACGGACTACATTCTCGGGCAGGGACAAAAGCCTGCTTATGCGTTTACTCCGGAAAGCATTAATGGTTTTACACCACCGGAAACAAGCTTCAGCAAACTGACCCAGCAAGAGCGCAACCAGAAAGCCGCCCAGCTGATTCGTGAAGCCGGGTATGGTCCCGACAAGCCTCTGGAAGTCACTATTATTTACAACACCAGTGAGGCACACAAAAAACTGGCGATAGCCATTGCCCAGATGTGGAAACCTCTGGGGGTAACCGTAAAACTGGAAAATAAGGAGTGGAAAACCTTTCTGGATATGAAACGCAATAACCGGTTTGAAATTGCCAGAGGTGGCTGGATGGGCGACTACAATGAAGCATCAACCATGCTGGATCTGCATACAACCGGTCATGGGCAGAACGATGCCCGCTTCAGCAACGAACAATACGATGAATTAATGAAAAAGTCCCGACGGGCAGAAACTGAGAAAGAGCGCAACGCCCTCTACTCCCGGGCCGAGCAGATTCTTGCGGAAGAAATGCCGGTTGCGCCTATTTACCAGTATGTTAACAGCAGGCTGGTCAAACCCTACGTTGGCGGTTATCCAATCAACAATGTTGAAGGCACCATTTACACAAAAGATTTGTATATAAAAGAGCATTAAATACACTTCCAACAGAGAGAGTAGATGCTGCTATTCATTCTGAAACGACTGGCACTGGCGATTCCCACCCTGTTAATACTGGTGACGCTGTCGTTTTTTCTGATTCAGACAGCGCCGGGCAGCCCGTTTACGGGGGACTTTAATATGCCCCCGGAGATCCTTGCCAACCTGGAGGCCAAATACCAGCTCGACGAACCGCTGCACCGGCAATACTTCTACTATCTGTCCGACCTGCTGAAGGGCGACCTTGGTCCTTCGTTTAAATATCAGGATTACTCGGTCAACGAACTGGTTGCCCAGAGTCTGCCCCTGTCCATCAAACTCGGATTAACGGCTTTTGTCGTTATGGTCACCGTGGGCGTCAGCCTGGGTACTGTTGCAGCTATCCGGCAGAATACCTTGGTCGATTATCTGGTGATGAGTTTTTCAATGACAGGTGTCGTACTACCATCGTTTGTTATTGCGCCAATTCTGGTGCTGCTGTTTGCAGTCACTTTAGGCTGGTTACCCGCTGGCGGCTGGAATGATGGCAGCTGGCAGAACATGGTGTTGCCCGTGGCATCACTCACCATTGTTTATATTGCTTCTGTCGCACGCATCATGCGCTCCAGTATGATTGAAACCCTGAACAGCCCATTCATAAGGACAGCACGGGCAAAAGGGCTTCCGGCTCATCGCATCGTATTACGGCACGCCCTAAAACCTTCGCTGCTTCCGGTTGTGTCATACCTCGGACCCGCCTTTGTTGGCATTATCACCGGTTCAGTGGTGATTGAAACCGTGTTTGGCTTACCGGGCATAGGGCAACACTTTGTGAACGGTGCGCTGAACCGGGACTACTCGCTGGTGCTGGGTCTGACTATTATCGTTGGCGCGCTGACCATCCTGTTTACGACCCTGGTCGATATACTCTACGGACTGATTGATCCCAGAATCAGAATAAAACACTAATGGCTAAAAAGACGTCCATCAACACGCCATTGAGCAACCAGAGCCAGACAGCGGTTGAACAGTTTTCTAAAACTCTTGAGGAACAGAGTCAAGTCGCTGGCCGTAGCCTCTGGGAAGACGCCCTCCGTCGTTTTCTAGGCAACCGTGCTGCTGTCCTGAGCATGATCATGCTGATGGTGATTTTGCTGTTAGTCCTGTTTGGCTCATCAATCAGTCAGTACACTTTTGACGAAATTGACTGGTCGAATATGACCAGTCCCCCTTCCATTGAAACCGGTCATTACTTTGGTACAGACCACCTTGGGCGCGATCTGTTTGTCCGTACTCTGGAAGGCGGGCGAATTTCGTTTATGGTGGGAGTCCTTGGTGCGCTGGTTGCGGTGATTATCGGTACCGTCTATGGCTCCATTGCCGGTTATCTTGGCGGGCGAATTGATGTGGTGATGATGCGTGTCGTAGAAATTCTTGAATCTTTTCCTTTCATGTTTCTGGTGATTCTACTGGTTACCTTTTTTGGACGTTCCATACTGCTTATTTTTATTGCTATTGGTGCAGTCTCCTGGCTGGATATGGCCCGTATTGTAAGGGGGCAGACGCTTAGCCTGAAACGCAGAGAGTTTGTTGACGCTGCCATTATCAGTGGTGCCAATACGAGACAGATTCTGTTTCGTCATCTGATTCCTAACCTGTTGGGAATTGTTGTGGTCTACGCCTCGTTGCTGGTGCCGGGTATGATTCTGTTCGAGTCTTTCCTCAGTTTTCTGGGGCTCGGTGTTCAGGAGCCCATGACCAGCTGGGGCGCATTAGTGAATGAAGGCTCGCTGTCTATTGAAGTCGCCATCTGGCAACTGATTTTTCCAACGGCATTTCTGGTGGTCACCCTGTTCTGCTTCAATTTTATCGGCGATGGTTTGCGGGATGCCCTTGACCCTAAAGAACGATAGGAAGAAGTGAATGAGCCTGTTAACGGTTAATGATCTGGAAGTTCGCTTCAATACCCCTGACGGTGAAGTCGTCGCGGTGAACCGGCTGAATTTCTCTTTGCAGGCCGGTGAAACCCTTGGACTGGTTGGCGAGTCCGGCTCCGGCAAAACACAGACCGCGTTCGCCCTGATGGGGTTGCTGGCAAAAAACGGTTCAGTGAAAGGCTCAGCCATCTTTTCAGATCAAAACCTGCTGGCCCTGCCTGATTCTGAAATGAATAAAATCAGGGCTAACCAGATCGCCATGATTTTTCAGGACCCAATGACTTCCCTGAACCCTTATATGAAAGTGGGACCCCAGCTGATGGAAGTTCTGCAGCATCACAAGGGTATGAATAAAAAAGCGGCGTTTGCAGAATCCGTCAGAATGCTCGATGCCGTAAAAATGCCGGAAGCCCGCCAGCGCATGTCCATGTATCCTCACGAATTTTCGGGCGGTATGCGCCAGCGGGTGGTCATCGCCATGGCATTGCTTTGCCAGCCCGGACTGCTGATTGCTGACGAGCCCACAACGGCTCTGGATGTGACGGTTCAGGCGCAGATCATGGTATTACTGCAGGAGCTGAAGCAGGACTTTGGCACATCGATTATTCTCATCTCCCATGATCTTGGCATCATTGCCGGACTCTGCGACAAAGTACTGGTGATGTACGCCGGCCAGACCATGGAGTACGGTACAACAGACGATATTTTCTACAATCCCTCCCACCCTTACACTCAGGCTCTGCTGGCATCAATTCCCCGCATTGACAGTCATTCCACAGAGCTGGTTTCTATTCCCGGCAACCCGCCCAATCTGCTGAACCTGCCACCGGGCTGTCCCTTTCAGGAACGCTGCCAACATACCTCAAGCAACTGCCAACACTCACAACCTGAACTCAGAACCTTTGCAGACCAGCGACAACGAGCCTGTTTCTGGAAACCGGAAAGCGAGGTTAAACCATGAACAATGCTCCATTATTAAGTGTTCGAAACCTCAAAGTGCATTTTCCGGTGACGGGTGACAAAACCTGGCCGTGGCAGAAGTCTCCTGTGCTCAAAGCCGTTGACGGCATAAGCTTTGACCTGTCGGCAGGGGAAACCCTTGGCATTGTCGGGGAGTCTGGCTGTGGCAAATCAACCCTGGCAAGAGCCATTATTGGTTTGACAGCGGCAACAGCAGGGGAGGTGATCTGGCAGGGCAGGTCTGTTACCGGTTTAAAGAAGCAGGAGCGCCGGGACATACAACAGCAAATTCAGATGATCTTTCAGGACCCGCTGGCATCCCTGAACCCACGCTTGACCATTGGCGACATCATTGCCGAACCACTGCGGAACTATCAGCCAGAGTTGTCAAAGCCGGTCGTTCGCCAGCAAGTCAGAGAAATGATGGACAGGGTAGGGTTACTGCCCAATGTTATTAACCGCTACCCTCATGAGTTTTCAGGCGGTCAGTGCCAGCGGGTGGGCATCGCCCGGGCTCTGATACTGAAACCCCAACTGGTGATCTGTGATGAGCCGGTGAGTGCGCTGGATGTCTCCATTCAGGCACAGGTGATTAATCTGTTACAGGCATTGCAGCAGGAGATGGGGCTGGCACTGCTGTTTATCGCCCACGACCTCAGTGTCGTGAAGCATATCAGCGACCGTGTGCTGGTTATGTATCTTGGCAGTGAAATGGAATCAGCGAATTCGGAACAGCTGTATGCTCAACCCATGCATCCTTACACCCGGGCGTTGCTGGCTTCCGTATCAGTGCCAGACCCTCACCTTGAACGCAGTAAATTGAATAACCAGACCATCGAACTGCTCGAAGGCGATCTGCCATCCCCCATCAACCCGCCTTCCGGCTGCGTTTTCCGAACCCGCTGCCCTGTCGCCAAACAGGACTGCGCCCGGATAAAACCGGACTTTCAGGATAAAGGTAACCAGCACAAAGTCGCCTGCCCGAATACCTGAACTGCGGCAATCCGCATAGGGTTCGCCTATATTTGTTCCATTTTTTGCTTGTCTTTAAATAAGTTCAAAGGTTTAATTCGCACCTTTCCTGATACACGCAACCTGAAACCAAACAACCTGAGGAACTTATGGTTCTCAAAGTCTGAACCGTGCGTTAAATCGACCCGACTTTCTTCAATGAAAGCGCTGCCGGGGAAACAAACGTGCGGAATTAATTGTGGAGTGACTCTGATGTACAAACCAACCTGCTTACTGGCCACCCTTTCCCGGCCAGCCCGAAATGCTTCTCTGCATTCAGATTCAGTTATCAACTTCATCAATCGAATTCGTAAGACTTCTTCACATCATTCTTCACATAAGAGTGACCTTTCCTCTTTTCACTCATGGTTGTTCACCTACCCCTGACTGGCTGACCTGAACAAAACAGGTCAGAACCGTTTTCCGTATTTACGGTCTACTACCCTATCTACTGCGCGAATCACTGCGCTCAGGCAGAGAGCTTGCCCCATCCACCGGGATGAAGAGGCGGCATTTCTGCATTGATCGCTGTTAAAGAGCTGTTAAAGGATTCAATGATGCACAAAGACAACACTTATCTGGAAACCCTGTACTCCGGTTACGGACAGAGCTTTACCGTTGACAAGGTACTGTTTGAAGACAAAACCGAACATCAGCACCTGATTATTTTTGAGAACGAAGTCTTTGGTCGTGTCATGGCGCTGGACGGAGTGATCCAGACCACCGAAAAAGACGAGTTTATTTACCACGAAATGCTGACCCATGTACCCGTTCTGGCTCATGGCAGTGCAAAGCGTGTACTGATTATCGGTGGTGGTGACGGCGGTATTTTGCGTGAAGTGCTGAAACACAAGAGTGTTGAGCATGTCACCATGGTTGAAATTGACCAGGCGGTTGTAGATATGTGCAAACAGTGGCTGCCAAACCACTCTGCCGGTTCCTATGAAGATCCTCGTGTCAACCTGGTGATCGACGACGGCGTCAAGTTTGTTAACAACCCGGAAAAAGCAGCGGACAAGAGCTTCGACGTGATTATCTCTGACTGCACAGACCCGATTGGTCCGGGTGAAGTGCTGTTCTCCTCCGATTTCTACAACGGCTGCAAACGCCTGCTGACTGAAAAAGGCATCTTCGTCGCCCAAAACGGCGTACCGCTGATGCAGCTGGAAGAAGTGGAAACCACTGCAATGCGTCTGGGCAGCTACGTTAAAGACTGTCATTTCTATGCTGCCGCCATTCCGACTTACGCCTGTGGCGTAATGACCCTGGCATGGGGAACGGACGACACAGAAGCACGCAAAGTCAGCGTTGAAGAGCTGACCAGTCGTTTTGAAGCCAGCGGCATTAACACCCGTTACTACACACCGGCTCTGCACCACGGTGCCTTTGCACTGCCACGCTACGTTGAAGAAGCCATTGAGAAAGCAGAAAGCGCAAGAAAAGAAGCCTCGTGACAAGCAGCCATGAGCGAAAAGAGGCTGGTTTTTCCAGAGTAAAAAGCTAAATGGATAACACTGAAGACTTTAGTGACAGCAGACCTTTCCCGGCGCAGGCAGTGCTGGGAGAACCCCTGTCTGACCAGAAAACAGAAAGCAGCGTCGCTGAAAGCTGGAACGTGGAAGAAGCCCGTTCCACCTACAACATTCGCTACTGGAGCCAGGACTATTTTGACCTGAACGACAATGGCAATGTAACAGTGAATATGAAGGGCAAACCTCCGGTTAACCTGGACACCATTGCCCATCAGCTAACCCGGCAGGGGGTGTCTCTGCCGGTGCTGGTGCGTTTCCCGGAAATTATTCATGACCGGGTCGATTCTCTGTGCAATACCTTTAACCGTGCCATTCACGACTATGGTTACGACAACCAGTATCTGGCGGTGTACCCGATCAAGGTCAATCAGCAGCGCGCCGTGGTGGAAGAAATTCTGGAAAGCCAGTCTGCCCGCCAGAACCGTCAGCTGGGTCTGGAGTCCGGTAGTAAACCGGAGCTGCTGGCTGTGCTGGCTCTGGCGAAACGAGCCAGCTCGGTTATTGTCTGCAACGGTTACAAAGACCGGGAATACGTTCGGCTGGCTCTGATTGGTGAAAAGCTGGGGCATCAGGTTTACATCGTTCTGGAAAAACTCACCGAGCTGGATATGGTGCTCGCTGAAGCCGCCAAACTGGGCGTAAAACCAAGGCTGGGCTTACGGGTTCGTCTTGCTTCCCAGGGTAAAGGTAAGTGGCAAGCCAGCGGTGGCGAGAAATCCAAGTTCGGGCTGTCTGCCAGTCAGGTGTTGCATGTTATAGATCGGTTGAAACAGGAAGAACATCTGGACTGCCTGCAACTGCTGCATTTCCATCTTGGGTCTCAGATTGCCAACATTCGTGACGTTCGCAAGGCTGTCAGCGAATGTGGCCGTATTTATGCCGAGCTGTATCGCATGGGCGCTCCGGTGAAATTTCTGGATGTTGGCGGTGGCCTTGCGGTGGACTATGAAGGTACCCGCAGCCAGAGCCACTGTTCCATGAACTACAGCCTGCAGGAATATGCGAACAATATCGTCTATACCATTGGCGACCTGTGTAAACAGTACGACCTGCCAGCTCCGGGCATTATTTCCGAGTCCGGTCGTAACCTGACCGCCCATCATGCCGTACTGATTACCGATGTTGTCGGTGTGGAAAGCTACGAGCCGGAACTGCTGAATGCACCTGCCGACGACGCTCCCCGCCTGCTGCACAATATGTGGAGTTCCTGGCAGGATCTGGCCCGGGGGTTGAGCCAGCGCGCCCTGGTGGAAGTCTATCACGACAGTCAGGCTGACCTTGCCGAAGTACATACGCAGTTTGAAATGGGTCTGCTGGGGCTGGAACACCGGGCCTGGGCAGAAAACGTTAACCTGCGTATCTGTCATACCCTGAAAAAACGCCTGTCCACCCGCAACCGGGCGCACCGGCCATTGATTGATGAGCTGAGTGAGAAGCTGGCGGACAAATTCTATGTCAACTTCTCCCTGTTCCAGTCTCTGCCCGATGCCTGGGGAATTGATCAGGTGTTTCCGGTTCTGCCGCTGTCCGGGCTGGACAGGCCGCCGGAAAAACGTGCCGTGATGCTTGACGTTACCTGCGACTCCGACGGCGTGATCAACCAGTACGTTGATGGTCAGGGCATTGAAACCACTTTGCCGGTACCCACCTGGCATCCTGATAAGCCTTACCTGATTGGTATTTTCATGGTGGGTGCCTATCAGGAAATTCTGGGCGATATGCACAACCTGTTTGGCGACGCGGATACGGCTTCGGTACGTATAACGGATCTGGGACTGGTTGAAGTCACTGAATATCAGCCCGGCGACACGGTGGAAGACGTGCTGCGCTACGTCAATCTGCAACCGGAAAGCTTTTTGCGTACTTACCGGCAGCTGGTCAGGGAAAGCCTGCCACTTAACGAACAACAGGCCACACTGGCCGAACTGGAATCAGGACTGCGGGGTTATACCTACCTCGAATACGTCGGAGGGAATGAGCTGTGATGTTTTTTGAAGGCTCGGAAAAGAAAGTTGAAATGGTAACAGCGCCCGAAGCAGGCTCACTGCGTGCGATGGGTAAAGATTTCTGGGCGGGTGTCGTCACCAAAGCCCAGGCAGAAATTCTGGATACCATCAGCAACGAACACTGCGACGCTTACCTGTTGTCTGAATCCAGCCTGTTTGTCTGGCACGATCGCTTTCTGATGCTGACCTGCGGTACCACAACCCTGGTGGATGCGACCCTGCACTTTCTGGATCATTTCCCGCAGGAACACATCCATTTTGCCAGTTTTCAACGTAAAAACGAGTACCAGTCACACCTGCAGAAAAGCTCCTTTGAGGAAGATATTGAGCGCCTGGGTAAACGTCTCGAAGGTTACGCGTTTCGTCTGGGTCATCTGGACAGTCATCACAACTACGTTTTTCATCTGGATAAGCCTTATCAGCCGGAAGCCGACGATAGCACCAGTGAGCTGTTGATGTACCACATCAAAGGTAAAAATGCCGATTACCTGCGCACTGAAGGCCAGACCATTGAAGGAATTCGCAGCCTGTTAAGACTGGATGAGATCCTGCCGGGCTTTGCAATCAGTGACTGGCTGTTTGAACCCTTTGGTTATTCCCTGAATGCGATTAAGGGGAATCGTTATGCGACCTTTCATATTACACCGCAGGAGGACAGTTCCTACGTTAGCTTTGAAACCAACATGGATCTGGAGAGCAATCATGTCATCCGGATTCTGCTGGAAGCACTGAATCCCGGTTGCTGGGACCTGATTGGCTTTAACGCTGAGCAGACACTGCCAGAAGGTCAGGACTATCTGTGCATGTCTAGTTGCGATCTGCCTCTGAGTTGTGGATATGATATGAGTTTCAGACATTATCAGCACTCCGGACATGCCCGGGTGGAGGCGGAGAAACTATGAGTACCTTAGGACAAAGGGAAGACCACTCCCTGTATGCCAATGCCTTTGGCTATCTGCGCCAGCCTTTGAACTTCCATCCACAGAACAGCAGTGCTGATGTGATTGTCACCGGCATTCCGTTTGATCTGGCCACCACAGGCCGCAGCGGCAGTCGACTGGGGCCTGAGGCCATCCGCAAAGCATCCAAGAACCTGGCCTGGGAAGGCGGGCGCTGGCCGTGGAATTTTGATATTACCAAACGTCTGTCCATCGAAGACTGTGGCGACCTGGTGTTTGATTTTGGCGATGCCCAGCAAATGTGTGACCACTTGTTTGAACATGCTGACGGCTTGATTGCTGCTGGCAAGACATTACTCTGTTTCGGTGGTGACCATTATGTCTCTTTGCCGCTGATGCGGGCTCATGCAAAGCATTACGGTGAAATGGCTCTGGTTCATTTTGACGCCCACACCGATGATTACGACAATGGCGCTAAGTTTGATCACGGCACTATGTTTTATCACGCTCAGGTAGAAGGGCTGATTGATCCACAGGCTTCGGTACAGGTTGGTATTCGTACAACATACGACTATAAAAACACACCATTTAATGTACTGGAGGCTGACTATGTTAATGATGCCCCTGTCGATGAGGTGGTAGAGAAAATTCGTCAAATTGTTGGTGATCGTCGTATATATCTCACCTTTGATATCGACAGCCTTGATCCGGCTTACGCACCGGGAACCGGCACACCGGCCTGTGGCGGTCTGACCACTGACAGGGCTTTGAAAATCCTGCGAGGCTTAAAAGGGCTGGATATTGTTGGAATGGATGTGGTGGAAGTCTGCCCGGCTTATGACCACAGCGACATTACGGCACTGGCCGGAGCGACGATTGCGCTGGAGTTGTTGTATCTTCAGAGCTTCCGTAAATAGAGCTTTTTGGTGACTGCCCGATATCGGGCAGTTCTCCCTTTTTTAAAAGCGTCTGCAGCTCTGGGACGGTTATTGAATTTTACATCCTGGCCTGCAGCCGCCTGCAGGGCGATAACGCTCCTTTAAAAAGTTATAAACCTCATTCTGACCATGATCTTTACTCCACTTTAGAAGGTTTAGTTTTTTCCAGGGTATAATTTGAACCTCTGGCTGATCCAGATGAGGGTAGTTGTCAAAAATGAATTTAACTCCTTCTATGTCACCTTCAGCACAAGCCAGAATGAGTTTCTGCTCATTTGAAAGGTAGGGCTGCAAGTCAATTGCTTCTGTAAGAACGGGGGCATCTGTACAATAAGGGAGAAATTCAGCCGCAATACGAGAAGGTTTACAGGTATCGATCATGCTCCATGGGTCTTTTATTGTCTGGTGGAGAAGTAGACCTCGCTCAAACAGTAAGGCAGGAACCAGTGCAGCAAAGCAGGATCGCCCGTTACCATCCATAAATGGATGAAGTCTTTGTATAGAGCAGCACAGATTAATAACTTTAGTTATTTTCTCCAGACTGCTGTCTTCAGATTTAATATCCTCGTAATAGTTCTTTAATAATAAATTGACAATATCTGGCTTGTGCTCACTAAAAGGTTTCTTAACGACAACTGATATAGATAAAGGAATTTTTCCAACTTTATAGCATTTCGGGTAATAATTCACGAGAAATACATAGAGTTTTTTATTTGACATTAAACTCCAAAAACCATTATCTTCATCTTTCATCTTAAAATCATACATTTTATTGCCACTCCGTTGTAGCTCATCTATTGTTTTGTCACTGATGGCATATTTTTTATTAATCGTGTTTTTTGTTCGTCTGATTCCACAATAAGATAAACCGAGTTCTTGATTAAACATTCTGTCCATAAAATCTGTAAACTTAACACTTTCTCTGAAGTAGTAATTATTAGTAACCATATCGATGACTTCTCCACCTTCCAGAAAGTCTTTTATTGACTCAAGACTGCCTTCTTTAGGGACTAAATCGTAATAGTTACCAGGGGTCGATTCAACTGAATAAAGTATTGAAGCAGCAATTCGAAGTTCTTTATAGGTTATTTTTTTTTTGCTTATTATGCAGTTTAAAAGACTCATAAAACATAATGATGTTTTATTTAAAAAAGATGGCTCATCTTCAAAAACAAAACCGCCAAATTCGTTACCTTTTTCATCAACAGCTCTATCTCTTTCAATAAATAGCTTATGCAAAAATAAATTTTCATCTTCTTTAGTCGAGCTTTTTTCAAGCATTTTATTAAAGTCAAAGTGTATAGATTGGTATATTTTTACATCATTTATAAGGTTTTTTAAAAACCTCTTCTGACTTTTATTGAAATCCTGATGTTTTTCTATTTCCTCATATATTAAATTTAATATTTCATGCTTATGTTTTATGGGTATGTCTTTATCTTCAGTGAGAGCCGTCAAAGGCTGAGAAAGTGATTTCAGAGACTCTCTTTCATGGGACTTTACCATTATTGTAGGGATGTTTTGGTTACGATAAATTCTCACTCCTGTAAATTCTGAATTTGAAAATCCATTCAGGATTGCATTCCAGATAGCGTTAAAATGCTTGTCATGGTTCAGACTACAGTCTGTTTCTATGGCAACAGCCCTGCTTTTTATTTCTGGGTATTCATAAGGGCTTGATTGTCCTGGCAGGTATACTGTCTGAACGTCTAAAGGGGCAGCACCACTTTTTTTTTCTGGCTGTGTATTCTCTAAAGTACCTGCATATATACTGTTAGGGGACGTACTTTCCAGAGACTGCATAATCTGTATCTCTTCTAATGTTCTTTTGCTTCTATCAGATTCCCCTTTTTTGTATAAGTTCCCCTCGTCCCCCTGTTCTATAAATAATGTTTTGGGTGGGAACCAGCATGGCTATCAAACGACCTGTACTGGAGAATCAATAATCCCGAATGAATTTAATCTCGAAGGCAACTGCCCAGTCACACTCAGAATGTCTATTTTTTCCGAACAGGACAGTAAAGCCGGATGAGAGCCGGGTTCACCTTCAGGGATTGGCTTGCGGGCTTTATTATAATGCTGCACCCAGTAGGGGAGCAGTTCATGGGTTTCCATATCCCTGAAACCCATGGGGGTTTGTGGAAAAACAAAATGACCACGGTTGGCAAATCGCCAGGCTTCCAGAATCAGTTCACTGCAATACCAGCCTTTTTCCTTGCTGGTATAGTGGCAGTCATAGGGTTTATCCAACTGGTCAAGAATAAACCCTACCGCTTTTTCATTCAGGTGCAGATACTCAGGCAACAGTCTGGCATGAACAACGCAGTGTCGTCCGGAAGTATCAAGAACAGAACGTTGTAGAAAATGTTCCAGACTGATGCAGCGCACTTGCGGCATGGTCGCTTCAACCACTTTTCCTTCACCGCGCTTCCCTTCACCACAATAGACCGCCACATGGTTCAGCAACATACCATTGTAACCGGCAAAAACACGACTGATGGCGTACTCCAGCTCACCGCCTGAACGCAGCTGAAACAGCAGGTCGCCTTTTTGCAGGTTAGTCAGTTTCATCAGACAGTCTCTTTTGAAACAGCCATGTCTTCCCGGAGTTGTTGCAGTACAGCAGCCGTGTCCGGACGTACGCCACGCCAGATCTTAAACTGTTCTGCCGCCTGCTCCACCAGCATGCCCAGACCATCAATCGCCTGTCTGGCACCCTGCGCCAGACCCCACTGGTTGAATACGGTTATTTCTCTGGCGTACATCATGTCGTAGCAGACGGTCTGTTCATCAACAATCTCAGCGGGCAGGGGAGGGAGGTCACCCTGTAAGCTGGCTGAAGTACCGTTAATAATCAGGTCAAAAGACCCTGACAGGTCGGCAAAGCCACCTGCGGAAACAGGCTGACCGGGAAACAGTTCAGCCAGCGCTTCAGCTTTGCTGACGGTGCGGTTCGCTATCACCAGTTCCGCTGGTTTCTGTTCCAGTATGGGTTCCAGCACACCACGCACAGCACCGCCAGCGCCCAGAATAAGAAGTCGGGCGTTTTCCAGGTCAACCTGATGATTCACGGTTAAATCACGCACCAGCCCCAGACCGTCGGTATTATCGCCATGAAGCACACCGTCGTTACTTATCCACAGAGTATTCACTGCCCCGGCTTTTTCAGCCCGGACAGTGCGGTGCTGCGCACACTCCCACGCCTGCTCCTTGAAAGGAACCGTGATGCTTAAACCGTGACTGCCAAGTTCGTCTTTAAAGAAGTGGTTAATGGCTTCATCAAAACCGTCCACAGGTACCAGTCGGGCGTTATAATGCAGCCGCTGGTCCGTCTGGCTGGCAAATAAGGTATGTATCCAGGGTGATTTACTGTGAGCAACGGGGTTTCCCATCACAGCATACAGGTCAACAGGGCCAGCCATTAACGACTCTCCTCAGGCTCGTCTGCCCAGTCTCTGGGCTTTAGAAAATAGTCATACAGGCGTGCTTCTTCACTTCCCGGTTGTGGCTGCCAGTTGTAATTCCAGTGTACGACCGGTGGTAACGACATCAGGATAGACTCTGTACGCCCCCCTGACTGTAAACCAAACAAAGTGCCACGGTCATAGACCAGGTTAAATTCAACATACCGTCCACGTCGATACTGCTGAAACTGCTTGTGCTGCTCAGTGAAAGGGGTTTGCCTGCGCTTTTCAACAATAGGAATGTAGGCATCAATGTAGCTGCTGCCAACGGCCTGCATAAACTCAAAACAACGCTCGAAAGGCCATTCGTTCAGATCGTCATAAAACAGCCCGCCAATTCCTCTTGGCTCGTTACGGTGTTTCAGGAAAAAGTAGTCATCGCACCATTTTTTATAGCGTGGATAAACGTCTTTACCAAAAGGTTCACAGGCTGCCTTTGCCGTGGTGTGCCAGTGTTTGCAGTCTTCTTCAAAACCGTAATAAGGTGTCAGGTCGTAACCGCCACCAAACCACCAGACCGGCTCTTCCCCTTCTTTTTCTGCCACCATCAGTCGAACATTGGCATGAGAGGTCGGGACAAAAGGGTTGTTCGGGTGAATAACCAGTGACACGCCCATGGCCTGAAAGCTCCGGCCTTCCAGTTCCGGGCGTTTAGCCGTTGCTGAAGCAGGCAGCCGTTCGCCGGTAACAAATGAAAAGTTTACACCTGCTTTTTCAAATACACGACCACCTTCAAGTACTCGCGCACGCCCTCCGCCGCCACCGTGGTATTCCCAGCTTTCCTCACGAAAAGTCGAATCGCCATCCTGCTCTTCAATGGCGGCACAGATAGCGTCCTGCAGTGACAGTAAATAGTGTTTGACCTGTTCTGTTTTTATCTTTGTCATTTTTCATCCCATACGCGTAGATGGCGTATATCGGCAACCTAGCCGGACCGGATGATCTGCCCGGTTCGTAAGTCACGAATTTCAGAGGGTGTATTTTGTGAACCGGTTTCCCCGGGTACGATCAGGTCGACCTGCGTACCAAAATGCTGGTGTAGCGCCAGCCCGGTTAATAAAGGAGGTTCTCCAGCCCGGTTTGCAGAAGTAGAAATCAGAGGGTGTCCGGTAGCTTCACATAAAGCCCGTACAACCGGGTGGTCACTGATACGCACCGCAACGGTATCAAACTGGCCTTTTACCCAGTCCGGAACCCAGTGGTTAATATCAGGAATCAGCCAGGTGAATGGACCTGGCCAGCTGTCAGAAAGGGTTTGCCGCTGTGTTGTCGTCAACGGCTCCAGCAGTGGCGTAATCTGAGACTCAGACGCCGCTACCAGAATCATGCCTTTTTCTATGGGGCGGGCTTTGATATCCAGAATGCGATACACCGCATCCCTGTTCCACGGATCACAGCCCAGACCCCATACAGCTTCAGTAGGATAGGCAATGATGCCCCCCTGACCCACGACAACCGCTGCCTGTGCGGTAAGAGTGTTTTCCGGAGTTTCCTCAGGCGTTACATCAGGGGTAGCAATCATATTAACCGTTCAACTGATTTTGCAGGGCGGCATCTCTTGCCAGCACTTCTTCAGCATTGGCCTGACGCTCCATCTTCAGGCGGTCAGCCAGCTCTTTGTCACCCAGTGCAATGATTTGTGCCGCCAGATAGCCTGCGTTTTTAGCACCGGCCTTACCAATTGCAACGGTCGCCACAGGAATGCCACCCGGCATTTGTACGGTAGACAGCAGGGCGTCCAGACCGTCCAGTGGACCCGCATCAATCGGTACACCAATAACCGGCTTGATGGTCAGGGAAGCAACAACTCCTGCCAGATGAGCCGCCATGCCTGCACAGGCAATAAACGCAGCGCAGCCGCGTTTGTCAGCATCGGTGACAAAATGATGAGTTGCTTCCGGAGTTCGGTGTGCAGAATGCACTTTTACTTCAACCGGAATATCCAGTTTTTTCAGGACATCGATTGCAGCCTGCACCTTAGGCAGGTCCGAATCAGACCCCATTAGAATAGCAACGAATGGCTTCGTCATAACACTTCCATTTGGATTGATCAGCAAGTGTCGCATTCTATCAGGTCTTTATAACTATGTTGAGTGTTGAAGCTTGTAGTGAACCTCAAGAAGGAAACCCAGTGGTTCATGACTGATTTCAACATCCCTTTCGACAATAAAGGTAGACATTAAGCCCACCCATTAGACACAATCCCAGTCGTGTGCGAAGGGCGGGCAGAGCATCTTTTTCAGCCTGATTTGCCCAAGAGCGATAGGACACGTTCAGGTCAGTCAACCCGTTAAATTTACGGTGTAAATAAACCGGAGTGTCAGAGTTTCCATCATCACCAAGGGCAGCAATAAGTGACAGGATAAAATCCAAAGGATGTATATGTCGCTGTCGTATAGTGAAACCCGGTTGTTCAGCTATCCCGAGGAGTTCTGACTGGTTGAAACAGGTCTACAGTTTTTTCAACTGATCTACTACTATTTGCAGTACTTTTGTTCAGCTTTGATACTGTAGTTCAAACGTATTCTGGCTGCTCAAGGTGAATTCTGCCGCTGGAAATGCTGTTTTCTTGAGCTTAATGTCCATCCTAAGATTCTCGGCTAGACTTTCAGTTCATGTTTTGAATAAGCATACAGTCAACTCTAACTTACTGAGTCAATAAGTGAGAATACGAAGGTAGTTTATATGAAAACAAAGCTCAAACACTCTGTACAATGTGCTTCCTTAGTCATTTCCATTTTTCCATGGGTTGCACAACCAGATTCCAGAGCTATATACAGTCTTGCCGGTGAAAAAGCAGAAACGGATAAGTCCATGTTCAACAAGTTAGATGGAAAAAAAGTTGATATACCCTGGAGTCAACTTTCTGAATCTTTTAAGAACGTATACAGGAATTTGCTAAATAAAAGTTCTATCCCCAAACATTATCAAGAAGCAATATTAAGAGAAAAAATGCTTCAACAAAACCAAACGACAACACAAATAGTAACTCAAACGACGCCTTTACCTACCACTCCTGCAAAATCATTTTATCTGGATACACCATTTATCTTTAGAAAATTTCCAACACTACCTCCAGAGGCTTTGAAGAATTTTATTTCAATTCCAAATCAATACTTCGGCATTTATCCCTGTGACTATAAACCTTACACATTTACCTGCGGTATTTCTTACTGTACCGCTCATGGAGTCAAACAGTTTACATTTAAACCGAGAGATTTAGACAAATCCTTAAAAAGTGAAACCGTATACGACTTTGATAACTATATTAGGCAAAACCCTAACTCTTTTGAAGAAAAGCTATGCAGGGAACACTTCAAGCTGTATGCTCACGATTATTACAAACCAGATAAATTCAATGACTTTGCTCTGTCTGGAGTTATCAAGGTGGCCATTTATATAAATGGCAATAAAAGAATTGGCGCTATTCCTTTCACTACCAATAAATTAGTATCTTTTAATAATAACACTGATGACCAGCAGGCAAGCAAATACAGTCTGACTTTTTTTGAAATAGAAAATAACCCATTATTTCCACATAGCTCTGACTTTTATACCTATCTTCAAGCTACGAATTTATCTAAACGAGTGAGAGCCTGGAAACGCATTAAGAACAAAGCTTATTGGTCGTCTGCTATGGAAGACAGAATAGGTACGTATGAGTATTTCGAGGATGAAAGAATTAACCCCGTTGAAATATTTGCTGATATACCATTCGGCAAGAACTCCCCCCGGTGGAATGGAACTACAATGAGAAGACTTTTTGGAGGGGAGCTGACTTTAACACTAACTCCTTTTGACAAACACCTTTTTAACGCCAAAATCGAAGGTACGGCCACCCTGTCTTTATCCCGGAATAGAAAAGTGACAAAGGAAATTCAGTTCTCAACGAGAACACCCGTTTTAGTTCAAAAAACTCCCCTGAGATACATCAGAAAAGACCGCAGCAAACTTGTAGGTGAAGTTGTACTTCATTCAGACACCTATGAACACAGGAATAGAACATTCGTAAAAGATAATTTCAGAGATATGCCTGACTTTGAACCTTTTGAGTTCAGATTTTATGTCTCCCATGCCGTTGGTCAAAGCAATGACGACTACTCTTACATCAAGCCTAAAGGATTATAGGTACGATGGTTTTTATATTTCCAGGCCTGAATAAGTTTATACAACCGATTCATCCTTAAGAAAGCAGTCGTGCTCATTTCAGAACAAAAAAACAGTTCTTCGAGAGCTTTCTTTATATACGACATTTCTTGCCGGAGCGTTATCACCACCTGCTGCGCCAACTTGCTCGAGTTACTACTGGGAACTACGCTTTCTGAACATTAGGCAGGCTTGAGCCGTTAATGGCTGACAACTTCAACGCACTCTCAGAAAACCACCGGGAACCGACTGTACCAGTCCTTCCATTTCCAGCTCTGTCAGAACCACAGAAAGCTCCTCACAGGGCAGTCCTGATACCTGGCTGAGCAAATCCATACTGGCCACATCAAAACCCATGCAGTCCAGAACATGCAGGTGTTGACTGTTAATCACATCGCTGACTATTTCTGACTCTGCTTCTGTTTCCTCCAGCATTGGCTCAAGCAGAGGCTGAAGCTCAGCCAGTATATCTTCATGGTTTTCCACCAGAACAGCGCCTTCCCGTAATAACTGGTGACAACCTTTAGAGAGAGGATTTAATACCGAACCGGGAACCGCGAACACATCACGTCCCTGCTCTGCCGCCAGACGGGCAGAAATCAGTGAACCACTCTTCTGCTCGGCTTCAACCACCAGAACACCAAGAGACAGCCCACTGATGATGCGGTTGCGTCTGGGAAAATGTCCGGGGCTGGCAGACGTTCCCAGAGGAAACTCACTGACGATAGCTCCCTGCTGGGCAATCAGGGAATAAAGGTTGCGATGGTTGCGGGGATAAACCTGATCAACGCCTGTTCCCAGTACAGCCACCGTACTGCCATAACTGCTCAAAACCCCCTGATGGGCTGCTGCATCAATCCCCAGCGCCAGACCGCTGGTGATGACCAGGCCACTTTTACCGAGTTCGAGCGCAAGGTCATAAGCCAGCCTGCACCCTTGGGGAGTAGGACGACGACTGCCGACTATCGCCAGCTGTGGTTCTGAGAGTAGTTTAGGATTACCAATCACATACAGCAGTGGTGGTGCATCCGGAACTTCTTTTAATCTTGCGGGATACTCCGGGCAGTTAAAGCTGAGGATATGGTGTGCTTCACTGGACTCCAGCCAGTTGCGCGTATAGGTAAGCCGTTCACTGATATCAGGGGTTTCCGGGTTTCCGGCAATATACTGTGCAAGCTTGTCAGGTAAACCGGCTTTGAGTTGCTGAAAGGATAGCTTCAGGGTGACCAAACTCTTTGAGCAGTGACCGATAGCGAACGGCACCCAGCCCGGGAATAAATGAAAGCAGCAACCACTGACTCAGTTGTTGCCATTCCTGCTGTTGCGATGCCTCATGTTCGGCATTCTGTCTGGCCAGTTCAAGGGTCATTCCGGACTCTTTATGTTATCCCCAATACTGATGTCTTCGTTTGCTAACAGCACAATACCATAGCTCAATTTTTCGAACGGGCGATAAACCATTATCATTCCCACCCTCTCAGGTGGCAGCTGAATGTTCTGTCCGGAGACTGGGTCTTTAACCAGCAGACTTTTATGGACAGTCAGAAGGTCGCCCTGTTTTAAACCTTCCCGCAAGCCTTTGTTGATAATAACCGTATTGAGTCGACCGACTCTGTCAACGCCATCAAGCACAGACACAACGGCTCCTTCCACAGGAGCATCCGGAGCACGGGGAAAAAAGGCTGTCATTTGCGAAAAGGTATCGGCGGGTAACACCCGGTCACCGGCACGAACCTCCATGTTACTGTCAATCAGCCTCAGGGTGGCAACATCGCTGGAGGTTTTAACCATTGCTGCGTTGGCAATGTCTATCGCCACCACACCCAGAAGCTCACCACTCACAGGGTCGGAAATCACTTTACCCGAGCGGTAAACCCCAAGGGTTCGTCCATACAGGGCCTTCACCTGACCTCTGGCATAAATCCGGTCTCCTGTACCGGCGATAATCCTCTGCTGTTTGGTCGCAAACACATAGGGAGCCGCCTCCATTTCCTGCATATTGTTAAATATCCGGCTGTTGTTCAGGAAGGAGTCTATTGCCTGCAGGGGAATAGCAGGAATGGCAGATTCTGCCGGGAGTGTGCGAACTTTCGGGCTGAGTTTTATCGTCCGGCCACTTTCACCTCGTCGTACAATCGTCAGTCGTGGGCGACCGTCGACATACACAAGACTGATGACATCTCCGGGAAAAATAAGATGCGGATTATGAATCTGGGCATTCGCATGCCAGATTTCCGGCCACAGCCAGGGGCTTTTCAGGAATCGGTTGGATATATCCCACAGGGTATCGCCTCTGGTAACAATATATTCTCTTGGGGAGTCCGGTTTGATCGGACTTTCAAAGGCAGAACCCGATATAGCAATACACGCTAGTAAGACCCCAAGAACGAAGCTTCTCATGTCAGAGCGACCCTTGATTTTTTATTTTTATCATTGCCCGAAGTGTATCAATTAGCGCTCAAATCGAGCAATGAATGTTATCTACAGTTTCGACCAGAGTACCCCTTTCTGAATATGCATACGCTTTTGCTGTTACCAGACATCTGGAAAGTGAAAGACCGGTGTTGATGGCCGATAGGGCTTAAAGCGTCATTACTTTCCCTGTTCCGACAATGAATAAAACCACATCCAATACACTGGCTCATGACTCTTCCTCTCAACAGGCAAAAGCAAGACAAAGGCTTTACCAGTGGGCATTAACAGAACTGCAGGCAAAAGGATATTCCAACAAAATCATCAACACTGCCATTTTACGGGCTCTTAAAGACTTTCAGGGACGAAAGCTCGCGTTTATCAACTGGGTGCTGAATACACCTTCTTACCGCCAGAACAGCCAGTTTGATCCGCAAAAACAGTCCTCTTTTATCATCAACCAGGCCGCTCCTGCCATGGCGTCCCTGTTGAGAAAAAAAGGCTATGTTGATGAGGCGGTAGATCAGCTGGTCGGCCTGATGATTTCTCATGCGGGAGATACAGGCCATTGCAGTATTGCTGGTTTATGGCAGTCGGCAAAAGACTGGCCTGTCGTAAGGTAACCACAACACCTCCACAATTTTCTGGCAACTCCCCCTTTCGAGTCTTGCAGATGAGTACCAATGTACTTAAAACTACCTATATACCAAAAAGATATTTAAAATTAGTTTCTAATCAAAATTTTCTATCAGAGACTCTCATGGCACTGCTCGATATTCTGGAATACCCTGACGAAAGACTGCGCACCATCGCCAGCCCGGTCGCCGACGTGAACAACGATGTTCGCAAGATCGTTGATGACATGCTGGAAACCATGTATGACGCCAAAGGCGTTGGTCTGGCTGCGACTCAGGTGAATATCCACCAGCGCATCGTGGTGATGGACTTCTCAGAAGACAACAGCGAGCCTCTGGTTCTGATTAACCCAACATTTGAATCCCTGACAGACGAGCTGACCGATATCTCCGAAGGCTGTTTATCGGTACCGGGTGTTTTTGAGTTGCTGGACCGTCCTGCCTCCGTGCGCCTGACCGCTCTGGACCGTGACGGCAAAGAATACTCTATGGATTTCGATGGTCTGGCTGCCGTGTGCGTTCAGCACGAAATCGACCATCTGAATGGCAAACTGTTTGTGGATTATCTGTCCAAACTGAAGCAGGATCGTATTCGCAAGAAGATGGTTAAGCACAAGCGCCTGACTACTGCCTGATTGTTAGCCCGGCATGACTTACATAGACTTGAGTCATGCCGATAACATCTACAGAAAAACTGTGGATGCAACAATGTTAAAAAAAATATTACCAGCCATAATACTTTACCTGAGTGTTTTACCTCTGGCTGCAGAGGATAACCACTTAAGCAAGAATAAAGAAAATATAATTCTCATGGCAGCAAGTGCCTCAAAAGGGCTGGGGGATTACGCATATGGTGTCAAAATATACCATCTGCTAAATAACAAAATAACGGACGCAAACGTCAGCTTGATTCTCTATGGAGAACCTCATAAAAAAGAAACTGTATTAAAAATATATTCAAAAGAGTTTGAAGAAAATTCTGTCATCTGGATTACAAATACAGGCTCAGAAGAAGCCAGTCCCTCTATAAGCGCAGGTGAAGGAAAATTATTATCTCAATTTCTAGAAGGAAAGAACGCCACCAATACCGTTCTGGCTCATGTTGGTTCAGAACCAGAAAATTTATTTCTTGTGAAACACCTAAATGATTTGGGCCTCTCTGTAAAACTCAATATTACTGAAATGTTTTACTGTGACGGAGATCCCGGCATGTCGGTAGCTACTGAAGCAATATCGGGTTTGAATGATGGCTGGCATCTGGAACAAAGCGATTTGTCACTCCTCAAAAAAAATTGGTGGTTCACTGCGGATGTTTTTAACGATGAAGACGATGATGAAGAAGATGATAATCTGGAAAATGAAGAACCTTCAGAAAATGATAGTAATCTCAGGATAAATTTACTGGGAGAAAAAAACTATTCTTTCGGGGTAAAGTCAAAACACTCAAATAAAGTCAATTCTTTTTGCGAAGACAACCACTCAAGCTCTTACTTTTCATATAATGGACAGACATCAGGGCGACACAAAATAGGCTTACTACTCTCTGAAAGCCAAAAAATAATGGCTGAAAATTTCTCAGAACTCAGTATTTCCAAACTATACGAAACAGTTCCGGAAAGTGTCTTTAAATCAAATCATGCATTTTTAAGTATCTTATCAGGGAAAGACAGTACCGAAGATCAAATAAAATGGCTGCAAAACGATGGCTCTTATTTTTTCAGCTATATGCACGATGACCTGTCAAAATTAGACTTTATATCAACTACACTGCCCATTGCTGATCCGACAAAGGACATAAAATATGTAACAAGCTTTCAAAGACTCAAAAAATATTTTGCAACTCCAGGACTCGAAAGATTCATAAAAACCTTATTGAACAGAGTTATGGAAGACAACTCTATTCAACGGATTGTATTTTGGACAGGCAGTGATAATAGCTCCACGGAATATATACACCCAACTCAGAAAGGACGTACTTTATGGCTGATCAACCCTTTTCCAATAAGCAAGCCTCTGCTGGACCTGGTTGCCATTGCATCCAGTCAGCCTGTTGCCGGGTGTACAGGAGATCACAGCTTTTATGACATCGTTTCCATAGGAAAGTTGCCTTACTATGAAAGAGTTCCTCATATATCTGTTCTTCCTATTGAGCTATCAGAAATGTCTGAGGATGAGCAGCTGATGACACTCACAAATTACTTCGATACATTTTCTTCTACAGAGAAAACCAAACTGCTAAAACAGAAACAAACGTTTGTAGAATGGCAAAAGTTCAGAAAACAGCTGTGGCAAAACAATAATGGAAGCACAACATTAATCGAACTGTTTGAAGACGCTCTCTCAGACCTCGAGCAAACACAGCTGTACTAGTGTACCTCAAGCTCTGCCACAACCAGGATTTTACTCTCTGTAGCAGTTTCCTTATCATTCACGGTCATCTCTTATTCCGCTGCCGCGGAGCCATTCATAAGTCCCGAATATCGAAATGAAAAGCCTGAAAATCGTCTTTGCCGGTACGCCGGAGTTTGCCAGTGCACATCTGCAAGCAGTACTTGATTCGCACCATGAAGTTATTGCGGTCTACACACAGCCAGACCGCCCTGCGGGCCGGGGACGCAAACTGAAGCCGAGCCCGGTCAAAGAGCTGGCATTGCTGCATAACATTCCGGTTTACCAGCCAAAGACGCTGCGTGATGAAGCCGCACAGCAGGAACTGGCTGCCCTGGATGCCGACCTGATGATCGTTGTGGCTTACGGACTGATACTGCCCCAGGTAGTTCTGGATACCCCAAAGCATGGCTGCATCAATGTGCATGGCTCGATTCTGCCCCGCTGGCGCGGTGCTGCCCCGATTCAACGGGCAATTGCAGCAGGTGATAAAGAATCCGGCGTCACCATTATGCAGATGGACGCAGGGCTGGACACGGGGGATATGCTGATCAAGGCCTGTTGCCCGGTCAATGCGTCTGATACATCTTCAGACCTGCATGATCGCCTTATTGAAGTCGGCCAACCGGCACTGGTCGAAGCCGTCAACGCGATTGCCGAAGGCACTCTGACACCTGAAGAGCAGGATGATGATCTGGCCTGCTATGCCCACAAGATGAGCAAGGAAGAAGCGAAAATTGACTGGAGCAAACCCGCTGCAGACCTTGATTGTCTGGTAAGGGCATTTAACCCGTGGCCTGTTGCAACAGCCGAATTTGAAGGTTTGACGATTCGGATCTGGGAAGCCATCGTCGTTTTTGAAGACTCTGACAAAGAGCCAGGCACTCTGCTCAATTCCGATAAGAAAGGGCTGGATATCGCCTGCCAAAACGGTATCCTGCGAGTTACCAAAGTACAACTTCCCGGTAGCAAAGCCATGTCTGTCAGCGACCTGCTGAATAGCAAAAAAGAGTTGTTCACAGCCGGAAAACGGTTCAGCTAATGGCCAGAAAATCTTCTGTAAGGCTGGCGGCAGCCACCGCCGTCACCCGGGTTGTATCCGGTGAATCCCTGAGTCAGGTACTGCCTGACCTGCAGGAAACGTTGCCAAAAAAAGACCAGGCCCTGCTGGCCGAACTCTGCTACGGCACCATCCGCTACTACTTCCGTCTCAGCGCCTGGCTAAACAAGCTGGTTGATAAGCCGCTCAAAAAGAAAGAACAGGTGGTACACAGCCTGATTCTGGTGGGCTTGTACCAGCTGTTCTACACCCGCATTCCGGCACACGCCGCCATTGGGGAAACGGTTCAGGTGACGCGCAGTATGGGCAAAGCCTGGGCGAGGGGGCTGGTGAATGGCGTTCTGCGTAATGCCCAGCGCAACAGTGATGAGCTGACTTGTCTGGACGAGCAGGACAGCGAGCATTTCGATGAAATCTGCGCCACTGCTCACCCGGCATGGTTAATCGGTAAGCTGAAAAAAGGCTGGCCAGAACACTGGCAGGAAATTCTCAAGGCTAACAACCGACAGCCCCCTATGACTCTGCGGGTCAATGAGAAGCATCTGTCCCGCGACCGCTATCTGAAAAAGCTGCTGGATCATTGCATTCAGGCTTCACCGTCCACCACTGCTCCCCAGGCCATTACACTGGCTAAGCCGGTTCCTGTGGATCAGCTGCCGGGCTTTTCTGAAGGCTGGGTCAGCGTTCAGGATGAATCAGCGCAACTGGCTGGCGTATTAATTGATGCAAAGCCCGGAGAAAGGGTTCTTGATGCCTGCTGTGCTCCTGGGGGTAAAACCTGTCACCTGCTTGAGTTAAACGACGATATAACGCTGGATGCACTGGATGTGGATGAGAAGCGACTGGCAAGGGTTCAGGAAAACCTTGACCGCATCGGCTTATCCGCACGCCTGATGCATGGCGACGGTACACAGCCTGAACAGTGGTGGGATAAACAACTGTACGACCATATTCTGCTGGACGCTCCCTGTTCAGCAACAGGCGTTATACGTCGCCACCCGGACATCAAGCTACTGCGTCAACCGAAAGACATTGATGCTCTGGCGCAATTGCAACAACGCATTTTCAATACGATGTGGACATTGCTGAAACCGGGCGGCACTCTGTTATACGCCACCTGTTCAGTCATGCCTGCTGAAAACAGCAAACAGGTTGAAGCATTTCTGAGCAGCCACCCGGACGCCCGCCTGCAAACCATTGAAGGTCACTGGGGCCACGATACCGGGTTTGGACGACAGATTTTTCCCGGCAGCGGGGACGGATTCTTTTATAGCCTGATTAAAAAACAGGCACAGGGCAGTTAAGGATACTGATTCATGAAGATTATCATTCTTGGGGCAGGTCAGGTCGGTGGAACCCTCGCTGAAAACCTTGCCAGCGAGGAAAACGATATAACGGTGGTCGACACCAATGGTGAACGACTCCGGGAGCTGCAGGACAGAATTGATATTCGCACCATACAGGGCATGGCATCTTTCCCTTCTGTGCTCAAGCAGGCGGGAGCTGATGAGGCCGATATGCTGGTTGCTGTCACGAACAGTGACGAAGTCAACATGGTCGCCTGCCAGATTGCCTACACCATGTTTCATACGCCTTCCAAGATTGCCCGAATCCGACAGGCAGCGTACCTGAGCAGAGACAGCCTGTTTGGTGACGACGCTCTGCCGGTTGACGTACTGATCAGTCCGGAGCAAGTTGTTACTAACTACATCCGTCGCTTGTTAGAGCGCCCGGGGGCTTTGCAGGTACTGGATTTTGCCGGAGGACGCGCACAGCTGGTTGCCATGAAAGCGTACTACGGTGGTCCGCTGGTTGGTCAGGAGCTGCGTTATCTGAAAGAGCACATGCCAAACGTCGAAAGTCGTGTGGCTGCGATTTTCCGCCGGGGTCAGGCGATTATGCCCAAGGGAACAACGGTTCTGGAAGCAGACGACGAAGTCTTTTTTATTGCCGACCGTCGTCATATTCGTGACGTAATGAGCGAGATGCAGCGTCTGGATGATGACTACAAACGCATCATTATTGCCGGGGGTGGCAACATCGGTTTGCGGCTGGCGCAATCCGCTGAAAATGATTTCAAGGTTAAAATTATTGAGCGCAGCATGTCACGCTGTCAGTTCCTGTCGGAAACGCTGACCAAGGCCATGGTCTTCAACGGCAATGCTTCTGATAAAGAGTTGCTGATCGCAGAAAATATTGAGGAAACCGATGTGTTCTGCGCCCTGACCAATGATGATGAAGCCAATGTTATGGCGGCCATGCTCGCGAAACGGCTCGGCGCTCGCAAGGTAATGGCACTGATCAACAACCCGGCCTACGTTGACCTGGTACAGGGTGGCGAAATTGATATTGCCCTCTCGCCACAGCTGGCCACTATTGGCAGCCTGTTGAAGCATGTCCGTAAAGGTGACGTGGTCAACGTACACTCCCTGCGTCGGGGCGCTGCAGAAGCTATGGAGGCCATTGCCCATGGCGATGAAAGTTCATCGAAGGTCGTAGGCCGTACCGTTCAGGAAGTAGAGCTACCGCCGGGAACCACCATTGGTGCCATTGTTCGTAATGATGAGGTGTTGATTGCACACGACACCACTCGTATTGAATCCGGCGACCATATCATCCTGTTCCTAACCAATAAAAAACGTATTCATGAGGTGGAAAGACTTTTCCAGGTTGGGCTTGGATTCTTCTGACCCTGTCCTATGTGGATTATCCATATAGGACATTAATACTTATTACAACACAATACCGGCGCATACATTGCGCCGATTGGAGTATTGAAGTTTTCGATACTCCGGGCCTGACACAAAAGGAACATTGGTAACGCGTTCGAGTCAGGCTTTTGCATGGCAGCAAGAAAACTAAAACAGGGGTTGTATGCAACTTTCAGTAGTCATGCCCGTTCTGGGCTTCCTATTAATGGTATTCAGTCTGTCGAATATCCCGCCTATGATAGTCGGGCTGATCTACGGCGAGGCTGAGATTTCACTCTTTATCTACACGTTCTTCCTGACCTTGCTGGGCGGTATGTCCATGTGGCTTCCCTACCGAAAAGTACGCGGCAACATGAGAACCCGGGACGGTTTTGTTATTACCGTCCTGTTCTGGCTGGTTCTCGGGCTGGTCGGTTCTTTGCCTTTTCTGATGATGGAAGCACCGTCCCTGTCAGTGACAGATGCGATTTTTGAATCAATGTCGGGGCTGACGACCACCGGAGCTACCATTCTGACCGGACTGGACGACATGCCCCGTTCCATTCTGTTTTATCGCCAGCAGATTCAGTGGTTTGGCGGGATGGGAATCATTGTTCTGGCGGTAGCGATTATGCCGATGCTGGGCATTGGTGGTATGCAGTTGTACCGCACAGAAACCCCCGGGCCGGTAAAAGACAGTAAGCTGACACCCCGGATCAAAGAAACGGCCAAGGCATTATGGATGCTCTATATGGCGTTAACGGTTACCTGCGCTCTTGGTTATAAACTGGCGGGCATGGACTGGTTCGATGCCATCAGTCACAGTTTCTCAACCATTGCCATCGGTGGCTTCTCAACCCACGATGCCAGTATTGGTTATTTCCAGTCGCCTTTGATTAATGCGATGACCACCTTCTTCATGTTTTTCGCAGGCATCAACTTTGCCCTGCATTTCTTTGCCTGGCGCAACAAAACTCTATCCCATTACTCAGGGGATTCTGAAGTAAAAGGCTATGTACTGGTTCTTTCAACCGTTGCCCTGATCACGGTGTTTACCCTGTATCTTTCGAATACTTATGGTTTCTGGACATCACTGGAATACGGTGTATTTGAGGTCGTATCCATTGCTACGACAACCGGTTACTCAACCACCGGTTTCTCTGTCTGGCCAACCTTTCTGCCACTGCTGCTGTTTATTACCAGTTTTGTCGGAGGGTGTTCCGGTTCAACTGCGGGTGGCATGAAAGTGGTGCGTATCATGCTGATCTTCAAGCAGGGCATTCGTGAGTTGCATCGTCTGGTTCACCCTAACGCGATCCTTACTATCAAGCTGGGCGGCCAGCCGGTACACAGCCGGGTAGGTGAAGCGGTCTGGGGATTCTTTGCCACTTATGTATTCCTGCTGGTTGTGATGTTTCTGCTGTTGATGGCAACTGGTCTGGATATTGTGACTGCCTTTTCGACGGTGGCCTCCTGCCTGAACAACCTGGGCCCTGCTCTTGGAGAAGCTGCAGGTAACTATGAAAGCCTGCCCGATGTAGCAAAGTGGATTCTGACCTTTGCCATGCTATTGGGACGACTGGAAATATTTACTCTTCTGGTACTGTTTACTCCTGTCTTCTGGCGTTATTGATTCCCGCAGGCAGCAGGATCAACAAACCTGCTGCCACTTTCTTCTCCAAAATCCATAAAAATACACGATAAGGGGCTCAGGCTCAGGGCATTCAGGCGGTATTCCGGTGGCTTAAACTGACAGAAATACTGACCGTTTTGTTATGCCATTCAGTCATTTAGCTCCATACAATCGTCTCAGCCTGAATAACAATCAAAGGGGGCAGGGATGTACACACAATCGAGTAGAAATACAGTGGGAAAATTCCGCGCAGCCGACAATTCCGGTTTGGCGTCTTTCCATAAGTCAGATCTTTTCGCTACAGCCAGACTTGGACACCATAATGTGGCTCGAAGTCGCGAAGATATTCTTAAAGACTTTACCTATTCGCGAAAAGGTATTTGGAGAGAAACCTGTCACAGTGCCTGGATTGGCTCCAGAAAAGTCGGCAAGACCGGTATGAAACTGGGTGCAATAATCGGCGCGGGCATGGGCTTTGCCACTGCAATCGTAGCAACCATTGGATTTCCTCCCAGTCTGATGGCTATAGGGCTTTCAACCGCCATAGGCGCTGCTAAGGGCGCACTGGTTGGAGGTGCCATCTCTTTTGTCCTGGGTGGGCTTTACCATGGTGCCAAAACAGCCCTGAAACTGATTTTAACATCGCCGGAGCAACGGCTGCGAAAACAGGCTGAATCGGGTAAAAAAGAACTTAATGTTCTTATGCAGAGACACAATAGTGGTTTTAAACAGCTTCAGGGAGAAGATCTGCAAAGGCTTCATTATCTGCAACAACATGTCCCTCTGTGGGAAGGGCTTGTCGATGAACTTGAGAGCCTGTCGGCAGACAAAATTAACCCGCCTCTACAGGTTGAAACGCAAGAATTTCCTACTCTTGGGAATATGGAAAAAAGACTGGCTGCGGCAGCCTCATAACGGCTTCACTCACAGGGCAGTGAAATCTGGCAATAACCGGGAATTGCAGGTCAGCACACAGCTGACCTTTAATTTATGGAGAAGAAAACTGGATGGTCTTCATCTTAGTGCCTGAACCTGGATCCAGAAACTTCGGTTTGCCATCAAGGCTACTGATAACACCAACCGTCATATAGTCTTTACCAAACTCCGCTAATAAAAAAGTATTGTATTCTGCAGCACCACTACGAAAAAAAGCGATTTCCGAATAACCCGGTACGCTTCCCTGATAGCCATAGTTCTGATGTATATGCCCTGCAAAAATCGCCACTACATTTTTACCGGCAATGGCAGAGAGAAACTCAGAATTACTCTGCCTCATATGTTCACCATAATCATGCATCAACAGAACACTGCGATACCCCGCCTTATTAGCTCGCTCCAACTCTTTACTCAGCCACGAAATGGATGTCGATACATCAATTTCACTGTAAGAATAAGTAGGGTAATTATGCAGCTGAATAAAGAAATACTTTCCTACCGCCCATGAATAAGCAAGACTGCTTTCATCAAAACCGGATATCTGACCGGATGGAAAATTACTGACCAGCTTACAGCTAACCATTTTCTTGATGTAATGGCTGGCATTTTTGGCACAACCATGGGAACCCAGTGCTACATACTCCAGATTGCGCGTCCACCAGCAATCCCCGGCATTATTGGAGTAATCATGGTTTCCCAGACCCGGAAATAAATCCAGCTTGAGGTTTTCCAGATTATCGGGGTCAGCATCATTTCGATGATACAGATCCATATACTTCTCCACCTGCCAGTCATGCCAGAAGGCGGTTAAATCACCATTGATAACCAACCCTTTTGGTTTTGTAATGGCTGCACCACGCCTTGAAGACAGAACATTGCTGCTATCAGGCCATGTTCCCGTTACCGTTTTCCCACCCGATGTATGTGAAACCCGGGTAATATTGTTCATTGCCCGAATCTGCTGCTTATTAGTCAGCTCTCCTCTTCTTTTGACCTCTTCATCACTCACATTCGTCCGGTTCCACCAGGGATACTGGCTATCGGAAGAAACCAGCATAGTAAAGGCAGTCTCACCACTGGCCGCAGGCAAATCTTTGTTGATAGAGCTGGAGTTGCATGTCTCTGGAATACCGGTGCTTCGCGCGTAACTGTCCGGGTAATAACTGACCACCCCATAAAATTTCGAACAGGCAGAACCATCCCAGCTGAAACCACTCGAACACCCTTTCCGGCAAACCGGACCATCTTCGGTGTAACCAGATTTGCAGGGTTGGTAGCAGACATTTCCCTGATATTTCATACCGGCAGGACAACTGACAATACTTTCAGCAATAGCAAACCGGCCAAGAAATAACAGGAATAATAAAGCAACGCCTTCCAAAGCTATGAACTGCCTCGTTTTGATTCTCATTGATGCGTCCCTGAGCAATGCCAGCCGTAGTACTATCCGGTCTCGGCACCATAAAACAAACCTTGAAAAGGCTCTGCCGGTCCAGCCAGTCAAATACAAGTGTTTACTAACTGCTTCAGGTACCGTTCCGGTACTCAGCAAGATCTAAGTTTATTGTGTGCTGAACCGATAAAAATCATACGTATTAACTGAGCGGTTTATAAAATGCCAATTAATCCCAAACCGCCATTTGTCCGTCGACCTTATTCATCTGATACCGATAACCTTCCACCCGGCAAACGCTCAGACGGTAAAGTAAAAAGAACACCTGAACCCTCACCATCAACAGCAAGAGGGAAGGCAGGTAAGCCCACGCCTCTGAGGGCGAGAAATATAACGCCTGTCGCCGCTTCTCCCGCTGTTAATGCCAGAGCTGTTGCAAAAGCAAACTATATACAGCAGTTACGCAAAACCAGTGTCTTACAGGCTCAGGCCAGCCTGATCAATCACATCCCTGCGTTAAAAAGGCTGGGCAGTAACCCTGCCGGTATTCCGGCTAACCTGGGCTTTTCTATTTCGTATAACGATAAAGGGACGCTTATCAGTGTTATTCCACCCGATGAACGTTTAAGAGCGAACCCCAAAAAGTACAACGAGATAAAAACCAAACTGATAAGAAAGCTGGAACAGATTGAAAACCAGTACAAAGGGGCTAAAAAACAGGATCTATTCGATAAAGCCGCTATCGCAGAAGAACAGCTAAGAACCAGCAAAGAGGCTCTAACCGAAGCAGGCGCTGCAACACCTGTTGTTGATTACAAGCAGTTTATGGTCCCTCTTGGTTTAATGACGACACCAAAGCCTGGTGTCCGGCCTGTACATTCACCTTTTACTCCTGATGGAGCCGCAACGGCTCGCCCCGTTGAGTTTATGCTTGAACATGAAAGACGCAGACGTGACGTACCTGTGTCACCCGGTTCAAGAGTTTCAGGTGGTTTTAAACTGGATCAGTCTGATGTTGACAGGGTTCGTTTTATCTCAGCGGAAGAAATGGTCTTGCTGGACAGACCATCCGAATCACGCCCTTTACTGCAACAGGCTTACCTTGGTTTCAGAAGGGCTGATGCCTCCTGGTTAGAAAACACTCCAATCAGGTTTCAACCAGCAGAGCCTACCGACTGTGACCGTATCGCTTATTCCAACAGTAATCATCTGGTACTCAAAAAATTTAAGGTACAACTTCAGCCAGTATCCAGTAGGGACTACCTGCCAGGTGATGAAATCCTTGTTGTAAAAGACATGGATACAAACCAGCTCAAACTGGTAAGGGCTGGCTCATTCGACGGTGAAGACGTAGGGGGCGGTGGGTTTCCCGGGTACTCAAAGAAAGGGGCGGAGAGAGCCTTTGCATACCTGCAAAACAAGTTAGTTGACAACCGCAAACCTTATCAAAACCTCCAAGCCGGAAGCGGAGGGAATAAAGAAGCATGGGCCTGTGGGTTTAATTCACTTCAACTCGCTATATTTATGGCGACTGGTATTAAGGTTTCATTTCCATTGCTTGTTGCAACCATTGAAGACCAGCTCGATAAACTGAGTCCTGAAGACCGTCAACTCGTCAGAAACTATCTAATCAGGAAGCACTATGGTTTCGGACCGGTTATTCTACAAGCTCTGCTAGGAAATACAGACCGATACAAATTACCACCTTTTGCCAACGCTTTTTATAGCTACGCTATGATAGGAACTGAGCAAGGTTCACCCACTGCACGAATAGACGGGGTACACTTTAACCGTACTGATACTAAAGTCCTCTCTCGCCATGAAATTGAAAACCATGACTTCGATAAAGCAAGCTCAGTTGTTGTCGGGCAGGGTGCCTATGCCTACGGCATTTTCAGAATAAAAGCCCGCGATGGGAGCTACCAGTACGTTGTTTATGATCCACACAATTTTGATTACGATGTTGATTTTTTCACAAATCCAAATCAAGGGGGGCTGAAAGCCTTTAACTCAAAACAGGAAGCGTTTCACTACATATCAACTCAAAAGAGTGGTAAAAACAGAGGAGGAGAGTTTGATGGCTTCTACAGATTCCCGGACATCATTCTTCAGGATCTCCAGAAGAATATGCTGAAAGCCAAAAGTAACTGGGAAAGACGAGTTATCGTTTAAATCACACACCTTCAGATAAGAAGTCTCTTTAACCCCTTTATCCACATCAATTAACATCTTATCCACAACCTTATACTCTGCGGCGTAAAACGGTATAATCCGTCTCTATTTGCGATAACTCATCCCCACTTTCCGGCTAACCGGAATCTTGCCCTCTCGCAATTTCAATAAGGGCATCCAGGGACTATAAAACCGAATTCGAGCCTCCATGAGGTAGTAAAGTGACTGCTCAAAGCACGCCTGACATCAAAACATTCCAGGGCCTCATTCTTGCCCTGCAGCAATTCTGGGCCAAACAGGGTTGCGTGATCATGCAACCACTGGACATGGAAGTAGGGGCTGGCACTTTTCACCCTGCCACCTTCCTGCGTGCCATTGGTCCTGAAAACTGGAACTCTGCCTATGTGCAGCCAAGCCGCCGTCCAACCGATGGCCGCTATGGTGAGAACCCCAACCGACTGCAGCACTACTACCAGTTCCAGGTGGTGATGAAGCCTTCTCCGGCCAATATCCAGGACCTGTACCTGGACTCCCTGCGCGAGCTGGGCATTGACCCTCTGGTACACGATATTCGTTTTGTAGAAGACAACTGGGAATCCCCGACCCTGGGCGCCTGGGGGCTGGGTTGGGAAGTCTGGATGAACGGTATGGAAGTGACTCAGTTCACTTATTTCCAACAGGTCGGTGGTATTGAGTGCTTCCCAGTGACCGGTGAGATCACTTACGGTCTGGAACGTCTGGCCATGTACATTCAGGGCGTGGATAACGTTTATGATCTGGTGTGGACAAAAGGCCCACAGGGTACCGTCACCTATGGCGACGTATTCCTGCAGCAGGAAGTGGAAATGTCTACTTTCAACTTCGAGCATGCCGACACTCAGGAACTCTTCAACCAGTTCAATTTCTTTGAGAGTGAATCTGCCCGTCTGGTAGAGCTGGGTCTGCCTCTGCCTGCTTATGAATATGTGCTGAAGGCTTCCCACACCTTCAACCTGCTGGATGCCCGTCACGCCATTTCTGTTACTGAGCGTCAGCGCTATATCCTGCGTGTGCGTACTCTGGCTCGCGCTGTGGCTAAAGCTTACTTCGATACACGCCGTAAGCTGGGCTTTCCAATGGCCAGCGACGAGATTCGTGAAGCTGCTCTTAATGAAAAGAGTGCGCAACAGCTTTCTGCTCAGGAGGAAAAGTAATGAGTCAGCAAGATTTCCTGGTTGAGCTGGGTACTGAAGAACTGCCACCAAAGGCATTGAGAAAACTGTCTGATGCTTTCACCACCGGCATTATTGATGGCCTGAAAGACGCACAACTGTCCTTTGAAGGCTTTGAATCTTTCGCTGCACCACGCCGCCTGGCACTGCTGGTAAAAGGTCTGGAAGCGGCTCAGCCTGACCAGAACCTGGAGCGTCGTGGCCCTGCGGTTAAAGCAGCCTTTGATGCTGATGGCAACCCAACCCGTGCCGCTGAAGGTTTTGCCCGTTCTAACGGTGTATCCGTTGATCAACTGGAACAGCTGGATACCCCGAAAGGAGCCTGGCTGGTTTTCCGCGCCATTCAGCCGGGTCAGCAGACGAAAGAACTGCTGCCCGAAATCGTTTCCAGATCACTGGCGGCTCTGCCGATTCCAAAGCGTATGCGCTGGGGCGCCAGCCGTGCTGAATTTGTACGCCCGGTTCACTGGCTGGTCATGCTGATGGATTCTGAGGTCGTTGATTGTGAAATCCTCGGGCTGAAGAGCGGCAACACCACTAAAGGTCACCGCTTCCATGCCAATAAAGAGTTGACCATCAACGCCGCTACGGATTACCAGAAGCTGCTGCTGGAAGACGGTAAGGTCGTCGCCGACTTTGCAGCCCGCCGTGAAACCATCAGGACTAAAGTCAATGAAGTGGCTACTGCCGCTGGCGGTACAGCGGTGATCGATGAAGACTTGCTGGACGAAGTGGCTGCCCTGAACGAATGGCCTGTGCCTTTGTCCGGTCAGTTCGATAAAGAGTTTCTGGAAGTACCGGCTGAAGCCCTGATCTCTTCAATGAAAGAGCACCAGAAGTACTTCCACATGGTCGATGCAAAAGGCAAGCTGATGCCTTACTTCATCACCGTGTCCAATATTGAAAGCCTTGACCCGACTCAGGTGGTAGAAGGTAACGAGAAAGTTATCCGCCCACGTCTGGCTGACGCCAAATTTTTCTTCGATACCGACAAGAAGACCACACTGGAAGCCCGCCGTGAAAACCTGAAGCCTGTTGTATTCCAACAGCAGTTAGGTTCTGTTTATGACAAGACGGACCGTATTGCCCGCCTGGCCGCTTTCATTGCTGAACAGGAAGGTGGACAGCCAGAGCTGGCTAAACGTGCCGGTGAGCTGTGCAAGTCTGATCTGAACTCTGAAATGGTTCTGGAGTTCCCGGAACTGCAGGGCATCATGGGGCAATACTACGGTGCCTTTGACGGTGAGGCGGAAGAGGTGTGTATCGCCCTGAACGAACAGTACATGCCACGTTTTGCAGGTGATGAACTGCCATCCAACCTGACGGGCAGCGCTGTCGCCATTGCCGACAAGATTGATACCATCACCGGTATTTTTGGTATTAAACAGCCACCATCCGGCAGCAAGGACCCGTTTGCGCTGCGTCGTGCGACTCTGGGTGTTCTGCGTATTATCGTTGAGAAAAAACTGGATCTGGACTTGAGGGACCTGATTAATCACTCTATTGAGGGTTACAAGGTACAGGGCGTTGAACTGCCTGCCGGTGAAGCCCTGACAGAAACAGTTCTGGAATTTATGCTGGAACGTTTCCGCGCCTGGTATCAGGATGAGAAGATTCCTGCCGAGGTGTTCCTGTCTGTCATGGCCCTGAAACCTTCCCAACCGTTTGACTTTAACCAGCGTGTTAAAGCGGTTCATGCTTTCAGCCAGCTTGATGAAGCGGATGCACTGTCTGCTGCGAACAAGCGGGTTTCCAACATCATGGCCAAAGCCGGTGATCTGTTGATTCCGGATTCTGTCGATACAGGCCTGATGAGCGAAGACGCAGAACAGATTCTGGCAAAGGCTCTGGCTGACAAAAAAGCAGAGGTTCTGCCTGCTCTGGAACAGCGTCGGTACAGTCAGGCAATGGAGAGCCTTGCACCATTAAAGGACGTTGTTGATAACTTCTTCGACAAGGTACTGGTGAATGCAGAAAACGAAGCCGTTCGTCTGAATCGTTACGCTTTGCTGAAGCAACTTCGCAGCCTGTTCCTGCACGTTGCTGATATTTCGTTGTTACAGAAATCCTGATAAACAACAAAAAAAGAGCGGCAACAGCCGCTCTTTTTTTAGTTACTATATGAGCCGTTGAAAGCTCTATAAGCCGCTGAAAGGCTCTGCCTATGACCAGACTTATTATTCTTGATCGTGACGGAGTGATTAACGAAGACTCCGATAACTACATTCGCTCTGTGGATGAATGGATTCCTGTTCCCGGCAGCATTGAAGCCATTGGCAGGTTAAGTAAAGCCGGTTACACCCTTGCCGTTGCAACCAACCAGTCGGGTATTGCCAGGGGCTATTACCCCATGTCCGAACTGGAAGCCATGCATGACAAAATGAACCATCTGGTTCAGGAGCAGGGTGGGCATATAGATTGCATCACTTTCTGTCCCCACGGACCTGACGAAGGTTGCCAGTGCAGAAAACCGGAAACCGGCCTGGTCGACCAGATTGAACAACGCCTTGGTTTGCCCGCCAGTGGCGCCTGGTTTGTTGGCGACTCATTAAAAGACCTGCAATGTGCCAGACGGAAAAACTGCCAGCCGGTGCTCGTCAGAACAGGGAAAGGTGAAAGAACGCTGGCAAAAGGCGAGGAGCTCGAAGACGTTCCGGTTTTTGAATCACTGGCTGACTTTACGGATCATTTGCTGGGTCATCCCTGACAATTTTCCTGACAATAACCATGACAACATAGAAAAAGGTTTTAAATGTCCGTTGTCGTATATAGTTTAAGAACAATTTTGCTCTACCTGGCTTTGACTGTATGGACAGTCTGCTGGTCGTCATTCATGTTGATAGGGTTGCCACTGGCTCCTTTCAGAAAAAGACACATTCTGGTAAAAATCTGGGGTCATGTCACCATCAGCCTGACTCGCTGGATTGCAGGAGTGAAGTGGGAAGTCAAGGGGAAGGAAAATATTCCTGACACTCCCTGTGTCATAGTCTGTAACCATCAGAGTTCCTGGGAAACCTTCTTTCTGCAGACGCTTTTTACACCACAAACCCAGGTGATAAAAAAATCACTGCTGAACATTCCTTTTTTTGGCTGGGCTTTTCGACTGATCAAGCCCATTGCTATTGATCGTGATGATCCCAGGCGTTCTCTGCAACAAATCGTAGAGCAGGGCAAGCAGGCTTTGGAAGACAATGTTTGGGTCTTAATTTTCCCCGAAGGGACACGGGTACCTAATGGTGAGCTGGGTAAGTTTTCCCGGGGAGGCATTAACCTTGCTCGTAAAGCGGAAAGGAATATCTTGCCTGTCGCGCACAACGCCGGTAGTTGCTGGCCCAACACGTCATGGATAAAACGTCCCGGCACTATCTCGATTCGTATTGGTAAGGAAATCAGTATTGAAGGAAAGACGCCAGCTCAGCTGAATGAGGAGTCAAGGCAGTGGATTGAAAAGGCACTTGAGGAAATGAATACAGCTGATTGAGATCGCATACCTTGAGGTATGCTTCATGCAGGGAAGCCAGTCCACTACCCCGGAGCTGACAACTAAATCGTAATTCATTTGAAAATGCGCGTTTTCAGGTTAAACGTCGTTTAATGGTCATTAAACTGATTCTGCACATGTATTGCCGCTTCCATTCCCTTCATGATCCTGTCAGGCTGTAACAATGGTTTCTCAAAATATGGGTTTACTGCTAACCAGAGTCGAGCGGGATTATAAGGCCAGAAACCGCGAGAGTTTAACCATCCCTCATCTTGTTTGCCGTACGCCCACACTATACCCACTATGTAATTTCCCGTGATATAAGAAGCAAAATTGACTTCATAAATATCCCTCAGGATCGGGTTAAATGAAACTATAGGATCATCGGGCCTGGGGGTGGGTATGGCAAAGCCTTTAAACTCTGTTGCGTCGATCAGGTAGACGAAGCCTGATCCACCTCCCGGCGTAAACGGATCCAGCTCTGTAGGCCTGAAAGAGTAATGACCACAAGCGCTGGCACAAACGCTTGTTGAGACACCAAGAGTTCCGGTAATACCGCCTATTGCGCCTACTATTCTCGACTCTGTTCTTCTGCTATAGGGCTCTAACTGCAATTCAAAGCCACGTTCAAAGATAATTTCTGGTTTTCTGGTGTCTCCACGAAAAACGTAGCCAGAAAAGTAGGAAGGCTTTGGATTTACCATAACAGTTTCTGCCCTGCGATTATAAGAACACCAGTTGCCGGGGGTGTAGCAGGCGTTAGACATATTTGTAGTATTTAGAAAATTAACAGGATTAGTTAATTCAAGAATATTGGAAGAAAGAGTCAAGCTTTTAAGGGTTAACATCTTTTATACCAGGTCAGGAAGCGCGAATTTTCCGAAACTCTGATAACAATAGATCGTCAATGGAAAGATGTCCTCAATCAAGAGGGCACCTTTCGGTTCATACCGTTTATTCAGCCATCAGCTTTTCAATCAACTGAATCATGATGTGAATCGCTTTAATATGAACTTCCTGAATACGATCTGCATAACCAAAGTGCGGCACACGTATTTCTACATCCGCCATTCCAGCCATCTTGCCACCGTCCTTTCCGCTTAATAAAACAACCTTCATGCCTTTCTTTCTGGCTGCTTCAATGGCTGTGATGATATTTCCGGAGTTCCCGCTGGTACTGATTCCCAGCAGGACATCGCCTTCAAATCCGACCCCTTCAATGTAGCGGGAAAAGACATGGTCATAGCCATAGTCATTGGATACGCAGGACAGGTGGCTGACATCAGAAATAGCAATAGCAGGGTAGGCAGGACGATTATCCCGATAACGGCCAGTCAACTCTTCCGCAAAATGCATGGCATCACAATGAGAGCCGCCATTGCCGCAGGAAATAACCTTGCCTCGATTTTTAAAAGAGTCAGCAATCAGTACGGCTGCATCATTAATGGCATTGATACAGCTTTCGTCGTTCAGGAAACGATCCAGCACCTGTTGTGCTTCTTCAAGTTCTTGACGAATAAGTGACTGGTACATAGCGATTCCTATTGTTAGATAAATAGCCTGGATGAATAGCCGTTAAGTGAACAGGAGTATACAAAAAAGCCGGAAACTCTTTGCAGTCTCCGGCTTTCAAGCCCTTATGGCAACCAGCTTTGCAGTTGATTACACGTCAAGGTTTGCCACACGCAGAGCGTTGGTTTCAATAAAATCACGACGCGGCTCAACCTGATCTCCCATCAGGGTATTAAAGATCTGATCGGCAGCAATCGCATCTTCAATAGTCACTCGCAGCATCCGGCGTACATCCGGGTCCATGGTGGTTTCCCAGAGCTGATCCGGATTCATCTCTCCCAAACCCTTATAGCGCTGGATGCCAACTCGTTTGGTCGATTCAACCATCAACCATTCAAGGCCCGCTTCGAACGAGGTCGTTTCTTTTTTACGTTCGCCTTTCTGGAAGAACGCCGTTTCTTCCAGCAGTCCCTGCAACTGCTTACCCAGCTTGACGATGGCACGATAATCGCCGGAGGTGAAGAAGTCATTTCTCCAGGTGTATTCAGACGGAATACCATGCGCCAGAATCGTCACTTTCGGCAGCCAGGCATGATGCTCGCGATCTTCAATACATTCGAAAGTAATGGTGCGACCAGCCAGGTCAATCTGCTGAACACGTTCATTTAGTTTGTCTGTCCAGTCTTTCATAAAGGCTTCATCACCGAGCCTGGCTTCTTCCACCTCAGCCATGTAAATCATTTCCTTCATGATATCCATTGGGTACAGGCGGGACAGTCGCTCAATACCCGCTATCACCTGACGGTATTCTTTCACTAAGTTTTCCAGCGGCTCATCGGCAATACCCGGAGCATTCTCATTCACGTGCATGCTGGCATTTTCCAGCGCCGCCTGCGTCAGGTATTCACTGAGTGCAGCTTCATCTTTTAGGTACTGCTCCTGCTTACCACGCTTGATCTTGTACAGAGGAGGCTGAGCGATGTAGACATAGCCGTTTTCAATCAGCTCTGGCATCTGACGGAAGAAGAAAGTCAGCAGCAGTGTACGAATGTGAGAACCATCAACATCCGCATCCGTCATGATAATGATGTTGTGGTAGCGCAGCTTTTCAATATTAAATTCAGAGCGACCGATGCCACAGCCCATCGCTGTGATCAAAGTGCCTACTTCAGCAGAGGACAGCATCTTGTCGAAGCGAGCCTTCTCTACGTTCAGAATTTTACCTTTCAGCGGCAGGATAGCCTGAGTCTTACGGTTGCGTCCCTGCTTGGCAGAACCACCCGCAGAGTCACCCTCCACAATATACAGTTCTGACAGTGCTGGATCTTTTTCCTGACAGTCCGCCAGTTTTCCAGGCAATCCGGCAATATCCAGAGCGCCTTTCCGGCGGGTCATTTCACGGGCTTTACGGGCCGCTTCACGGGCGCGTGCAGCATCCAGCATTTTATTAACAACCGCTTTGGATTCCTGAGGATTTTCCAGCAGGTAATCAGAAAAGTATTTGCTCATCTCCTGTTCTACGGCTGTTTTTACTTCCGATGACACCAGCTTGTCTTTGGTCTGGGAAGAGAACTTAGGGTCTGGTACTTTTACGGAAATAATAGCCGTCAGACCTTCACGGGCATCATCACCGGAAGTGGAAACCTTCTGCTTCTTGGCAAAACCTTCCCGCTCAATATACCCATTCAGGCTTCGGGTCAGGGCTGCACGGAAGCCCGCCAGGTGAGTACCACCATCACGCTGTGGAATGTTGTTGGTGAAGCAGTAAATACTTTCCTGAAAGCCGTCATTCCATTGCAAAGCCACTTCAACACCGACACCGTCTTCACGATTTATATTGAAATGGAACACCTTATTAATGTTTGTTTTGTTGGTATTCAGATATTCAACAAATGCACTCAGACCACCTTCATAGCGGAAGTCATCTTCCTTACCGGTACGCTCATCCACCAGTTTGATGTAAACACCGGAGTTCAGGAATGATAACTCACGCAGTCGTTTGGCTAGAATATCGTAGCTGAACTGGATATTGTTGAAGGTTTCTTCGGATGGGATGAAATGAATCTCGGTACCGCTGTTTTCAGTTTCACCGATAACTTTCATAGGCTCCTGAGGAACGCCATGCACATACACCTGATGGTGAACCTGTCCACCACGGCGAATGGTCATTTTCAGCTCTTTTGACAGGGCATTAACCACCGATACCCCTACACCATGCAAACCACCGGACACCTTGTAAGTGTTGTCATCAAACTTACCGCCAGCATGCAGAACCGTCATGATGACCTCGGCCGCAGAAACACCTTCTTCTTCGTGGATGTCTACCGGGATACCACGGCCATTATCCTTAACGGTAATGGATTCGTCCGGATGAATGATAACAGTGATCTGGTCGCAATAGCCCGCAAGAGCCTCGTCAATTGAGTTATCAACGACCTCAAACACCATGTGGTGCAGACCTGTACCATCATCCGTGTCACCAATATACATACCTGGGCGCTTACGAACGGCGTCCAAGCCTTTCAGCACCTTAATATTGGACGCATCGTAATTTTGTTCACTCATGCTCTATCTCCAACGATTCAGCCTGGCGAATCTCACGCCCAGGATAGATCTGTTTATTAGCCTCCAGTCGCCCCTGTTTCACGTGAAACACTTTGACATTGACTTCAGGCAGCCAGCAATCAGACAGCGCTGATTGCTCGACACAGGTGATAAACACCTGACTCTTCATATTTTGTAGTATTGAACACAGGGCTTTCCGGTGAGGAGCATCCAACTCCGATGGCAAATCATCCACCAGAAAAACGCATTGTTTGCCGGTCTTTTGATAGAACAACAAGCCTTGTGCCAACTTTAACGCGCAGACAACCAGCTTTAACTGTCCACGCGAAAGAATATCTATGGCATTTATGCCATCCATTTTTACCCGAATATCGGCTCGCTGAGGTCCTGAATGCGAGAAACCCGACTGAATATCTCTCTCCACTCCTTCTGCAAGTACTTCAGCAAACGAGCGTAGTCTGTCCCATCCCCGGTAATAACTGAGCTTAATACCTTCAAGGCTCGTTAATTGACCCAGCACTTCATGAAAGACAGGAGCGAGCTGCTCAAAGTACTCTTGTCTTAACAGATGAACAGCTTCAGTAGCTTTCACCAGTTCAGAATCCCAGACAGGGAGTTCAGAGCGAATCTGATCCAGAACAGAACGATTAATAGAACTGGATATTCTACCATGCCGCAGCAAACTGTTCCGCTGTTTGAGCGCCTTCTGCAGGCGTTTCCAGAGAGGAATAAAATCACGCTGTTTCACGTGAAACACTCCCCAATCTAAAAACTGTCTACGGTCTTTCGGAGAGCCTTCCAGTAACCGAAAGGTGTCGGGATTGATTAACTGCAAAGGCAGGTGGCGTGCCAGCTCAGAAGTCGACCTTAAGTTTTCGCCAGACACTCGTATCTGAAAGTTCTCATCCTGCAAGGCTCTGGATACACCAACATTCAACATAGCACTGCCTGAGTGGCGAATTTGACCAAAAACAGTACATTTTGGCTGATCCCTGCGAATAACCGGCTTTACCCTGTTACTGCGAAAAGAACGAGCCAGCCCCAGCAGATGGATAGCCTCAAGCACGCTGGTCTTGCCACTACCGTTCAGGCCATAAAGAATGTTGATGGAGGGAGAGGGCTGCATGGTTAAAGATTCCAGATTACGAATATCTTTAACCATCAATTTATGGATGGTCATGCACAACCCTCGGAAGAAAACAGCGACTTAACAGGATGTGTCGATATTTGAGAGTTGTGCATTTTCATACAGTATTTACAGACGCATCGGCATAACAACGTAAGTAGAATCGCCACCTTCGGACTCTTCCAGCAACGCACTGCTGTTAGGATCAGAAAGGGTGATCTTCACAGAGTCTCCGGAAATAACAGACAGGACGTCCAGTAGGTAGCTGACGTTAAAGCCAATTTCGATAGCATCACCATGATAGCTCAGGCTCACTTCTTCTTCAGCTTCTTCCTGCTCAGGGTTATTTGCCATCACCTTAAGCAAACCATCATTCAGAATCAGACGGATGCCACGGTACTTTTCATTGGACAGAATAGAAGCACGCTGGAAAGCCTGCCGCAGCTGTTGACGATCACCCACAATAATTTTGTCACCACCACGAGGGACGACACGATCATAATCCGGGAATTTTCCATCAACCAGCTTGGAGGTGAAAATAAAGTCACCCGCTTTGGCACGAATATGGTTAGCACCCAGAGAGATATGTACCATCTCGTCACCTTCGGTAAGAAGGCGAGCCATTTCCAGAATACCCTTGCGAGGCACAATCACCTGGTGTCGATCCTGCTGATTAATGTCAGCATCAACTGCGCACATAGCAAGACGGTGACCGTCGGTTGCAACAGCCCGGAGACAGTTCTGACTGACCTCGAGCAACATGCCATTCAGGTAATAACGAACGTCCTGTTGAGCCATAGCAAAGGCTGTGCGATCAATCAGGCGACGCATCCGGGTCTGACCGATGGTAAAGGTCATCGAGCCTGCTTCTTCTTCAATGCTTGGAAATTCATTAGCTGGCAGAGTAGAAAGTGTGAAGCGTGAACGTCCGGCGCGCACCTTAACCCTTTGATCATCCTGAGAAAACTCAATCATGGCGTTCTCAGGAAGAGACTTACAGATATCCATCAGCTTACGTGCCGGAACAGTAATCTCGCCGCCTTCAGAGACATCATCCAGAGAAACGCGGCCAACCAGTTCCACTTCCAGGTCTGTACCTGTCAGGGAGAGTTGATCACCGTCCACCACCATCAGGACGTTAGACAAAACAGGTAGTGTCTGCCTGCGCTCTACAACGCCCGCCACCAGTTGCAGTGGCTTCAGCAATGCTTCCCGATTAATGGTAAATTTCATCGCTTTCCTTTCTCTTGCTAGCTGGAAAAGAGCCGGTGCTCTTTTCTCAAATTCAATAAAATCTGTTGAAACTATTAAACCAGAAACTATTTCACCAGAATAATTAACTGGTCAAAGATCTCAACAGGTTCTTGTAGTCATCCCGAATCTCACTATCTGTACCCGTTAGCTCTTTTACTTTGCGACAAGCATGTAGCACCGTAGTATGATCTCGACCACCGTAGGCATCGCCAATTTCCGGCAGACTGTGACTGGTTAATTCCTTGGACAGCGCCATGGCAATCTGTCGGGGTCTTGCCACAGAACGACTGCGTCGTTTGGATAAGATATCAGCAACTTTGATTTTGTAATACTCTGCCACTGTTCTCTGGATATTATCTATAGAGACCTGCTTGTCCTGCAAGGCTAAAAGATCTTTCAGAGACTCCCTGATCAGGTCTATATCAATCTTCCTTCCCATAAAGTGTGCGCTGGCAATGACACGCTTGAGCGCTCCTTCCAGCTCCCGAACATTAGAGCGTATACGCTGTGCAATAAAGAAAGCCGCTTCATGGGGCAGATCGACACGATGCTGTTCTGCTTTTTTCATCAGAATCGCAACGCGGGTTTCCAGTTCAGGGGGTTCAACCGCTACGGTTAATCCCCAACCAAAACGAGATTTCAGACGTTCTTCAACGCCACTGATTTCTTTGGGATAGCGGTCACAGGTCAGGATCATCTGCTGGCCACCCTCCAGTAAAGCGTTGAAAGTATGGAAAAACTCTTCCTGTGACCGTTCTTTACCCGCAAAAAATTGGATATCATCAATCAGCAAAGCATCCACAGACCGGTAGTATCTCTTGAAGTCGTTGATCGCATTGAGCTGCAGCGCTTTTACCATATCTGCCACAAACCGTTCTGAATGCAGGTAAACCACTCTGGCATTCGGATTGTGCTTTACCAGAGAATTACCCACTGCATGCATCAGGTGAGTCTTACCCAGACCAACACCACCATAGAGAAACAGTGGGTTATAGGCCGCTCCGGGGTTTTCTGCCACCTGCCGGGAAGCCGCCAGTGCCAACTGGTTGGATTTACCTTCAACAAACGTTTCAAAGGTGAACTGGGCATTCAAAGAGCTATGATGCTTAATGGAACCTTCCACTTCAACCTGACGGGTTGACGTGACAATTTCCCGGGAAGGGTCTGGCTCTTCCGTTACAAGCCCACTCTCTTTAAGAGAGTCTTTATGAGTGCCTTTCAGTGGATTAACTTTACGCTGCTGTTTAACAACAGGTTTGGCCTGTACTTCATCCACAGCCAGAGACTCCTGCATTAACAGAGGCTCGGGCGCTCTGTTCACTTCCAGGTTGTCCACCAGCTTTTCAGTAACGATTCGCTCCTGTAGCTCTTTTGAAGCAGAACCTGTCGCAGAGCTTTTCACCGAATCCTGAATCGGGTTATGAAAGGCTGGCTTAGGGGAAGCGGCTGGCTGTTCCTGCACAGAAGCCACAGAACGCTGTGCAAACTGTGAAGAAAATGAAGGTGTGCTGCTGGCATGTGCAGAAGTTCTGCTGCTGGAACGACGACTCAGGGATTGTGGCCGGCGGTTTGACACTGCCAGTGCAACAGCCGGCGGTTGCCCATCCGTCAGCTCATCGAGAATTTCCTCAACTCTCGGCAAAAACTTCTCCTTCACCCAGTCTGATACAAAGCGGTTAGGAGCCAGCAGACATAAGTCATGCTCATCCCCCATTACTTTTAGCGGACGAATCCATGTATTGAACTGCTGTGATGACAGCTCATCCTGAAGAAGATCTATGCATTTTTGCCAGAGCTCAAGGGGCACAGGCGCTCTCCTGAAAACTATCCTGATAACGAGCCGGGTAATGACCCCGAAACCGGATGATGATGAAGCTTATCACCCTGCCTGCTAAATAACTTCCTGGAAGGCTGGGTATTCCGAACAATTGTATCCTTTCGCCCAAAAGTTATCCACACCTTCCCTGGATGATTGCAGAGCTGATCACCACTTTTTTTGTGCTTTTAATTCATATAGTTATCAACAGAAAAGCCAGTCTTTCATGTAAATTATTTTTTTATTTTTTGCTGTGGATAGACCTGTTTACTAGCAGGGTAAATCCATAGGAGTGAGCTGTGTATAACCAGTTGCATAACTTAGTCTGTGTATAACTGGTCAGTTTATTCACAACTCATCATCAGGTAAGGAACAGCTAAATACCGTGATTTCTACAGCTTGATGCACAGGTCTTAGGCCTTGATATTACTGAGAAAAGGCGGCTTATCCACAGAAACTGGCATGCTAAATAACAATCATAAAAACAAAACAACACTACACAAGAAAAATATATATTTTTTTAATTTATAAACTGGCTCAGATTTGTTAGTCAGTGAAGGTAGAGTGAATAAAATCAACTACGTTTTTTGACAGAGAAGGAAAAGTTAATTAATTAAGGACAAACGAAAATTTTGTGGGTGTTGAATTTTTATCATCAGTATCAAAAGCAGGGCTCTATAGACTGGTGCTAATCAATATAAGGGCAACAACATGGGGGTCAGCGGCAAACTCTTGACAAATGCAAATTGACGCAGATTAGTCAATTCCTTAGAATGCCCGTCTTTTTGTATATCCATAAAGGGTGTACAGCGTCTTCCTGAGAAGATTGATTAACCAAGAGTAGTGTCATCATGAAAAGAACTTTTCAACCATCTAACCTGAAGCGTGCTCGTTCCCACGGTTTCCGCGCTCGTATGGCTACCAAGAGCGGTCGTGCTGTTATCAACCGTCGTCGTGCTAAAGGCCGTAAGCGTCTGAGCGCCTGATTTAAGCAGTAAGACTGTCAGGTGAGCTTCGCTTTTAGCCGCGATAAGCGGTTGTGCTCAGCAGCTGATTTTAAGCAGGTATTTGACCGGGCTGATATCAAGGTATCCAGTCGGCACTTACTGATTCTGGCGAGAGTGAGCGATCACGATCATTCCAGACTGGGTCTGGTAATTGCCAAAAAGAATATCCGTAAGGCCACCGGTCGAAATCGTGTCAAGCGACATATCCGTGAGACATTTCGTCTGAAGCAGGGCGAACTGGGTCATCTGGATATCGTAGTACTGGCACGCCGAGGCTTGGATGAGCTCGAAAACTACGACATAAACAAACTGCTATCCAGACAGTGGCACAAGCTGGCACGTCGTCTGGGTGAGTGGGAACAATCCAGGCAGCTTGAGGACAGACAGCCCAAAGCTGTGGATAAAACCACTTAACAATTTGGTGGACGTTGTAGAGCTGGGTGACTGGGGAGGTAGACACTGCCTCCAGTCGCTTGCGTCACCAGGGAAGGCTTTTGCCTTGATTGGTAAGCACAGCTTATGGAACTAAGCCTTACTGTCTCCTGAAGTCCAGGGTAGATTGAGTAAAAAGACATGCAAAACAGCGTGACAAGTACGATCAAAGATCTGCCGAGACTACTCGCCAAAGGTCTGATCCAGGTCTATCGCTATTGCATAAGCCCTCTTATGGCAGGGCGCTGTCGATTTTATCCAACCTGTTCCGCTTATGCTCAGGAAGCACTCGATAGCCATGGTTTTCTGAAAGGCAGCAAACTCACTATTTTAAGACTGCTGCGTTGCCATCCCTGGCATCCGGGAGGCTTCGATCCGGTGCCGGAACCCTCAGACAGGCTCAATCGGACAGAATCAGACAATCATTCCCATCAACCAGAATCTGTGGCTCGGACATCATGGATCTGCAAAGAACACTCCTGATAGGCGCCGTAGCTGTTGTTGGTGTACTGACACTCCAACAATGGAACGAAGATTACAATCAACCAGCCCGACCAACCGGGGAAGAAGCAATAACAAGCATGTCCAATGTCTCTATCGCACAAAGCGGTTCAGACATGCCGACACTCTCCTCCGATAGCGCAGGTACGGTTACCATTGACGGTAATAGTAATACATCGCCATCCGCTCAACTTGTCAGCGTAAAGACAAATACCCTTAATGTTCAGATTGATCCCGCCGGTGGCGATATTATCGGTCTGAGCCTGCCTAAATACCCTGCCTGGCTACCGGAAGAAGATGAGGAGGTTCCTCCCTTCGAACTGTTGGTACAGAAATCAGACTGCGTCAGCGGCAGCGTGACCTGTGAATACACTGCACAGAGCGCACTGATGCGAGCTGATGGCCCACAGGCTAACAACCAGCGTCCACTGTACAACGTCAAGCAACACAGCTTCACCCTGGATGATGGGAAGGACACTGTTGTTGTTGACCTGACCCGTTCCACCGACGAGCTGAACCTGACCAAGCGTTATACGTTTGTCCGTGACTCTTATGATATCCGCATGGATTATATCATTGAGAACACAGGTGATACCGTATGGCAGGATCGCTTTTATGCACAGCTGAAACGCGATGGTTCTGAAGATCCAAGCACCGTCAACTCCAGCGCACCGATGAACACCTACAATGGTGCTGCGGTGCGTTCTGTGGACAAGCCTTACGTGAAACTGCCCTTCAAGGACTTCAGCAAGTCCCGCTTTGAGCAGAATGTCGAAGGTGGCTATGCGGCTATGCTGCAGCTGTACTTCGTCACCGCGTGGGTGCCGGATCAGACTCAGCGCCATACCTACTACACTAACCTGTCCCATGACCAGCAGTACCACTTTGTCGGTTTTATCGATAACGTCGCTGTTCAGCCGGGTCAGACTGTTACCGTAGGTGCTGACCTGTATGCAGGTCCAAAGGATCAGGCTCGTCTGAAAGAACTGGCCGATGGTCTGCAGCTGACCATGGACTTTGGCTGGTTGTGGTTCCTGGCTCAACCTCTGTTTACCCTGCTGAAGTTCATTCAGTCCATCGTGGGTAACTGGGGCTGGTCCATTATCCTGCTGACAGTGTGTGTAAAAGCGATCTTCTATCCGCTGAACGCTACCAGCTTCCGTTCCATGGCGAAAATGCGCAAACTGGGACCGAAGATGGCAGAGCTGAAAGAGAAGCACGGCGAAGATCGTCAGAAGCTGTCCCAGGAGATGATGGAGCTGTACAAGAAGGAGAAGGTCAACCCAATGGGTGGCTGTCTGCCAATTCTTGTTCAGATGCCTGTGTTTATTGCCCTGTACTGGGTACTGCAGGAATCTGTTGAGCTGCGTCAGGCGCCATGGCTGGGCTGGATTCATGACCTGTCCCAGATGGACCCATACTTCATCCTGCCGCTGATCATGGGTGGTTCAATGTTCGCTCAGCAGCTGCTGAACCCAACTCCGCCAGACCCTGTTCAGGCGAAAGTGATGAAGCTGATGCCTGTTATCTTTACCGTGTTCTTCCTGTGGTTCCCGGCTGGTCTGGTACTGTATTGGGTAACCAACAACACGCTGTCGATTATCCAGCAGTTCATCATTACCAAGAAGATTGAGAAAGAAAGTACTTAACGTTCTTTTTCCAGCGCTTCAAAAAAACGACCCGGCGGCTTTGCTCCCGGGTCGTTTTTTTATTCATGGCTGTTAAGCCTGATGATCAATTAGACTACAGCCGCTAAACTACGCTTCATTTTTTACTTACGACGTAACCGATACATGTCCGATCTCAGCTCTATCCACAACGACACCATTGCTGCACAGGCTACCGCACCGGGACGCGGCGGAGTGGGCATAATCAGGGTTTCCGGGCCTGATGCCCTGAAAGTGGCACGTGAGGTTCTGAAGGTCGAGCCTAAGCCCCGTTTTGCCCATTATGGTCCGTTCCATGATCAGAATGATGAAGTGCTGGACCAGGGGATTGCCCTGTTTTTCCCGAACCCGAACTCCTTTACCGGTGAAGACGTTCTGGAGCTTCAGGGGCATGGCGGGCCTGTTATTCTGGATATTCTGTTGCGCCGTATTCTTGACCTGGGTGTCAGACAGGCCAATCCGGGAGAGTTCTCGGAACGGGCTTTTCTGAACGACAAGATGGATCTTGCCCAGGCAGAAGCCATTGCTGACCTGATTGATTCAAGCTCAGAGCAGGCAGCCCGTTCCGCCCTGCGTTCCATGCAGGGGGCGTTTTCCAGGCGGGTTAACACTCTGGTTGAGTCGCTGATTCAGCTTCGGATCTATGTGGAAGCGGCGATTGACTTTCCGGAAGAGGAAATTGACTTTCTGGCCGATGGCAAAGTCAGTAATGACCTGAACCTTATCATCGGTGATCTGGCTGAGGTGGTTCGTGAGGCCGGGCAGGGGGCTATCCAGCGGGAAGGGATGACCGTTGTTATTGCCGGTCGCCCCAATGCCGGTAAATCCAGTCTTCTGAATGCCCTGGCCGGACGTGAAACGGCGATTGTTACTGACATTGCCGGAACCACCCGCGATGTATTGCGTGAGCATATCCACATCGACGGTATGCCATTGCATGTTATTGATACGGCCGGCCTGCGTGAAACTGACGACAAGGTTGAACAGATTGGTGTGGAACGTGCGTTTCAGGAAATTGAAGACGCTGATCGTGTATTGCTGATGGTGGATGGTACCGGGACGGATGCCATGAATCCTCACGATATCTGGCCGGATTTTGTTGACCGCCTGCCGTCGAAAGATAAATTAACCGTTATACGTAATAAAATAGACCTGACCGGTGAGCAGGCGGGCATAGAAGACGCTGACGGCGTTCCTGTCGTCAGGGTATGCGCCATGGGAGAACATGGACTGGATGCGCTCAGAGAGCATTTAAAAGCCTGTATGGGCTATGAAGGGGCTATGGAAGGTGGTTTCTCTGCCCGTCGTCGTCATCTGGATGCCTTGCGCCGTGCTGGTGAATTTCTGGACAATGGTCGTTTACAGCTTGAGTATATGGGCGCAGGCGAGCTTCTGGCGGAAGACCTGCGACACGCCCAGAAAGCGCTGGGAGAAATTACCGGGCAGTTCAGCAGTGATGACCTGCTGGGGAGAATTTTCTCGTCGTTCTGTATTGGTAAATAAACCATTGAGCGCGGTGCATCAAAGATTAAGGTGCATCGCTCCATATATCCCCAGAATAATCATCTGTATCCCCATAACGGCCAGTATCAGCCCCATCATACGACTGATGACTTTAATGGCACTTTCGCCAATAAACTTCAGAAAACGTTCGCCGGAAAGAAAGAAAAAATAAGTAATGATACTCAACAGGGCTAATGCAACCAGACAGATAATGACTTCCGGCAAGCCCTTGTCGCTGACAAAATTCATAGCGGAAGCAATAATACCCGGACCACCCAGAATAGGTGTAGCCAGTGGGATGATGGCAATACTTAATTTGGCATCAAGGCTTTTCTCATTATCTTCCTGGCTGGGGGTGTGTACTTCCGAGGTACGGCCAGTGAGCATTTCCTTGCCAATCAGAAATACCAGTATGCCGCCAGTGATTCGAAAAGCCGGAATTGTTATTCCGAACATCTGAAAGATCGCTTTTCCCAGCAGACAGAAGACAGCCACAACAAGAAAAGCAATGAGGTTAGAGCGAAAGGCGATGGAGCGTTTTTCATTGGGTCGCATGCCATCGGTCAGACTGATAAAAATCGGTGTATTGGCAATAGGGTTCATTATTGCAAAAAAGCCAACGAACACCGTGATCCCGAACGAAATATGATCTGCCATAGTCTTTGACAAAAAAATGCCTTTGACAAAAAAATGCGTAAGCCAAGTTTAACTGGCTTTACGCATTTTGCTGGTAGATTAATAAATGGGTATTAAATGGCTTGACCCTGCTGGTTAAACAGCACCAGCTGATGGTCTTTTACATGGATATGCACCGCCGTTTTTTCTGGCAGTAACTCAGTATTATCCACAACAAACAGTTTATCTTTCAGAACCACTTCGGTACGCAGGCTTCGCCCCATAAACTGCTGATGTCGTATAGTTGCAGGATCGTTTGGGTTTTTACACAGGCACTTTTCCACAGTCAGCATCTGAGGTCGAATAAATAATTCCACAGCCGTTCCTGGCTGTGTACAAACCTTTGTGGAAGACTCTACAACCCCTATCGGAGTAGTGATCTGGTGGCTGTTAATAACTTTGCCCTGCAATAAGTTACCCGCACCCATAAACTCGGCAACAAAGCGGCAGGAAGGCTGGTTATACACATCAAAGGATCGTCCCCGTTGCAGAATTTTTCCTTCGTGCATGACGGCCACAGAATCGGCAAAGGCAAAGCCTTCTTCCCGACTGTGGGTAACAAACAGTGCTGCGACTTTCTGCTGCTTGAGAATATCTCGAATCTCCCTGATCAGGCGTTGACGAACCTGACTGTCGATATTCGAGAACGGTTCATCCAGTAGCAACAGGTTAGGGCGGTTAGCCAGCGCTCTGGCAATGGCAACACGTTGTTGCTGTCCGCCCGATAATTCGTGTGGATAACGCTTATCCAGACCGTGCAGGTTAACCAGTTCCAACATTTCCAGAACACGCTTCCTCGTGTCTGACTGGCTAAGGTTTCTCAGGCCAAAGGCAATATTGTCCGCTACCGTCAGGTGAGGGAACAGGGCATAGTCCTGGAAAATCATACCGATGCCACGTTGTTCCGGTGGAAACATGCCTTCTGCGGAACTGACCTTGTTTCCATGCAGGGCGATGTAGCCGTTATCTGGCTGAATGAGTCCTGAGATGGCTTTCAGCAGCGTGGTTTTTCCACAGCCACTGCGCCCCAGCAGACAGACAATTTCACCGGCTTCAATCTGCAGGTTCAGGTCTGTCAGCACATTGGTTTTTTCGTAGCTGTAACTCAGGCTGTTAATATCCAGGGCGTTCATTTCTGATTCTCCAGAGATCGGTTCAACAGAATCAACGGCAACAGTCCGGCCAGAACCAGAATGAGTGCCGCCGGGGCTGCATGCTCCAGCTTTTCATCAGAAACGTACTGAAACACCCAGGTGGCAAGGGTTTCAAAACCAAAAGGTCTGAGCAGCAGGGCTGCCGGAAGCTCTTTCATGGCTTCAATGAATACCAGCAGAAAACCTGTGAGCAGGCCTTTGCGCACCATCGGTATATGAACCCGCTTCACCATTTCTCCCGGAGAGCAGCCCAGTGTCCGGCTGGCCATATCCAGTGACGGAGATACACGACCAAGGCTGGATTCAACGCTACCGACGGCCACTGCCGAAAAGCGCACCATGTAGGCAAAAATGATGGCAACGATAGAGCCGCTTAAAATCAGCCCTACCGGGTTATAACCCAGAGACATGATCAGGTTGTTGATGCCATGGTCGGACAGGGTAAGAGGGATCAATACACCAATAGCCAGAACGTTGCCAGGCATAGCATATCCAGAGGAAACCAGACGGGCTGGCATGCGCGCCATCTGTGAAGCCTGCAGACGCTGATAAAGACCCAGAAACAACGCGACCAGTGTCGCGAAAAATGCAGCGGCAATGGATACTTTCAGGCTGTTCGCACCATAGGTAATAAGCTCTGGACTCCAGGAGACGTCGAAATAAGTCACCACATAATCCAGAAGAATAACAGCGGGTAGAGCGAAGCCCAGAACGACAAGCATCCAGCACCAGAACATTGCCAGGTATTTCTTCCAGCCATTCAGGTCGGTAGGATCGCGGTGATCCTGACCAATGCCTTTCTGATAAAGCTGCTGACGACGACGGCTGTATTTCTCAAGAGAAATCAGAACGGTAACAACCAGCAGCATAATGGCAGATATTTTCGCCGCTGCATTCAGACTGCCATAGCCCAGCCAGGTGTCGTATACCGCCGAGGTCAGGGTAGGTACGGCGAAATAGCTGACCGTGGCAAAGTCGCCCAGAGTTTCCATGCCCATCAAAGCCAGACCGGTAATGATGGCAGGGCGAGCCATTGGCATGGATACTTTGAAAAAGCTCTGTACCGGGTTACACCCAAGCAGTCGGCTTGCCAGTACTTGGCTTTGTGATTGCTCAAGGAATGCAGTACGTGCCAGCAGGTAAACATAAGGGTAGAGAACCAGTGCCAGTACAACCACGGCTCCTCCCAGCGAACGAATTTCCGGAAAGCTGTAGTCTGCTGCGCTTTGCCAGCCCATGATGGCCCGCAGAGCTCGCTGTACCGGACCAGCGTATTCCAGCAGGTCGGTGTAGATATAAGCAATGACATAGGAAGGCATCGCCAGAGGCAGCACCAGTAGCCACTGCAGATACTTCTTGCCGGGAATATTATGGGATGCCATTACCCAGGCCGCAGGAAGGGCCAGTACCAGCCCCAGAAGACCCACGCCGGAGATCAGAAGCACGGTGTTTAAAATATACGTCGACAGTACGGTATTTCGAAGGTGCTGGAAGATTTCACCGGTTGGAGCCAGGGCTTCATACACCAGCGAAAGGGTGGGCGTAAATAACAGAAAAGCCAGCAACCAGCTGCCGGCTTTCCAGTACAGTGAAAGACTGTGTTTCATAGATGAAAGTTAACTGCTTTGTTGCTCGGGGCAACGCCACTGTTTCAGGGGCGTTGCCACCGGTTGGTTAGAGATCGAATCGAACTTCATCCAGCAGGCGCAGGGCGGTTGAGTAATTCTCGGCCAGCTTGGATATTGGCAGGTCGTCTGCTTTGAATTCACCCCAGGAGGCAACCAGCTCTGATACAGGGACCGCAGGGTTAACAGGGTATTCCATGTTAACTTCAGCGTATGTTGCCTGAGCTTTGTCACTGGCCAGGAATTCCATCAATTTTACCGCACTCTCTTTGTTAGGTGCATGTTTGGCGAGTACCATTCCACTGACGTTTACATGAGAACCTTTGCCCTGCTGATTCGGGAAGTTGATGTGAACTGATTCTGCCCATTCACGCTGCTCTGCATCGTTCAGCATGGCACCGTAGTAGTAGCTGTTGCCCAGCGCCAGGTCGCATACGCCTTCGCTGACTGCCCGTACCTGAGCCCGGTCATTTCCCTGTGGGCGACGGGCCAGGTTGGTTTTGAAGCCTTCCAGCCACTCTTTGGTTCTTTCTTCGCCGTAATTTGCAACATAGGAAGCAACCAGGCCGACGTTATAGGCATTCTTGCCGCTGCGGGTACAGATTTTACCTTTGAACTTCGGGTCTGCCAGATCATCATAAGAAATACTTTCCGGCTTACCTTCCCGTCGGGTGGTGTAAATATTTCGAACCCGTTTAGTCAGGGCAAACCATTGACCATCAGGATCACGGAACTGGTCTGGAATCGTATTATCCAGCGCTTCGCTATCCACAGACTGGCTCAGGTCTTTTTCTACCAGCTCCATAAGACGACTGATATCGGTTGTCAGAACAACGTCTGCAGGACTGAGGCGGCCTTCACGCTGCAGGCGCTCAGTCAGCCCTTTATCTGCAAACACCACGTTGACAGGAATGCCGGTTTCCCTGGAGAACTCTTCAAACAGAGGCTCTATCAGAAAAGGTTGGCGATAAGAGTAAACATTAACTTCATTGGCTGCAGATACAGAAGCTGTTGCAGCAATACAGGCTGTCAGCAGAAGAGATTTAGTCAGTTTCATTGCCGTTACTTTTTCAATCGTTCTAAATAGGAATAATTTGCATTTGCGTATTGTACATAGTTCGGCTTCGTTGACCAGACAAATTTGTACGAATGTTCACTCTTTATGTGAGCCTTATTGGGTATAGCCTGCGCACTTATACCTACCCGGTTGATGCAAGCTTTCTATCTGACTTGCCAGGTTGTTTGTGGACTGATCTGGAGGTTGATCACAAAACTATTCACAGGATAGAAGTCATTATCAGGATTATTTTTTACTTGTTCGAGGCTGCTCTATGTGGATAAAAAGCACTGTTTCCTACAGGAAAATAACAGGTTAACAGCAGGAATCTCACAAGAGACTGACAGGGTTATTCAATTCCTAATCTATTGACTGTAAAGGGTTTGAATGGGTTATCCACAAAAAATACTCACACCATTAATAATAAAAATAACAAAACATCAATAGGAAAATTAAATTGTTTAATTTTTAACAACTACTTATCAACTAGGAGCCTGACCGAGAATAGCGCCCGTAGCGAGGATCGTAGAAAATTGAGGATGAAAATTCGATTTTGTGAGGCGAATAGCGAGCTATTTAACGAACAAAAGCGCATTTTCAGACCAATTTGCTACGACCGCAGTAGGGCAGTCTATTCTCGGTCAGGCTCCTAGGTCCTGACACTTTCAAAGCTGGATAGCTATCGCAGATTTCTTCGGGCTTTACGACTGAAAGCGACAGAGGCTTGTGAGTAAGCTCTTGCACCGGATTTTCTTTCCAACGTAAACCGTTGACAGAAGCATGTTGTTGGAAAGTGGCTGATGTATACTTAGCCGTTTTTTCCAGTTTCCAGACTAATGAAGCAGGTGACCTGACCTTGGCAGTGGATTTTCCAACTCAGTTTGATGTGATTGTGATCGGTGGCGGCCATGCCGGTACCGAGGCAGCGCTCGCTTCAGCACGTATGGGTGTTAAAACCCTGCTGCTGACCCACAACATCGAAACTCTGGGCATGATGTCCTGTAATCCCGCGATTGGCGGTATTGGCAAAAGCCACCTGGTGAAGGAAGTGGATGCCCTGGGTGGCGCCATGGCGCTGGCAACCGATCTGGGCGGTATCCAGTTCAGGGTTTTGAATGCCCGTAAAGGACCAGCTGTACGGGCTACCCGCGCTCAGGCGGATCGCGCTTTGTACAGGCAGGCTATTCGTACCATTCTGGAAAATCAGGAAAACCTGTGGATATTTCAGCAACAGGCAGATGACCTGGTGATGAATCAGGATAAGGTTGCAGGTGTTGTGACCAATATGGGCGTGCGTTTCCTGGCAGATAACGTGGTTCTTACGGCTGGTACCTTCCTTGGGGGACGCATCCATATTGGTCTGGAAAATCACAGTGGTGGCCGTGCGGGCGACCCTCCATCCATTGCTCTTGCGGATCGCCTGCGTGAGCTGAACCTGCGGGTTGAACGTCTGAAAACCGGTACTCCGGCACGTATTGATGCCCGCAGCGTGGACTTCTCGGTGATGCAGGAGCAGCCTGGTGATACGCCTACGCCTGTCATGTCTTATATGGGCTCTGTGGAGCAACATCCACAGCAGGTGTCCTGTTTTATTACCCATACCAATGAACGTACCCACGACCTGATTCGTGGAGGTCTGGACCGCTCACCCATGTTTACCGGCGTGATTGAGGGTGTAGGGCCTCGCTACTGCCCTTCCATTGAGGACAAGATCACCCGCTTTGCTGACAAGAATTCTCATCAGGTATTTCTTGAGCCAGAAGGGTTATCCACACATGAGCTGTATCCAAATGGTATATCCACAAGTTTGCCATTCGATGTTCAGATAGAATTTATTCGCTCTATCCGTGGTCTGGAGAATGCGCATATTACCCGTCCGGGTTATGCCATCGAATATGATTACTTTGATCCTCGTGACCTGAAGTACTCTCTGGAAACCAAAGCTATTGACGGTCTGTTCTTTGCTGGTCAGATCAATGGTACGACGGGTTATGAAGAAGCAGCAGCACAGGGCCTGCTGGCGGGTATGAACGCTGCTTTGCGTGCCAGAGATCAGGAGAGCTGGTGTCCTCGCCGTGACGAAGCTTACATTGGCGTACTGGTCGACGACCTGATTACCAACGGTACCAGCGAACCGTACCGTATGTTTACCAGCCGTGCGGAGTACCGTTTGATTCTGCGTGAAGATAATGCAGACCTGCGCCTGACGGAAAAAGGCCGTGAGCTGGGCCTTGTGGATGATCAGCGCTGGACGGCTTATGTGGATAAAAAAGAGCGCATTGAAAAGGAAAGCGAACGCCTGCGTACCACCTATATCCAGCCAAAGAGCGAGGCTTCAACAAAGCTTGAAGACACGCTGTCCAACCCTCTGACCCGGGAATACAACCTGCAGGAGCTGCTGCGTCGGCCTGAGCTGACCTATGATGATGTCGCGGAGCTGTCAGGCGAATCTGAAAGTAATCCACAGGTAAGGGAGCAGGTTGAAATAGCTACCAAATACGAAGGCTATATCAATCGCCAGACGGAGGAGATTGAGCGTCTGCGCCGTTATGAGAACACTGCGATCCCTTCTGGCCTGAATTACGATGGCATTGAAGGCCTTTCCAATGAGATCAAACAGAAGCTGAAAGATAACCAGCCTGAAACCCTGGGCCGGGCTTCCCGGATTCAGGGGATGACACCAGCAGCGGTATCACTGCTGCTTATTCATCTGAAAAAGCGCTCAGTCGTTAGCTGAAAAGTTGGCTGAACCAATCTTAGACAAATTGGGTAACTACTGAAAAGTCGTAAAAAAAGCTTAAACCCTTGTTAGCATTGGCTTTCAAGGGTTTTTTATTAGCAAAAATAAAAAACAGTTACCCATTTAAATTAAACTAGAATAGTGCTTTTATGTAATAAAGCTTATTTTAAAGGCTTTACTGTAGATATTATCTGGTATTTAACGGGTAATTAATATGATTGAGCAAGATGTTGCAAAGCACTATTGTGGTCGTTCCACTGACCTTGAAGAGAAAATTCTTCAGGCACTGCAGAAGAGTGGTAAAGATCTCAACAATCTGGTGTGGACAGATCTGGGAGGTCTGGACGAGTTTCATCTGCGAAAGCGGGAAGCCACAGTGGAAATGGCTGAGCTTCTGAACTTGCAGCCTGAAACCAGAATTCTTGATGCAGGTTCTGGCCTGGGCGGACCATCAAGATACCTCGCGTCAGAGTTCGGTTGTCATATCACTGGTATTGATTTGTCAGGGACGTTTTGTAATGTTGCCAGATCCTTTGCCAGACGTTTCGGGTTAGATGACCGGCTCAGTTATCAACAGGGCAGTGTTCTTGAGCTTCCTTTTCAAGACGACAGTTTTGACGTGGTGTGGACTCAGCACGTTTCAATGAACATTGGAAACAAAACGGGTTTCTTTACTGAGCTTGCGCGAGTTCTGAAGCCGGACGGGATGCTGGCCTGTTACGACATTATTGCCGGTACCGGTGTGCCTATCGACTTTCCTGTTCCCTGGGCAGAAACAGAAAAGATCAGTTTTCTGGCCAGTGCTGAAGAACAAAAGCAAGCAATCACTTACTCCGGGTTAAAGATTTTATCATGGGATGACAAAAGCCAGGAAGCATTAGCGTGGCTGGAAATAGCTCAGGAAAAACTCAGGGAAGAGAAAGAGCTTCCGCAGAGTCATAAAGTTTTTCGTGGTGAAGGATTCAGTGAGGTGATGTCGAATCTGGTGAGAAACTTTCAATCTGGTCGTACCAGAGTGGTCCAGATTATTGGAAGAAAGCCTGTTTCTTGACTGCAAATACTATTTTCAGAAATGCTTTCATCTACATCTTATAAAAGGCTCTTAATGGATTCTGGGTAGCTGGCAGTAATGCGGTAGCAGCTGTACGACCTCCCCGACAATGCCTGGTGCTACCGATCTCTCCGGACATAGGATATTGCGATTCTAAACCCCAGGTGATCGTCGGCACTGTTCTGGTCATCACCCTGTCTTGCATCCGAACGGATGTTATGGCCAAAAACAAGTTCATCGGGCACGGCTCCGGATCTTCCGGCAGAGCCTGCCCAAAAACCGGCTTTCATCATTCTGATATTATTGTCTTTCAGACTGATCGGATTCTTCATAGGCTTATTTTCATACTTATAGAAAGAGTCATAAACCCATTCGGTCACGTTTCCCGCCATATCCAGAGCTCCAATGGGCGACTTGCCCTCTGGAAACACACCGACCGGAGAGGTGATTGCATAACCATCATTAGTTCCTTTATCCACGATAGACTGCTCGGTACCAGGGAAGTATTTATCAAAGGTATCATCTGCGTAGTTTGCCTTTTTCCCATCGGGTGCTTCATTTCCCCAGGGATAGATACGACCGTCACTTCCCCTGGCCGCGTATTCCCACTCAGCTTCCGTGGGCAGTGTAAACTTCAGCCCAGTCCTGCTTTTTAACCAGCGGGTGTAGGCGATTGCATCATTCCAGCTGACGCAGTTAACCGGGTGCTGGTCATTAACGGTAATTTCAGGGTATTTTTTGATGACGTCTTTAAAAGCGTTGTCCCAGTAGTACCCTTTTTTGGGTAGAAATCCAGACGAAGGAAAGTCATAGATAAAGGGACCTTCGCTTCCTTTCTGCTCCACATCCGTAACGTATTTTGTGTCCTCAACAAACTTTCTGAATTGACCTATAGTGATCGGCGTTTTGCTGATCCAGTAGTGATCCAGACTAACCCTGTGCTCAGGTGAAGCGGGTTCTGATTCTTTCACCACTTTTTCCGACAGGGCATTATTTCCCATGGTGAAAGATCCCGCAGGCACATAGATGAGAGTAATGCCATCGCCAAAATCGGCCTCCCAGTAACCGGATGTATTTTTACTCAGTCTGTTGGCTTTTGATTTAACGAATTCCAGCTCTTTTTCGGTAGGCCGGGCCGTCTGAAGAAGTTCGCCGTTTACTGCATGTTCCACTGACTCTCTCCCCCCTGAACAGCCATTTAACAGTACAATCACTAAGAGGGCCGAAGCCAGAAAGCTATAACTTCTTTCTTTCATATTGAGTGATCCAGAGGTTATTTCAGATCAATATACTCTGATTCTACCGAAAATTCAGAAGCACATCTTTTTTAGCAAAATCGCCGTAAACCCTCGCCCCGAGAGGGCGGGGAGCAGTCACTTCAGAGCGGATCGCACAAGAGGGTTTCAGATTAACCTGACTTTGCAAAGTGATGAATATGACGGGTGAACTTGTCATGGCGATCCAGACCACTGGCTCCCTCATTATCTGCAGGGAGTGTGGTCACTTTGCCGATATGTCCGGGCTTGCCCGTTCTCTTAATGATCGCGTTGTCACCCATAACAGGTACTGCGTCACCTTCTACGTAATAATGGTGAACATACGCTTCGGCACTGGCTCTTGTTTCCTCGGGGATAGACTCTCGCATCTCTTTGCCAAGCTCTGCACTGGAAAAACAAATGGCGTGCACAGGTTCTTTCTGGCTCAGAGCCGCATAGGCGGCTTCTCCCCCGCCTTTGGAGTGACCAGAGACAGTCAGGGTATAGTCCTTATATTTCGGGTCTGTTGCCATCAAACGCTGTACTTCCTGAGTCAGCTCACTGGCTTGTCTGTAACTGTCGGGTGTTTTGCCAAGTACGGCATTTTTGCCGTTGGCAATCCATTGCCTTAGAGTGAACCCACGGTTCAGCAGGGAACGTTTAACGAGTCCCCCGGTTGTTTTGCCGGATGTGGTTCCACCAAAAACAAGTCGTACTTCTTTTGATGCCGGGTTGTGGAGAATATAGGCTGTGAAGCCAGATTTTTTATTATAAATAAAGCCTTCAGAACCCTTTGTGGAAAGTCCTGCAGCCTTGCCTGCCTCCAGGGCAAGAGGACGAGCGGTATCCCATTTTCCAGATTTCAGGTGCTTTCCAGCTTCCGGTTCGATGCCTGGGTTATTCTCAGAGGTTTGTGAAATCGAGGCGATTTTGTCCAGGGACCGATGATAAGGAAATGCTGCAATTTCAGCATCGATGGCTAATTGAACTTTTTGTTTTGCATCGGTTGGAGGTGGGGCTTCAACGGCATAGGCTTTTGCTGTTTTTGAAACAAGCTGCGGAGTTACTTCGGGTGGCTGCCGGTGCAGAGACTGAAAGTGTCCCCTGAGCTTTCCCGGTAATCCACTGAGCCCGGATTTGAATTGTTGCAGACGTTCTTTCAGGGCCGGGTTTGAAACTGGCGCAGATGAGCGTTTTTCGTTATCAGGCTGGAGGGAGGGTCTGTTTGGATCAACCCCTGAAGGTCCCGTTGTAGGAAAACTGGCTCCGCCCGGACTCATACCTGTAATCCTGCGGCCGGTGGGGGAGGAGGGCTGGCAAGTTCCAGCTCTTCTTCTGTCAGTTCCTGCTTCAGCTTTTCGGCAAGCTGGATGTAATTGAAGAGCAGGTTTTCGAATATACCGGTTGTCAGGCTGTCGACTGGCGAGCTGGTTGTCAGGTGAATGCCGTAGCCTTCTTCATCGATGGAAAACCAGGCTCCACGCAGTTTGTCCGGGCTGCTGTTCAGTGTCAGCAGTTGCAGAGCCCTGCCATGGCGTACTTCCGGATCAGAAGGTAGCCGGGCAACCATTGTATGGATTAACAGCAGGTCGCTGTCTTCAGGTAGCTCAATGACCGCAGCAACTTCATTGTCTTCATTGACCAGCGTGCAGGCGTTGTCATTGATGGGGAAATCGTGACCACTGATGCTACTCAGGTGCTGAATCAGTTGTTCGAATTGTTCTTGTGGGTCAGCCATCAGATTTAGCTCGTGTGAACCTGAAAGTTCACATCGGCTTCTGTTGCTGATGCTTTAGGCAGGACGGAATTGGTATGAGTCTGCGTTCGACGCTTCTGGCGAATTACAATAAACTAACCTATTGATTTTTTTCCGGGTTAGTTTGAAATGTCCCTACGTGAAAGTATCTGCCGGGGTGCAAATACACTGTCTGTGTCGTTAACTGAAGAGCAGGCTGATTTGCTGACCCGGTATGTTGAGTTGCTGGCCAAATGGAACAAGGCTTACAACCTGACAGCCGTGCGCGATATTAATGAGATGGTGTCCCGCCATATTCTCGACAGTCTGAGTATTGCACCGTACATGACCGGAGATTACCTGATGGACGTGGGTTCCGGCCCCGGTCTGCCGGGCATGATCATGGCGATTATGTACCCTGAAAAGCAATTCACTTTGCTGGACAGTAATGGTAAAAAAACCAGATTCATGACTCAGGCAAAAATGGAGCTGGGTTTAAAAAACGTTCGGGTTGAAAATACCCGCTGTGAATCCTTTCAGGGTGAGCAACCTTTTGATGTTATTATGTCACGAGCCTTCAGCTCTTTGCTGGATATGGTGGAAGGAACGCATCATCTTTTGAGTCCGGAAGGTACCTTTCTTGCGATGAAAGGCCTGTATCCGGAAGAAGAATTACAGGATCTGTACGCAGTACGGCCTGATATTAAAGAGACCGAAAGTCATATTTTGTCGGTTCCGGGTTGTGAGGCACAGCGTCATCTCGTTATGCTGAAGCAGATAAAGAATTAATAGAACGAACGGTAACATAAGGCAGTGGGAAAAATACTCGCGGTAACCAATCAGAAAGGTGGCGTTGGCAAAACAACGTCCTGCGTGAATCTGTCCGCTTCTCTGGTCGCCACCAAGCGCAAGGTGTTGCTGATTGACCTGGACCCCCAGGGCAATGCCACCATGGGTAGTGGGGTGAACAAGCATGATCTGGAACTGTCTTCCTACCATGTGCTGACCGGACGAAATGCCATAGATGATGTCATTGTGCATAGTGATGACGCTGGTTACGATATTCTTCCCACTAATTCTGACCTGACTGCTGCCGAAGTAGAACTGATGAACCTTATGGGGAAGGAAACCCGCCTGCGGGATGCCCTGAAGAGGATTCAGGATCGCTACGACTTCATCATGATTGATTGCCCACCGTCGTTAAATATGCTGACACTGAACGCCCTGGTGGCAGCAGAAGGTGTGATCATTCCAATGCAGTGTGAATATTATGCACTGGAAGGGTTAACGGCCCTGATGGAAACCATTACCGGTATCCGTCAGACGCTCAATCCCGGGTTGCATATTGAAGGTTTGTTGCGAACCATGTACGACCCCCGTATTGGTTTGACTAACGAGGTGTCTCGCCAGCTGATCAGCCATTTTGGTGATCAGGTATACCGCACCGTGATTCCAAGGAATGTGCGGCTGGCAGAAGCGCCCAGTCATGGTAAGCCGGTACTGGCTTACGATAAGAACTCCCGTGGTGCTATTGCTTATCTTGCTTTGGCTGGAGAGATGATCCGCAGGCACGACATTAAGTTCAAGACTCAAAGGGAAGCTGTGAGCTAATGGCTAAAAAACGTCTCGGCACCAATTTGAATGCACTACTTGGCGGTGCCAATTTATCGGCTTCTGTGTCTGGCGATCTCGCTATGCCTGAAGCGTCTGTGAGCGATCTTGTAGAAGGTTCTTCTAACTCTTCTGATAACTCGTTACATAAAGAGCTTAGAGAGCTTCCGGTGGAATTTGTGGTTCGGGGTAAATACCAGCCCCGTCGTGATATGCACCCGGATGCCCTGGAAGAACTGGCGGAAAGTATCAAGGCTCAGGGAATCATGCAGCCGATCGTGGTTCGCCCTCTGACTGAAAACCGTTATGAGATCATTGCTGGTGAACGACGCTGGCGTGCAGCCCAGATTGCCGGTCTGGGCGAAGTGCCGGTTCTGATTCGTGATGTTCCTGATGACGCGGCCATCGCTATGGCGTTGATCGAAAATATCCAGCGTGAAGATCTTAATCCCATCGAAGAAGCGATTGCCCTGTCCCGTCTTCAGAAAGAGTTTGAACTCACACAGCAGGAAGTGGCTGAAGCCGTGGGCAAATCCCGTACTGCGGTCACCAACACTCTGCGCCTGATGTCCCTTGGTGATGAGGTGAAAAAACTGCTGGAGTATGGTGATCTGGAAATGGGGCATGCCCGGGCCTTGCTGCCTCTGCCTGAGATGGAACAGCTGGAAGCGGCTCGTTCCGTGGTGGCAAAAGGCTTGTCTGTACGCCAGACCGAGGCACTGGCGCGTCGTATTCAGCAGGAAAAAGAGCAAGGCAAAAAAGGCAAAGAGAAGAAGGTTGACCCGGATATCAAACGCCTTGAGGATGACCTGACTGACCGAATTGGTGCCAAAGTAGCCATTCAGTACAATGCGAAAGGCAAGGGCAAGCTGGTTATTTCCTATAACAGCCTTGATGAGCTGGATGGGGTGTTAGCTCATATCCATTGACGGGGTCACTTCGTTGTTTTGCAGGAATAGTCTTGCAAAACAACGATTATTTTATTTTTTTCAGAGCAGAAAAAGCAGCTTTTATGTCTTCAACTTCCTGTTCGGACTGGTTGGTTCTTTCAGGATCAGTCTCTTTCATTAATGCTTCTTGAAGAGCTTCGTTTTTTAAGGGAAGGAAGTTTTTAAAAAGATCCAGACAAAGGGTATTGATAGAGGTTAGGGCTGCATTTGCCTTATCGCTTAATGAATGCCTCCACAGTTTCCCCTCATCGTTGGTTCCGTTCTGCAAATAAGTCAGGGCACAAAGCCCCCGGTATATCTTGCCACCATGTCGCAAGTCATTTTTTATTTTCTCTAATGGCTCTTTGGTTTTAAGTGAGGCAATAAAATCCATCAATACAGATTCGGTTTTGTTAGCGTAGTCATCAGCAGACATATCTTCATATTTTTCCAGTGTCATGGTCTTCTCGAGCTGCCTACGGAATTTCACGTAGCTTTGAACCGCTTTTTCCGGTTTGTCTGACATCCAGTTTTGCAGCATTTCACCGAATAGCTTCCTTGATTGCTTTTTGCTGCGCGCCATCTGCCAGTTAGCCCATGCTGATGGCTTTGCTTTTTTTGTTTGTCGGGATTTTATAGGCTTTGGGTGGGTGAGGGGAGCATCTGTCTCAACGCCTTTGGGGATTTTAGCTTCGACCTGTTCATTGGTTTTAACCTTGAACCCGAATTTTTGAGCAAATTTTTCCTTTATACTGGCAAGGCCCATATGTTGCTTGAAATATGCCCTGGCCATTGAAACTTTCATGATCATCCCTGCGCGGTTATCAGCCCGTTAACAAGAAGATTAGCCTATAACTTAGCGACTCTGGTAACGGCTTTGCCAAGGTGGACTATCTGTCGTATCTTCTAGTGCATCATTTTGATGAGTATCTTTAAGGTTGTAACTGATGATCAAGGTCGATGCTAAAAAGCGCAGCAGGCGCCTGCGTAAAAAGTTGTACGTCGATGAATTTAAAGTCCTGGGTTTTGAGGTGGACTTAACCTTTGCCGATTCCACCACTGAGGAAACCATGGATGCCTTTTTTGACGATTTTCTGACGAATGTGATCGATGCCAACCAGCTGGTCTTTGGTGGCGGTGGCACTAAAGAAGGTTTTTCTGGCTTTGTGGTACCCGCTAAACGGTATGCTTCTTCTTCAGAAGACCACCGCAAGCTATTGGATGCCTGGTTTGAGCAGCAGGAACTGGTAGCCAAGCACTCTGTTGGTCATTTGATTGATGCCAACTTTGAGCTTTAATCCGTTGTTCTAAAATAGCTGAGGCCGCTCTGACCTGATCCTTCGGGTCAGAGCGGCCTGTCTTTCTGGTCATACGATATAACTATATCTATTTTATTTTTTAGATGATTAGGCTTTAAGCAGGTTCATTCTGTTCTCCTTCTCTCCTGATCTTTCCTACACTTCCGCGCTTTCCTTCTTCAGTCATTTAGCGGGTTCTTTATGGTGTTTCTTCGGGCAGTATTCATAACAGTATTGGCAAGCTGGCTTCTCAGTGATGATCTCTATGCAGCGATCATAGAGTTGCGAGTTATGGAAACAACGGATATTCACGCCAATGTTATGGATTTTGATTATTACAAAGGAAAACAGTCTGAAGAGATAGGTTTGGTCAGGGTGGCAACGTTGATCCGTAATGCCAGAAAAGAGGTAGACAACAGTATTCTGGTGGATAACGGTGACCTGCTTCAGGGCTCTCCAATGGGGGACTATATGGCTGAGCGGGGGTTGCAAAAAGGTGATGTCCACCCGGTTTATAAAGCGATGAACCTGCTGAACTACGATGTTGGCAACATTGGTAATCACGAATTCAACTACGGGCTGGAGTACCTGAAACTGGCGGTGGCGGGTGCCAACTTTCCTTACGTCTGCGCTAATCTATTGTCTGCACAAAACAGGCAGCACCTCTTCAATGCCTATGTTATTCAGGACAAGGTATTTATAGATAACAACGGCAAAAAACAGCCTGTGCGGGTTGGTTTTATCGGGTTTGTTCCGCCACAGGTTGTGCAGTGGGACAAGAAACACCTTGGAGGGCAGGTGGTCACCGAAGATATTTTGCAGACCGCTAAAAAACTGGTACCGAAGATGAAAAAAGAGGGGGCGGATGTGATTATTGCAATCCCTCACTCAGGCATCAGTACCGACCCATACAACACCATGGCTGAAAACTCAGCTTACTACCTCTCGCAGGTAGAAGACATTGACGCCATTCTGTTGGGTCATTCTCATGAAGTGTTTCCGGGGCCTGCCTATAAGGGCATTAAAGGGGTCAATATTGATCAAGGTACCATTAATGGTGTCGCCGCTGTGATGCCGGGGCGCTGGGGAGACCATCTGGGAGTTGTTGACTTAACATTGGACAACAGCAGTGGCGAATGGAAGGTGGTTTCTGCTCACTCTCAGGCCCGCCCGGTCTATGATGGGCGTCGCAATAAAGCTCTGGTTGAAGCCGATCCGGATGTTATCAAAGCCGTGGAAGTTGAACATAAAGGCACTAAAGAATTTGCCAGTCAGCCTATTGGTAAAGCTGATGATGTGATGTACAGCTATCTGGCTCTCGTTCAGGATGACCCAACCATTCAGATTGTTAATGATGCCCAGATTGACTATGTAAAAGAGGTTATTGAGGGGGATCCGGACCTGAACAGACTTCCGGTCATCTCAGCTGCAGCGCCCTTCAAAGTGGGTGGACACAAAAATGATCCAAGTCGTTATACCGAAGTGGAAGCTGGTACTCTGACATTCAGTAATGCTGCAGATCTTTATCTCTATCCGAACACCCTGGTCGCTTTAAAAATTAATGGTAAAGAGCTGAAAGACTGGCTGGAAATGTCTGCCGGGCAGTTTAACCAGATTGATCCTGACAGTACCAGACGGCAACACCTGATTAACTGGGATGGTTTCAGAACCTACAATTTTGATGTCATCGATGGCGTTGAATATCAGATCGATGTCACTAAACCCGCTAAATATGATGGAGATGGCCGCTTGATTCATCCTCAGTCAGAGAGGATTGTAGATCTGACCTTTGAAGGGAGGCCGGTCAGAGACGATCAGGAATTTATCATTGCTACCAATAACTTCAGGGCTTCTGGTAGTGATAATTTTGCCGGAACAGGTGACGATCATATTGCTTTTGCCTCGCCCGATGAAAACAGGCAGGTGTTGTCTCATTACATCGCTAAAGCAACGGAAGAAACGGGCTCTGTAAAACCCACTGCAACCAATAACTGGAAGCTGGCACCGATCAAGACCGATACCGACCTGGAAATTGTGATTGAAACGTCTCCGAGCAGGAAAGCGGCTGATTTCATCAAAGAGTATGCGGTATACGAGATGAAGCAGATTGATAAGGATGACTCAGGTTTTGCAGTGTACACAATCGACTTAAAAGAAGATTAATGCTGTTACTGAGATTGTTATAGTCGCTAAAATAATCCGTCATTCATCCGTACAACTTGTTTATAGGAGCTCTCAGGTCTAAACTCTTTCTATACGGAATATATCCGTACAAATGGAGGGTAAAAAATGGCTACTGCACGCTTAGACCTAAGACTTGATGAGGAGATCAAGGCTAAAGCAGAGAAGGCTTCAGCCCTGCTGGGGCTGAGGAGTTTGACCGAATACGTTGTCAGGCTCATGGATGAAGACTCTACTCAGGTTATTTCTGAATATGAGAGCATTACAGTCGAAAACGATGTTTTTGATCGCTTTACAGAAGCCTGCGAAAAGGCAAAGGCTCCAAATAAAGCTTTGGTGGATGCCTTAGCATTTACCGAGGAGAAAGGTGTCAAGTGAGCTGGTCAAAGGAGTTTGTGGAACTCGATAAAGATATCCACGATAGAGCATCATTTGATTCTGGTGAGACTGAATTAAATTTGTTCATCCAAACTCAAGCTGCAAAACATATGCAGGCAGGTATCAGTCGTACAATGGTTCTGCCTGCATCAAACCCTTTGCCAAATCAAAAAATACCAATCTGTGCATTTTACAGCATTGCGCCAGGCTCTATCTGTCGAAATACTTTACCTGAAGCTTTAGCAAAGAAGTTGCCACGATATCCCGTCCCTGTGTTTTTGATCGCACAGCTTGCGGTTCATCGAGAATTTCATGGTGAGGGATTAGGAAAAATATGCCTGATAAATGCCCTAAAGTACCTGTGGGCAATAAACTCTCATATGCGCGCATACGCCATTATTGTTGACTGCTTAACGGATGCTGCAGAGACATTTTATGCAAAATATGGCTTTGATGTATTGTGTGAACATAATGGTAGAGTTCGCATGTTCCTACCCATGAAAACAGTAGCCCAGCTTTTTGGTTCGTAGCCTGCCACAAATGTAACAAATGGTTCCAGTTCGTTCCGGGGCTTCGCCCCTCTATCTGATCGTCTTCGGCAGCGGTTGAACCAGGCGTTATCCTGCAGTCATGAAATAGCGGTAATTTTATCGTAAACCCCTTAGAATCCAGCACTTTTGCAATAACCCTGAATGAGAGCGCGATGAGTTCATCACACCCTGTCTGGTTTGTGCCTGTTATTAATTCTGATGGAAAAATCGGTTTAACCCCTTGTCCGGGTACCCGGAATGAGTCACTTGTTGATTCGCTGACAACACTGCGAGAGTGGGGGGCAAGTGCGGTTTTAACACTGATGCCAACAGTAGACCTGAACGAAAGTGGCGTAGCTGACTTGCCTCTTGAGGTTAAAAAGGCCGGTATGCAGTGGTTCCACCTGCCAATTGTCGACGATGAAGGCCCACGTGAACCGTTTTTTTCTGCATGGGCAAAGTATGCAGACGACATTCATCAGTTACTGAACAACGGACAGTCTATAGCTATTCATTGTAAGGGCGGTTCGGGAAGAACAGGACTGATGGCCGGTCAGATTATGCTGGAGCGGGGTATGCCCCTGGACAATGTGATTGATCTGATCAAGGCTCAACGGCCCAATGCATTTACGATTTCTGAACAGCTTGAATATATTCAGGCTGTTGCAGAAAGCCAGAAGTAAAACCCAGCGTCACGTTAAAACTGAGAATTAAGGTCGCGATGCAGTGTGGCTGAACTTTCTTCGTTTATATCAAAGTCCGAAAGCTTTCAAAGGCTGTTGGACGTTACCAATATGACTCAGCATTATCGGAGCTTGAGACGTATGTTGTTCGGGGGTCTGCTGGCTGGTGTTGACTCAGTGCTTCAAAGTGGTCAGTTGCCCACCCCAGGATTTCACTTCTCTTATTTGATGAGTAAGCCACTTTTGTAATGAAGCTATATCTCCATCGAAATTTGATTCAAAGGTTGTGTCGTCAACCCCGGTGTCGGCTGTATTTGAGTTGCCAGAGCCGAATAACCAGGAGGAGAGCGTATTCCAACCACCGGTCAACGCATTGTAAAGGCGGTTTGTCATGTTGCCTCTGTGTCGATGGGTTTGCATTTCATCAGCACTTAAATGACGTATTCTGACCAGCAGCCCCTGACGCCTCGGTTCCGGAGCCCTTTCAAACACTCTTGGGTATTCGCTGTAAATCAGGTTGCCTTGCTGCTCGCCCTGACCGAAAGCAGCAACATAGGATGTCCACGTTCTGGTATCAAAATAAGGGGGTTGTCCAACCGGCAAGAATGCGGGAACTTCGATGGTGGCAGTATTCTGAGTAGAATGATTCTGAAGCATGTTGACAATACTTCCCATCACATCCTCCCTTATCAGGACGTTAAAAATATTCAGTCCCGGTACGCCAAAGTTATCCTGGGAAGACAAGGACACATTGTTCGTAACTCGCATGTGGTTAAGGAGTTCTGCGAAGTTGAAAGAGATGTGATTTCCAAACCTGTCACAAGTAACGACTTCAAACTCCACGCCGCCAAAGTTGTTGTAAAAATCCATGAACACAACATGTTGCCGTTCACGATCAGGGTAAAGCTCGGCAAGCGGGTAGGTTGAAGGGTTGTGATTTGTCTGTTCAGAAGAGGCCAGTCTTCGTCTCAGGTCATTGAATAAAATATTAACCAGGGCGCCCAGTGAGCTGTCATTAACATGGGCAACATTTAAACTTTGGGGGGTAGCTGACATGAGTATGTGGTCATGTTCCTCCGACCCGGGTCTGAATTCGGCTGCATCCTGTAAAAAAACGTTGTATGACAGTGCAGGAGGGGAAAGCAAAATCAGAATAATCAGTAAGCAGCCATATAACCAGCTATAAAAGACATTAGAGAAGTGTTCTGAACCCGATGTAAAACGGTCTGGCTTCGTATTATGTAATGATTTCATTATTGTACTGAGGGATGAGTTGAACTCTTAAATATCCTCCCTGAAAACTAGCTTATTGTAGAAAATCTGCAAACGCTCTCACAGCGAAAATCCCCTGTCCATGGTGAATCCCCGCCTTCGTGAGAACAACCCTGTCTCCCGCATCCCCGGAGTCGCCCTGTACGCAATGACAGCAACGACTCCGGGAGCAAGCTCTGGCATTATGTTCTTCAAAAAGGTGACTACTCCAGCAGGGCCATTCCTTGCATTTCCATATCTCCTTGCAAACGCAATGACCTTCCCTTGTTTTTGGCGACCAGGATGATCGTAATTATCGAAACAACTGCTACCACTGGTGCTGCGACAGCAACCGGAATGACCCAGTCAGCCAGGCCTTTGGGCGATGTGACAACGGCAGTCGTTTGCCCTGACAGATAACTTTGAGAATCCAGCGAAATTTCTAACATAAAGACGACAGAGCTGCGACCTGCGGATTTATCATGGTACAAAACTGCCAGATACGCTTTGTCACCAACCATAACCGGATGAATGAAGTTCATAGCAAGGTGGTCAAATTTCCTGCTGCCCTGATTAATTTTCTGTCCGTCCTCATAGGTGATTACAGAGAACTGCTCATCACTGTTGTAAATGAGGGTACGAATGGTGTTTTCACTGGCGGTTAATCTCACCATTGAAAATGAATCAGACGAACTTGCAGGTTCATCGATGGTATCCTCTATGATGAAACCGCCGTCCATCTGGCCTGTATCCGTTGCGAACCTGCGGATTGAATACTGTTCCCCCTCAGGGCTGACCGTCGCAACATAGACCCAGTCGCCATGAACCAGAATATCCTGCTGGCTTTTTTCAGGTTTATTGTTGGTGACAATGCTCTCGCCTTCATCACCAAATGAGGTGACTACTGCCGAACAAACACAGAATAGGGATTTCCCCCATCTCGTCCGACACCGGCAACATACAGCTTTTTGCCATCTGGTGACATCACGATACGCTGCCCCAGCTCTTCTTCGTATCTTGCACCCTTTGTAGAATAATAAATTTGATTATGAAGGAGATAGAGCCCGATAAGCGTATGGTTTCCCGCCTTTCCTGTTAGATACACCTTTCCGTTAAAATGCGTCATATCACTAACTTCATTCAGGTTGCTTGCAACGGAGGATTGTTGATCTGCTGATCCTGAGATACCGGCCACATTGGATTTTGTTATTGCCGTTATGCTGCCAGTATTGATCGTGTTGCGTACAACACTGTTATCCCGGGCTTTTCCCGTAATTCCCCCGGTGTCACTCACATCACCCGTAGTAGTGACCGTTCCGTTAAAGTTGACAATCTCTTCCACCCGGCTCCGCCACAGCTCACCAACCAGAGCGCCTGTCGGACTTGATGGACCGGAACTGGAGACTTGCGGTTGCCTGAGTATGATCTGTCGAACCTGGCTGTCCAGCAGCATTCCGAACAGTCCCGATGCTGTGTTATTAGAAGAGGTTGCTACGTTCAAACCGGAGATAATACGATAATTGCCGTCTAATGTGACAGTTAGTGGTGTAGAAGCATTCCCTACCGGCTTCCACGGGGCGTATCGGCTAAGGTCAATGTTGTCGGATAATTGGTAGGTACCATTAACCGGTTGATCCGCATTCAGGTATTGAACAAAATTGCTGTTATCAAGCTGAATGACTTCAGCCTGACTGTTCCAGTTGGGCGCACCAGCCAAAGCAGTTAGAAATGCCAGTTGTTTAAGTACACGACTCTGTCGCTGTTGGACATCTGCCTGATTTTTTTTCATTTCACACCATAAAAACAAATGATAATTATTTGCATCAATATTTTTAGTAATGGTTTGGCTTTTTTTCAAATATCAGTGCTTTCCAATATGAAGTGAGTCTGTCATCTCAACACAGTCGTCCATGATCAGGAGGTGAAAGTGATCATATGCACGCCTTTATCTCTGGATAAGCCTCTTTGACAGGTGTCACAATAAAACGATAAGTGTCGTCTTTATGGTTAGATTAAATGAGGGGTAGTCAATCACCATACGTGTGAAGGTGGTTTCGGAAGGACGGGACTGATGATAAGGCAGATTATGCTGGAGTGGGGTACGGCTCCTAAAGTCAAAAAAAGCCGCAATCAATTGCGGCTAAGTCTTCTGCGGTAACGTCAAAGTCCGAAAGCTATAAAGCTGCCGGGCTTTACACCCTGTTTATTCAGGAAGTAAAGCGCGATAGCCTTTTGCTCATTATTGTTACGGCTTCGTTTACCTGTCAGAATGCTGGTATATCAGGGCCTCAGGCGATTCTGCAAAGCCCTGCGGGGAGTCACTTCAAATGTTTATCCGCTTCGCGAAAAAACAGGGACATGTGATTCCAGCAAGTCGCATTTCTCTGACGCCTTTTTAAATGAACAATCTGCTCAAAGACGGGAGTCTGCTTCTTTAATTCCACCCAGGATTTAATTGAAGTATGTTTCATGCCCTTTCCTTATTAACAAAGACAAAAAGGAAAACTGCCTTGGCAATTTATGGGCGCAGTATATGAACTAAGTGTAGACCTGAATAATCAATAAATAATCAGGGAGATATAAATGATTCTTATCCCTGAAGTGACCAGTTAACAGAGATAGTGGAGAGAGTATATGCATATCACTTTGCGGCAGCTGGAGATTTTTAAGGCCGTTGCGCAGTGTGGAAGGGTAACGGCTGCAGCCGAGTTGCTGTTTATTTCCCAGCCTGCGGCCAGTATGGCGCTGTCTGAGCTTGAAAAACACCTGGGATCGCTGTTTGATCGACACCAGGGGGCATCCATGACTTTAAACGATGCTGGTCGTGCATTGCTGCCCATGGCCTGTGAGCTGGTTGACCGGGCAAAAGAGATAGAGCAGCAGTTTGTTGATGGCAGCTGCTATGAGCAGGGCGTTCTTAAAATCAGTGCCAGCTCTACGGTTGGAAACAATCTGATGCCCGGAATCCTTGGGGATTTTTCCAGAGAGTTTCCCAGAATCCGCACCGAACTGACGATTGATAACACGCGCAGTATCGTCAATAGCCTGGTGGCTATGGATATTGATATGGCAGTTGTTGAAGGCACTTGTCTGCATCCGGATATCGATGTTCACACCTGGCGGGAGGATGAGCTGGTTATTATTGCGCACCCGGACCACCCTCTGGCGAACAAAGAGGATATTGGGCTTAAAGACCTGAAAGACGAGAGCTGGATTCTGAGAGAGTCGGGTTCTGGTACGCGGGAACTGTTTGATGAAGTCATCGCTTCACAGCTGGTTACCCCCAGAATACTGATGAGCCTGAATCGCTCAGAAGCCATCAAACAGGCCGTTATGGACGGTTTGGGGATTGCGTGCATTTCCAGGCTGGCCGTCTGGCGTGCAGTAAATGGTGGCCTGCTGTCGATCATTAATGTCAGGGACCTTACCCTTAAAAGGTATTTCTATCTTCTGCTTAATCGGAATAAATACCGCAGCGGTGTTGTTCAAAAAACAACCGACTTTATTCTTTCTAAAAGAGAGAGCCAGCAGTAAATACTATCCACTCTCAAGACTGACTGACTTTTTGACAGGGTTAGCCGGACAGGGCCAGGTCAAAAAAAACAGGCCTGGCTTTAGTATGTAAAAAAATTTGAACATGCATTTAATGTGCATATATAAAGGGCTGTAGAGATGTCGTTTATTTTTCAGCCTGTTTTCTGATGATGAATAAGTAACCGTGTTGGGTGTTGTTTGTACTGTTTTCTAAGTAGATGATGCTCTACCTCGAAGAGTAATAGTTAATTACTGTTAATCTATCGGTTGAATGTAGGTACTTCTACACATTATACTGCTCGCCGCTAGGGGAGAGAAAAAACGCTAAAAATTCAGTGTGATGTAACAAAAAATAGACAAAAACGTTGCATCAGACTAATAACTGAACTCCCTTAAGGTGATTCGGGCTTTCGGAAAGAGAGTTTTTTCTGACCAGAAGCTGCAGTTGAAAACCCTGCAATAACCGGTGAACGAAAAATAATCAATGCCGGTGTCCGAATTGTGCAAACCAGAATGCGTAACCTTTTATTTACGCATAACAGTCCAGTGGGCAGTGAACTCTATGTCTGAAGTCAGGGCGTGGAAATACAGTAACGTAAGCCGCTATCCGCATTTGCGCCGCCCTGCGGTTCATCGGGTTGTGCTTGCCCAGTTGTTGACTACATTGTGCTTGTCCCTGTTTTTGTTACCGATGGGAATTATCCATGCTACTTCCGCTTTTCTGGGCGGGCTGGCGTGCTCTATTCCTAATGCTTATCTGGTCTGGAAGGCATTTCGTTACAGGGGTGCAAACGCTGCACAAAAAATTGCCAGGTCTTTTTACCAGGGAGAAGCAGGTAAGTTTGCATTAACCATGCTGGCTTTTGTCCTGATTTTTACTCTGGTGAAACCGGTTGAGCCGCTGTCGCTGTTTGGCGCATTCGTACTGGTTCAGGCGGTTAACTGGTTTACACCTTTGCTGGTCGGGCGTCGTCAGTAAAGAACGATTAGCTTTTGATGGTTAACGGGGAACTCCATGGCAGCAACTGCTTCTGAATATATTCAGCACCATTTGCAGAATCTGACCTTTGGCCAACTGCCAGCCGGATTCGAACGGGCTGACGGTTCTATTTTGGCTGAACCTGTCTGGACTATTGCCCATAGTGCCTATGAGGCGCAGGCAATGGGCTTCTGGGCATTTCATCTGGACAGTCTGTTCTGGTCGGTATTTCTGGGCGGGATTTTTGTTTTCCTGTTCAGAAAAATCGCGAAAAGTGCTACCTCTGGTACCCCCAGTGGCTTACAGAATGTGGTTGAAACCATCATTGAGTTTATTGACGGCAGTGTTAAAGACACCTTCCACGGAAAGAGCAACCTGATTGCGCCGCTGGCCCTGACTATTTTTGTCTGGGTGTTCTTTATGAACCTGATGGACCTGGTGCCTGTGGACTGGATTCCTGGACTTGCCACCCTGCTGGGCATTCCTTACATGAAGGTTGTACCTTCCACCGACCCGAATATTACGCTTGGACTGTCTCTTACCGTCTTTGCGATGATTATCTTCTACTCTGTCAAGATGAAAGGTGTTGGTGGCTTTATTGCTGAGCTGACACTTCATCCATTCAATAGCCCGAATAAGGCGGTTCAGGCGCTGCTGATTCCAATTAACTTCGTGCTGGAATTCGTCACCCTGATTGCAAAACCTGTTTCTCTGGCGTTGCGACTGTTCGGCAACATGTATGCCGGTGAGTTGATCTTCATCCTGATTGCAATGATTGGTTACTTCCAGTTGCCACTGCATTTCGGTTGGGCGGTGTTCCATATTCTGGTGGTCACGCTGCAGGCATTTATCTTCATGATGCTGACAGTGGTGTATCTGAGTATGGCCCATGAAGATCATTAGGAGTCTGGCTGACAGGCTTCTGCAAGCTGGAGCTTCACGGCTGTATGTGTTGCTTTGTTTATAAACCATAAAACGAATCTTTAACTCGAGAAGTAATACTAAACGACGAATGTCGGGAGGAAATATGGACTTGGTAGTAGGTCTGACCGCAGTTGCAGTTGCCCTGTTGATTGGCTTTGGCGCATTGGGAACCGCTATAGGCTTCGGTATTCTGGGGGGGAAATTCCTTGAGGGTGCAGCCCGTCAACCGGAAATGGTACCTATGCTGCAGGTGAAAATGTTCATCGTAGCTGGTCTGCTTGATGCCGTGACCATGATTGGTGTGGGTATCGCTCTGTTCTTCACCTTTGCTAATCCGTTTGTGGCTCTCGTTCAATAGGTGCTCAATAATCAGCAGCACCTTGTATCTGGCAGTTGCAGTAAGCTGATTCAAAGACCCGGCTAGAAGGTTTAAGCAGTACAGCCGGCTTACTGGGAGCCAAACAGTTTGAGCAGGAACCTTGATGGTGATGTTGTTTCAGGCTGATAAGAAAAAACAGTGCGGGTTGATTTGAAACATCTTTTGAAACAACTGGAGCACAGGAGTTTGCATGAATATAAATGCGACCATTATTGGTCAGTCAATTGCGTTTGCGGTGTTTGTCTGGTTCTGCATGAAGTATGTGTGGCCACCCATTATGCAGATTCTGAACACCCGGAAAAAAGAAATTGCTGATGGTCTGGCTGCCGCCGCCCGTGGCAACGAGGAGCTGGAAGTTGCACAACTGAAAGTCACTGAACAGCTTCAGGGTGCGCGTGAGCAGGCCCAGGAAATCATTGATCTTGCCAACAAGCGTGCAGGGCAGATTGTTGATGAAGCCAAAGAGCAGGCCAGAGAAGAAGCTGAAAGAGTGAAAGCAGCAGCCCAGGCTGATATCGAACAGGAACTCAACCGGGCTCGTGAAACATTACGCGCCCAGGTAGCGGTTCTTGCTGTCGCCGGAGCTGAACGGATTCTTGGTGAAAATCTGGATGAGTCCGCCAACAGCCGTCTGGTTGATGACCTGGTTGCGGAACTATAAAGAGGGTTATCCATGGAATTGACCACATGCGCCCGTCCCTACGCTAAAGCCGCATTCAAACTGGCCAAGGAGCTTGACCAGCTGGATGAGTGGTCTCAGATGCTGACACTCTGTGCCAGTGTGTCCAGGCGTGAGGCCGTTGACCGGATACTGAAAGATCCGTCGACAAACGGTGACATGAAGGCAGGGGCCTTTATCCAGTTGTGTGAAGGCAGCCTTACGGTTGAAGTCGAAAATTACATCAGAATTCTTACCAATAAAAAACGTATTTCTCTGCTGCCGCATATTGATGCGCTGTTCGAGCAGATGAAATCACAAGATCAGAGTTATCAGGATGTAGTCGTAACTTCAGCGTTCCCTCTGACGGAATCTCAGGAAGAGAAGATCGCTAAGAAAGTTGAGCAGCGTCTGGGGCGAAGTGTCCGGATGCACACACAAATAGACAGCGAACTGGTGGGTGGGGTGATTGTAAAAGCTGGCGATCTTGTGATCGATGGCAGTGTTCGTACCCGCTTGACCAAGTTGGCTGATGCAATGATTTCATAGTTATTTTTTAGCTATTTATCAGCTCAGGCTTTTCCAGCTCAAGGCTGTTTTCAATAGCTACAAATTTGGCAGGTAAGCTATGCAACTGAATCCTTCCGAGGTCAGTGACATCATCAAAAGCCGCATTGCGCAACTTGATGTGTCCAGTGAAGCACAAAACGAAGGTACCATTGTCAGCGTGACCGACGGTATCGTTCGAATCCATGGTCTGGCCGACGTTATGTACGGGGAGATGATCAAATTCTCCGGTGGCGTATACGGCATGGCTCTCAACCTGGAACAGGACTCCGTAGGTGCTGTTGTTTTAGGCGACTACGGTCATCTGGCTGAGGGTCAGAGTGTCCAGTGTACAGGTCGAATTCTCGAAGTTCCGGTGGGCAGAGAACTGCTGGGTCGTGTGGTGGATGCACTGGGTAATCCGGTTGATGGCAAAGGGCCTCTGGAAGCCTCTGCAAGCTCACCCATTGAAAAGGTCGCACCGGGGGTTATTGCCCGTCAGTCGGTGGATGAACCGGTACAGACCGGATACAAGTCCGTTGACTCAATGGTACCCATTGGGCGTGGTCAGCGTGAGCTGGTCATTGGTGACCGCCAGACTGGTAAAACCGCCTTGGCCGTTGATGCCATCATCAACCAGAAAGGCACAGGCATTAAGTGTGTCTATGTCGCCATCGGCCAGAAGCAATCCACCATTGCCAACGTTGTACGCAAGCTTGAAGAACACGGTGCGATGGAACACACCATTGTTGTGGCTGCCGGTGCTGCTGATCCGGCTGCGATGCAGTTCCTTGCGCCTTTTGGTGGTTGTTCCATGGGCGAGTACTTCCGTGATCGCGGTGAAGATGCCCTGATTGTTTATGATGATTTAACCAAGCAGGCTTGGGCATACCGGCAGATATCCCTGTTGCTGCGTCGTCCTCCCGGTCGTGAAGCTTATCCCGGTGACGTTTTTTATCTCCACTCCCGTCTGCTGGAACGTGCTGCCCGTGTTAATGCTGACTACGTAGAAAAAATTACCGATGGCGAAGTTAAAGGCCAGACCGGTTCATTAACGGCTCTGCCCATCATTGAAACTCAGGCGGGTGACGTATCGGCCTTTGTACCTACCAACGTTATTTCTATTACCGATGGTCAGATTTTCCTTGAAACCGATCTGTTCAACGCGGGTATTCGTCCGGCGATGAACGCTGGCGTATCGGTATCCCGGGTAGGTGGTGCGGCACAAACCAAGATTATCAAGAAACTGGGTGGCGGTATTCGTTTGGCACTGGCTCAGTATCGCGAACTTCAGGCATTTGCCCAGTTCGCTTCCGATCTTGATGAAGCGACACGTAAACAGCTTGAACACGGTCAGCGTGTGACTGAGCTGATGAAACAGAAGCAGTATGAACCGTTGTCAGTGGCGGAAATGGGGCTTGTTATTTATGCGGCAGAACATGGCTATCTGGAAGATGTTGCCCTGAACAAGATTGGTGATTTCGAAGCTGCTCTGCTCAGTTTTGCCAGGGCTGAATACAGTGAGTTGATCTCCAGAGTGAATGAAACCGGAGACTACAACGACGACATTCAGGCAGGTATCAAGGAAGCCATTGAAAAGTTCAAGGCCACCCAGACCTGGTAAACATCTGTGTATCAAAGCCAGCTTCTGGTAACGGTAGCTGGCTTGAGGACTGAAAATGGCAGGCGCAAAAGAGATTAGGACGCAGATATCGTCCATTAAAAGTACGCAGAAGATCACCAGCGCCATGGAAATGGTGGCAGCGAGCAAAATGCGTAAAGCACAGGACCGGCGTGAAACCAGCCGCCCCTATGCTGAACGTATCCGTCAGGTTGTCGGGCATGTTGCTCACGCTAATGCCGAGTACAAGCACACTTATATGTTTGAGCGGGAAGTGAAGCGGGTTGGTTTCATTATCGTTTCAACAGATCGTGGTTTGTGTGGTGGTCTTAACATCAACCTGTTCAAGAAAGCCGTTTCTGAAATGAGTGGCTGGAAAGACAAAGGCGTTGAGATTGACCTTTGCCTGATCGGCAGCAAGGCAGTGTCGTTCTTTCGCAGCTATGGCGGCAACGTTGTGGCAGCTATGACCCACATTGGCGACTCACCCAATATTGCCGACCTGATTGGTGGCGTAAAGGTGATGCTCGACAGTTATGAGGAAGGCAAGATTGATCGTTTGTTCGTGGTACACAGTGAATTCGTGAACACCATGACGCAAAAACCGACGTCCTTGCAATTGCTGCCTCTGGTGGCAGACGACGATGATTCACTGAAGAAGCCCTGGGACTACATCTACGAACCCGATGCTAAAGCTTTGCTGGATGGTTTGCTGGTGCGTTATATCGAATCCCAGGTCTTTCAGGCTGTGGTAGAAAATAATGCCTGTGAACAGGCGGCCCGAATGGTCGCTATGAAGAGTGCTACCGATAACGCCGGAAACCTGATTGACGATTTGCAACTGGTTTACAACAAGGCTCGTCAGGCAGCGATCACACAGGAATTGTCAGAAATCGTGAGCGGCGCCGCGGCCGTTTAAAGCGCTGCTGTCTGTAGCGCACGGCTGTAAAAAAGAAAAAGGTAGAGGGTAGGTTATGAGTAGCGGTCGTATCGTACAAATAATCGGCGCCGTCATCGACGTCGAATTTCCAAGGGAAAGTGTTCCCAAAGTGTATGATGCTTTGACAGTGGACGAAAAAAGTCTGGTTCTGGAAGTTCAGCAGCAGCTGGGCGACGGTATTGTGCGTTCCATTGCTATGGGTTCCACTGAAGGGGTCTCCCGTGGGCTGGCTGTCAATAACACTGGCGCTCCGATTCAGGTGCCAGTGGGTAAAGAAACCCTGGGACGCATTATGGACGTTCTGGGTGATCCTATCGATGAGA